>CAZEQF010000058.1:10229-14880 GCA_964514315.1 uncultured Singulisphaera sp. | reverse complement strand
GACGCTGCACGCGGCCGAGAGCATCGGGCAGGCGATCGTCCGCATTGCGCAGCCGGCGCCAGTCGTCGTCGAGGGCGGCGCGCCGGTCGCACCTCCGTCCGTCGGCGACCGCACGCGAGCGACCGTCGAAGCGCGCCTGCTGCAGATGGGCTACGGCAACCTTCGCATCCTGAGCGATCTCGCCGGCGCGCCTGCAGAGGGCGATGTCGAGGTCCAGGTCGAATGCGAGCGTCGGCACATGCCCTACAAGGGTCGCGTGCTGTTGCGCAACGGCGCGATCCGCGACGTCGCGCTGCAAAGCGTCGCGACCGCCTTCCCCTGATCGCTCCGCACCGCAGGCGCAGCTCGCTTTCCGCGATTCAGCGCGTCTGACGAAGCCACGCGTCGATGCGGTCTGCTGCAGCCTTCAACGCGTCCCACGGCGCGTCGGTGTCGAGCCCGAAGTCCTGGCCTGCCGCATCGACCAGCGCGCGTTGCAGCAAGTAGCGTTCGAAGGCCCAGCGCGGGCGTCGCGGCAGCCCGAGGCTCGTCTCCAGTTCGCGGCCGTGCGGCGTGCCCGCGAGCAACACGCCGCGCACGAACTCGGCGACCTCGGCGCGCGTTCCGAGCCGCAACAACGTCGCGGCGCACGCCGTTCGCAGCGCTGGATCCGCGAGCCGGTCGCGCAGGATCGCGATCAGGTCCTCGCGGTCGGAGTCCTCGGCGCAGCCCGCCAGCGCGAGCGCTGCGGCGGCCGCATGCGGCCCGCGCGCGAGCAAGAACTCACGCAACGTCGCGCGCGCATCGGAGCCGCCGAGCGATCCCAATGCGGCGAGTCCCGCGTCCACGTTCGCAGCATCCGGCCGCGCCTTCAGCATGGCCGCGAGCCGCGGCGTCGCCTCGCGACCCAGCGCCAAGGTGGCTCGCAGCGCATCGGTCATTCGCTCCGGCGGCGCATCGAGCAACGCCGCGCACGCTTGCTCGATCGGGTCGGCAACCAATGGCTCCGCGGCAGGGACCGGAACGGGTCCAGCGCAGCCGGCAAGGCAGGCGCTGAGCGCGGTGATGAGGCGTAGGCCGTTCACGCGCGCATCCTAGGAAATGCGCGCGCAGGTTGCTCTCGCGCGGCTCTGCGGGGAGCGAGTCCCCTGGCGCGTCGATGCCTGCGGTCCTCCCTGCGTCGGGAGTTGTCGAGGGCGCGAGGAACGCAGTCGCTCCGCTGGGCGACTGCTGGTTCCGGCTTGTGGCTCAGGCATGCGCTGACAGTGCGTCGCTTCGGACGCTGCGACCGGACGATCCGTTCACTTGGCGGCGGTTGCCGCCGCGGACTCGCGGCGACGGCGCCGCATCAGGGCTGCGCCGGCGAGGCCGCTGCCGACGAGCAGCATCGTGCCCGGCTCGGGGACCGGCGATCCGCCGCCACCGCTGCCGCCACCGACCACACCGTCCTGGACCGAGTTGCCGTCGCCGCCCGTGACCGGCGAACCGGAACCGGCCGTCGATCCCGTGCCACCCGTGGTGTTGCCCGACGAGCCGCCACCCGTGTTGCTGCCGACGTTGCCGCCGTTGTTCGTGCCGCCTCCGGTGCCCGGGTCCGTGTTGCCGCCGCCCGTGCCGCCGCCTCCGACCGTGTTCCCGTCAGACGGGCCGATCGGCGGTTGCGTGTTCGTGTCGGTGGCGACAATTCGGGCTGCGTGGTCGGCGCAGGCGGTGAGGCCGAGCGCGGCGACCAAGGAAATCGTCAGAAGGTTGAGTCGCATAGATGAGTCGCGGAGTGAGCGATAGACCGAAAGCAATGTGCATGCCAAGGCCAACGTTCCCGGCCGCGCACGTTCGCCGATGTGCGAGATGGGTTCAAGAGCGGCCGTTGCCAACGGTGGGACGTGTTCGCATGGCTCCTGCGAATTCGGCGTGCATTCGCCGATTGGAGCCCGATCTCGAAGATCGCGCAGTCTGGGGTGTCGGACGGTGCGCGCAGCCGCGGACTGGCCTGGCCGGTCCACTGGTGCGGCGCCATGGGGCGTTCCTGATTGCTCATTGCGATCGGGCGCAATCGGCTGCCATTGCTGCCGGAGTGGCGGAAATCGGACGGCGTCCTGCCGATCCGACGCCTCGCGGACGAGGCCCGGGCCATCGGGCTCCGGGCCGTCACGGCATCGAGCGGTAGACGCAGAGGCGCTTGCCGACAGCCTGCAGCACGAACGTGCGGCGGTCGCCGACGAGCGACTCGGCGCGGTCCGAGGCCAGCGCGTAGCGAGGCGAAGCGGAGTCGAGCGAGAACACCGCGGTCTCGCCCGAACGCGTGCGCGCCGCCAACCGGTCGCCGAGCATCGTTGCGGCGCTGGCCCAGGCAGAGCGTCCGCTCGGGATCCGCAGCACCTCGCGGCCGCTGGCCAGCGCGAGCACGACGACGTGTTGGTCGAAGGTCACGGCCACCGTGTCGCGGTTCGTGGTCGTGCGGCCGATCGGAGTGCCGCGCAGTTCCGTGCGCCACTTCGCCTTTCCGGTCTCGAGGTCGAGCAGCGCGGCGGCGCCGTCGTCACCGAGCGCGACGACGCCTTCCGGAGTCATCGCCAAGGTGGCGCCGAACTCGCCGCCGCCGGTCCGCCACCGCGTGGCCATCGACTTCACGTCGAGCGCCGCGACCGAACCGTCGTCGAGCGCCGTCACGAGCGTGCGGGCATCGGCGGCGAGTTCGCCCGTGGCCCGAGCCGGAAGGCGCCAATGGCCGAGGTCGCGGCCGTCGCGCGGGTCGAGCAACACGACGTCCTGATCGTCGCGCCGGACGGCGATGCGGCCGTCGAGTGGAACGGGCGCCACGTCGGTCGCGAGGTCGTCTCGCTGCCAGCGGACTGCGCCCGTCGTCTGGTCGTGCGCGAACAGCGGCGCGTCGGGCGCAGCCGTGAGCACGAGTCCCTGGTAGAGCTGCGGCACGCTGCGCGCGCTCGTCGCGTCCTCGGGCGCATGGCGCCAGAGGGTCGCTCCAGTCCGGTTGTCGATCGCCAGCACCGCGCCGTCGCGGTCGGACGCGAAGGTGCGTTCCGGCGCAGCCGCCATCGGTTGGTCGATGGGCGCCGCCAGCGTCGCTTCGGCTTCGGGCTTTCTGGTCAGCGTCGCGACGATCACGCCGTCGTGCTCGCCGGGCAGCGTGACGCGCATCGGCAGGAAACCGTCGAGCGCGAACTCGGCGACATGGGATGCCGCCGGCACGTAGCTCGTGAGCATCGGCGTCGCGCCGACGTCGGCCCCGTTCCAGTGCACGCGGGCGCCCGGCACCGACGTCTCGAGCCGCACCGGAAGCCGGACCACGGAGCGGAACGGGATGCCAGGGAACGCCTGCTCCAACGCCGCGAGCTCGCGCTTCGCCGTGCGATGGTCGCCGCTCTTGGTCGCGGCCTCGATCCCTGCGCAGACGCCGAGGATGCCCTCGAGTTCGGTGACCTTCGCGCGGAAGTGCTTCTCGAGCCCTTCCGTGTTGGCCTGCGTCGACGCGAGTTGGCGGTAGATCTCCAGCGCTGCCGTGAAGTCGAGCTCGCGCTCCTTCTGCAGCGCGGACTTGAACAACGGATCGAGACGCCGCTGTTCGCTCGTGCGCTGCGAAGCCGCCACGTACGCCTGCAGGAGTTCGACTGCACGGTCGAGCACCGGCGCGGCGCGTTCCGCGGTTTCGACGAATGCGCGCAGCTTCGCTTCGTCGGCGATCGGCGGCAGCGCATCGGCTGCGCGCAACCGCAGGATCGCGCGCGCTGCGTCGCGCAGCGGCTCCTGGACGGAACGCTGCAGCATCGTCAACGTCTCTTCGATCTTCTGCCGGTCGAGCAGGTCGGACGGCGGCTGGGGCAGCAGGTCCGGCAGCTTCACGACTGCGTTGGTGAGGTCGCGATGCAGCGACTCGAATCGCGCGGCTTCGGCGGAATCCGACTCGCCCGCGAGATCGGGATTGCTGCGCACGCGTTGGTAGATCGCATGCGCCTCCGCCAGTTCGCCCTTCGCCATGAGGTCGCCTGCCTGTTGCAGCAGCGTCGATGCCTCCTTGCGCATCGTCTCCTTGTGCGCGTGGAGCTGTTCGGCCTCGGCGGAGCGAACGGCCTGGCGCAGCGAATCGAGCTGGTTGCCTTCGCCGCAAGAGGACGTCAGCGCCGCGAGCGCTGCGGCCGCCTGCTTCACGTCGCCTGCTGCGAGCATGGCCTCGATGCGCGAGCTCTCGAGCCGGATGCGCTCCGTCTCCGTGTTGCCCGACCACCAGACGACGCCGGCGCCGACGAGCGCGATGGCCGTGGCCGCTGCCGCCGCGATCCGCATCGCGCGCGTGCGCGGCGTGGAACGAAGCGCCTGGATCTGCTTCTGGATGTCCTTGCGGTCGCGGTCGAGGCGCAATGCGAGCTCGAGCAGTTCGATCTGTTGGCGGCGGTCGCCCTTCTTCTCGAACTCGCCGGCGGCGCGCAGCATCACTTCGACTGCAGGGTCGCGTTCCTTCTTCTTCGCGAGCGCGCGCGCCTCGCGGACCATGACCTGCGGCGTGTAGTGGTTGAGTTGCCGCGTCTCCTCGACGACCGCGAACAACCGTTCCACGTCGCCGTCCGCGAGCAGGCCGTCGAGCAGGTCCAACGTGACCTGTTCGATCTCGGGCGAGCCGGCGCGAAGATGCGCGAGCATCGTCGTGCGCAAGAAG
>CAZEQF010000058.1:0-10219 GCA_964514315.1 uncultured Singulisphaera sp. | reverse complement strand
CCTCCTGCGCGAGCTTCAGCGCCGTCTCCGCGTCTTCCTGCAGCTGCGCCGATTCGAGCAAGACGGCAGAAGCGAGCTTCGGCTCGCCGGCGCCGCGCAACAACGACGCGAGCGCGCGCGACGTGTCGACGGTCCGTTCTTCGCGCCGGTCGCACATCGCTTGCGCGAGGATCAGCGCGATCTTGCCGTGGCCCTGGTCGAGGTGCGACTGCGCGAGCTCCAGCATGTGCGTGGCGCTCGCGCGTTCGATGAGCCCGAGTTGCACGAGGCTGCGCGCGAGGCGCGCGCACTCGAACTCGGAGAGCACCGTGATGTCCGCGAGCTCGCGGTAGGTGCGCTTGCCGTCGGCTGCGCCGAGCACGAGCTTCTGCGCGTCGGTGAGCCCTTCCGTCTCCGGCTGCCGCGTGCGCACCGGGACTTCGTCGAGGTTGTCGAGCGACTCGAGGATGCCTTCCCATTCGTCGCTGCGGCGCGCGACTTCGAGCAGGAGGCTGTTCACCTCGAACTCGTGGCAGTTCTCCAGCCGTTGCTGCAGCGCTTCGTCTTGCGGCGGTCCCTTCCAGAACTCGAAGGTGCCGTGCGTCCAGGTGAACAGGCCGAACAGCTCTTCGCTGACCTGCAGCGCGACGATGTCGTCGATCTGCTCGCGGCTCACGTAGCCGTTGCTGACGAGGACCTCGTCGAGGCCTCGCGGCGAGCGCTTCTGCTCGGTCAGCGCGCTGCGGAGGTCGTCGGACGTGAGGAGGCCGGCCTGCAGCAGTCGTTGCCCGAGGCGGCGCATGAGCAAGCGCGGCGGGACCACGATGCGCAGATTGCCGCCGCGGAAGTAGACGATGCGCTGCTCGACGGGGTTGCAGACGCGCAGCACGCCTTCCATCTTGGTGAGGCCGAGCGTCTGGAACACGTCGCCGAGCGGCATCTGGTCCAGGTCGCCGCGCATGGTGACGGCTTGCTGGGCGGACTTGTCCGCGCTGGCATCCTGCCTCGGCCCGTTGCCCGAGGAGTCGAGCAAGAACTCGACTTCCTCGCTGTTCAGGATCTGCTGTCCGTTGCTCATGTCGCCCTTGCCCGGAAGACCGTCCATGCGGCCTCGTTCCCTCGAGTCCGCCCTTCTACGGCTTCTTCTTGTCGGCATCGGCGCATCGTCCGCTCAATGCGCGTTCGCACAGACCGAAGCGGCGCGGCTCGGGGCGCTGCCCGCGAACGACGCGCGGCTGCGCGCTCGCTTCTCCGAATTGCTGCTCGAGGCCCCGACTCGCGACCTTCGCGCCGGCTGGGAACTCGCGCGCGAACTCGGTCCCACGGCGGCGCCGTCCCTGTTCGGGCTCGCGAGCGACGAGAAATCCAACATGAAGCGGCGCATGTCGGCGTTCTGCGCAGCCGTCATGGCGTCCGAGCCCTACGGGGAAGACCGCGTCCTCGCCTCGCTCGACGAGAAGTCGCCGATGCAGGACCGGCTGTGCGCGAGCTTCCTGCTCGCGCTGGGGCCGACCCGCGAACGCGCGCCCGCGGATTTCTGGGCGAAGTCGCTCGGTCGCAACCGGCAGGAGCCCGAGCCCGTGCTGCTCGTCGCTGCCTTGCTCGCGAGCTCGCGGTTCCCTGGCGTCGGCGCTTCGTGCCCGCAGGCCTTGCTGCGCGTCGACAATCCAGGCGTGCTCGCCGCCGCGGTGCTGGCCGGCGCGCCCGTTCCCGATCCGCTGTTGCAGCCGTATCTGCAGAAGCGGGCGCCGGCGCATGCGAACCTCGTGCAGCGTGCATGGCTGCTGCGCGCCGTGCTGCAACGCGACGCCGCCGTTCCGGTTGCGGACCTCGCGGAGCGCGCCCGCGAGTGGATGCAGAGCCCTGGCGAAGCGAACGCGACGTTGCGCGAAGCGGCGGCGTTGGCGTTGGGCGCGTCCGGCTCCGCGCGCGCGGACGCGCAGTCGCGGCCCGACTGGCGGTTGCTGCAGTTGTTCGCGTTCGATGCGACTGCTTGCGAAGCGCTCGCAGGCTGGATCCCCGCGCAACCGCAGCCGCTCGACGAGCCTGCGTGGCCGCGTCTCGCGGTGGCCTATGTGCTCGGCCGTCCGGTGGAGCGCGCGGTCGCCGAACGCGCCGCGTGGGGGGCCGTTCCCGCGGTGCGTCGCCACGTCGCCATCGCGCTCGCGATGCGGTTGTGCGCCGAAGCCCGGCCCAAGCCGGTCGCCGCCGCATTGCCCGAGGTCGCGGAATGGGCGTTCGTGCGATGGGCTGCCGGCGAGCCGTTCCCCGAGGGCTCCACGTTCGTCGAACCGGCGCTGCAGCAGGCGGCGGCGATGGCCAAGGAAGACCGCTTGCCGCGCGAGGCCGCGGCGCGGCTGTTCGAGGACATGCTGTGGCGTTGGGGCAGCCACCCTGGCATCGGGTTGCGCGACGTGCAGCGCGACCTCGTGCGCGACCTGCTGCTGTCGGGGAGCTTGCCGGGCAATCGCTATGCGATCGGCTTGCCCGACCACTTGCGCTACTTGCCGGCCGGGCTCGGCAACGAGAACGACTTCTTCGGCATCGCCGTCGAGGCGTGGGAGCTGCTCAGGTCGCCAGCGCTTCCCATACCCGCCGAATGTCGTCTGCGCTGACTTCGGGGCCAGGGCTCACGCGCACGGTCCCGCCGTGTTCGGAGCCGAGGAACCGATGGATCCACGGCGCGCAGTGGTGGCCGGTGCGCACATGGATGTCGTGCGCGTCGAGCATGGCGCCGACGTCCGCCGGGTCGAGGTCGTTGCGCACGAACGACAGCACGGGCATGCGCGGGCCCGTCGGCGCGTAGACGACGAAGCGATCGTCGTCGCGCATGCGCGACTCGAGTTCGTGCACGACCGCGAGCGACGCGTCGAGCCGTTTGCGCTGCGCGTCGGGCGTGGCGAGCGCGAGCGCGGCGTCGAAGCCGAAGATCGCCGGCGTGTTCGGCGTGCCTGCCTCGAACGCGGTCGGCCACTCGGCCGGCTGCTCGTCGAGCGCCGCGCTGGAGCCGGTGCCGCCTTGCTTCTGCGACGTGAGTTCGAGGCCTGCGCGGCACGCGAGCACGCCGAGCCCCGGCGGCCCGAGCAGGGCCTTGTGCGCGCTGCACGCAACGGCGTCGGCGCCGATGTCGATCGTCGTGTGGCCCGCGGTCTGGCTCGCGTCGAGCAACGTCGTCGCGTGGAACTTCCTCGCGAGCGCGCAGAACGCGGCCGCGTCGAAGTGCGCGCCGGTCACGTTGCTCGCGTGGCTGAACGCGAACAGCCGCGGCCGGCTTTCGTCGAGCGCGCGTCGCACCGTGTCGGCGGACAGGCCCATGTCGTGGTCCGGCTCCAAAACGCGAATGCGCAGCTGCATCGAGCGCTGCAGCGCGCGCAGCGGCCGTGCGATCGATGCGTGCTCGAACGCGGTGGTGAGCACGAGGTCGCCCGGTTGCAGGAACGCGCGCAGGAACAGGTTGATCGACTCGGTTGTGCCCGACGTGAACGCGACGCGGTCCGCGGGCAGGCCGATGAGCGAGCCCATGCGCCGTCGCGCGCGTTGCACAACGTGGTGCGCTTCCTGGCAACGGCTGCCGCTGCCGCGCGCGCTCGACACGCCGACGTCGCGATAGAAGCGCATCACGGCGTCGAGCACGGGCTCCGGCTTGGGGAAGCTCGTCGCGGCCTGGTCGAGGTAGATCATGCGTTCGCCCCGACCCAGCGGTCGTAGATCGCGCGCGCGCGCAGCAAGTCGTGCACGGAGAACAGCAGCGCACGGCCCGTCGGGAACACGCGCACGTCGACGCCGTCCGCCGAGAACGCGACGTAGTGCGGGGAGCGAACGGCATCGACGTGGGCTGCGCGCAGACGTTCTCGCAATGCGTCGAGGTCGATGGCGCCGCGGCGCGGCGGGTCGATCTGCACTGCGTCGCGGCCGCACAGCACGGCGGCCTGCGGCTCGCGCGCTTCGAGCGCCGGGTAGCTCAGGCCTGCACAGACAGGACAGTCGGGATCGCTCGACGTTGCGGCGGCGACGGTGCCGTAGCTGCCGCGCCACACGTCGCACGTGAAGATGCCCTTCGTGATCGCGTCCTTTTTGCCCGCGAGCAGCTTGATCGCTTCCGCCGCCTGGAACGCAGTCACCGCGGCGATCGCAGGCTCCAGCACGCCGACGGTCTCGCACGTGCCGACTGCGTGCGCGGCGGGGGGCTCGGGCCACAGGCAACGCAGGCACGGGCCGTCCGGCATCACGACCATCGAGGCGCCTTCCGCGCCCACGGCGCCCGCGTAGATCCACGGCACGCGGTTCTGCTTGCACCAGTCGTTGAGCAGGTAGCGCGTGGCGAAGTTGTCGGTGCCGTCGAGCACGAGGTCGGGCTTGCCCGGCAGCGACGCGAGGAAGTCGATGCTGCAGTGCGCGACGAACGGCTCGACCGCGATCGTCGAGTTCGCGCGCGACAGCGAGCGCGCTGCAGCCACGGCCTTGGGCGTTCCCTCGCGCGCGTCTTGCTCCTCGAACAGCACCTGCCGCTGCAGGTTGCCGAGGTCGACGATGTCGCGGTCGCACAGCCACAGCCTGCCGACGCCGGCGCGCGCCAGCGAAGACGCCGTGTGGGTCCCGAGCGCGCCGAGGCCGACGATCAGCGCCGTCGATCTGCCGAGCGCTTCTTGCCCCGCAACGCCGATGCCGCGGACTCGGGTCTGGCGGCTGTAGCGTGGGTCGCTCACGGCATGGGCCGCGCACGGTGGGCGCGGCGGCTAGGCACGAAGCCGGCGCCGATGCGGCGCCGCGGCTTCAGGGCTTCGCGTAGTAGTCGGCGTTCGTCTTCGCGAAGGGCTTCCACTCCGCCGGCAGGTCCTCTTCCGCGAAGATCGCCTGCACCGGGCACGCGTCGACGCACAGGGTGCAGTCGATGCAGTCGTTCGGGTTGATGTAGAGCTGCGGGTCGTTGTCGCCACCGTGGATGCAGTCCACCGGGCAGACATCCACGCAGGCCTTGTCCTTCACGTTGATGCAGGGTTGAGCGATGACGTGGGTCATGGGCGGTCGTTCGGTGCGGGTTGGAAGGCGAGCCTTGTAGACAAAGGCACGGCACGGGGCAAGGAGCAGCCCGGCCAGCCCGCGCACGTTCCAGGCGCCTCGGAAACGCCGACCCCATGGGGGAGGGCTCGAAACGGGACAACGCGGGATCACGGAGGATCACCCGCCGCCCGCTTCCGTCGATCCAGCCCTTGGCTCGCAGCCTTGCCGCGGCCTCGGAGATACCCGTGTCGACTTGCCATTCTCAACCTGCTGTTCCCTCGGTGCGATGGGCGTCGCTACTGCTACTCGCGCTTGCAGCTGGCTGCACTTCCGAAGTGGAGGACACGACCTCCGGCGGCGGTGGTTCTGGCGGCTCCGGTGGTGGATCCGGCCCCATCCTGCCGAACTCACCCGTCGTTGGCATGGGACCAGGCGGTCCTTCGGTGACGCAGGGCTTCGTGCCGCAGTTCACGGTGCGCAACGAGTCGACCTCGGCGCGCACCGAGACCGTCCTCGCGTCGGTCCCTCTGCCCTACGGGCTCCATTCCAGCACGAACGGCCTCACGGTCGCTGGCCATTCCACCGCGTGGCGTGTGCTGCAGCGTTGGCATGACGGCTCGATCCGTGTCGCGCAGGCCCAGTTCACTGCGACGCTTCCTGCGTCGTCGGTGACGACCTACTCGGTGCAGGCCGGAACGGCGCTCACGGGCGCGTTCGCCCCGCATGCGTGGGTGCAGCAAGCGCAGTCGACGTTGCAGATCGGCGCGGAGGTGCTCGACACGTTCGGCGTCTCCTATCGTTCGTTCGTGACGGGCGCAGGCCAGGTCCTCGCCGAGACGCCGCTGGTCCGCGTGCGTCGCCATCGCACCTACCACTACGCGACGTCGGGCGGCATCGGCCGCGACTACCTGTCGTCGACGTTCTACCTCACCGAGTACCGCGACATGCCGTTCGTCACGGTCGACTGGGTGCTCGGCAACGACTACCTCGGCAGCGATTCGCCGAGCGGTTCGCAGGACCCGAACATGTATGTGCTGGGCGGCGTCGACGTGAACGAAGCCCGGTTCCTCGTCGGTGGCGGCGGCGCGTGGAGCTTCCCGTACCGTGCCACCGAGAACGGCATCGAAGCATGGCAGCAGTTGAGCGGCGGCCTCGCGGGCTATCGCGTGATGCAGAACGACTGGATCGACGACGCGCAGACGCGCCGCTATCGGTTCTTGCTCGCGACGCTCGACTACAGCCAGCCGCAGGGCGATCGCGACGCCGTGCTCGCCAGCGCCGGCGTCATGAACGGTTCGCCGCTGTTCCCGTTGCCGACGCAACCGACGGCCGAAGCAACCGGCAGCCTCGGCCTGCTGGGCGGCCCCGTTGCCGGCCCTGCGGACTCCTATGCGCGCGCCGAGGGCGAATACAACTCGTGGCTCGGCGGCAATTGGTTCGGCACGTGGGGATCGCGCGGCGATGCGCTCGCAACGGGCACCACCGGCACGCCTCGCAACCATCCGATGAGCCCTGAGCTCGCCCATGCAGTGCAGGCGGGCCATCATCGCCTCGTCACGGCACTGGAGCAGAAGGCGTGGATGCAGGCTGCGCGCCCGTACCACCTCTACGGTCTTCAGTGCACGGACACGGCGCCGCTGTTCCTGTGGGACGGCGTTCCGATCTATCCGGGTTCGCGCGACCTCTCCTTCGAGTCGCTCGGCCGTCGTCCGCTCTATGCGAACAATCCGTACACGAGCTATCGCACGCGCGTGAACACCGCCTACGGGCAGCGCGCGCATCGTTGGGAGCACTTCGACCACGAGCACTGGACGTCCGACTTGCTGTTCGACTACTGGACGATCAGCGGCGACTGCTGGGCGCAGGAAGAACTGCGCCAGCTCGGCCAGAGCCTCAAGTCGCTGATGCGCGTGCAGACGTTCAACACGCGGTTCATCCAGGCCGTGCGCGCCGAAGGCTGGTGCATGCAGGGCTTCGTGCAGTCCTACCTCGCCACCGGCGACGCGAACCTCAAGAACTACGCGTTCCTGCGCACGCGCGACACGGTCGATGCGATGCGCAAGAAGACGCACGCAAGCGTGGCGATGGCGTTCCAGAGCAACTACGGCGGCACGGGCTGGCCGATGAACCACGAGTTCTACATGCCGTGGCAACACGGCGCCGTGCTGTTCGGCTACCTCGCCGCCTACCGTCACTTCGCGGATCCGCTCTATCTGCGCATCGCCGAAGACGTGGTTCCTGCCGTCGAATACGCGTGGGTTCGCAACTACCGCAGCACGCAGTTCGGCCTCGTTGCCGAAGGCCTGCGCTACTACGTCGCGACGAGCCACAACGGCAATGCGGTCCCTGCCAACTACTGGGATGCGGCCTATGGCATCCGCTTCGGCGACGCTCCGCTCGGCGGCGCGCACACGTTCTTGACGACGGGCCTCTTCCTGCTCGCGGACCACACCGTGCGCAGCGCCGTGCGCAACAAGGCCATCGCGTATGGCGCACTGCTGCGCCAGGGCGAACTGGGAACGCGCCGCTGGGACAAGTGGCACTACTGCATCCCGGAGCACTTCGCGCAGTAGGCGGGCCGCGCGGCAGATCGGGAATCTGCGACTGCGCGAACCGGTTCCTGGCTCGGCGGGCACTCGGGCGTCCGTGAGGAAGTTGTCGGGCCTCGCGCAGCGTGCGCGAAGTCGGCGATGCTTCCGACCGGACGCCGACCCGTTCTCGCGCCATGGATCCTGACTCCCGTCCCTTCGCCCCAGAGTCGTTGTTGCAGCACGATGCGTTCGTGCGGCGACTCGCGAAGCAACTCGTGCGCGACGAAGCGCTCGCGCTCGACCTCGCGCAATCGACATGGCTGTCGTGGCTCTCGCGACCGGTCGCGGCTGCTTCGCCGCGCGCGCTGCTGGCGACGATTGCACGGCGGCTCGCGGGCAAGCAGCGCCGCAGCGCGATGCGCCGTGCCGCGCGCGAACAGATGGTCGGCGCGCCGCTGCCGCCGCCGACGCCGACAGAGTTGCTCGCGCGCGAAGAGGTGCGCGCTCAGGTCGTGCGCGCCGTGCTCGCGTTGCCCGCGCCGATGCGCGACGTCGTCGTGCTGCGCTTCTTCGAAGGGCTGCCGCCGCGCGCGATCGCAGCGCGCCTCGCGTTGCCGGTGGAGACCGTGCGCACGCGGCAGAAGCGCGCGCTCGCCGAGTTGAAGCAACGCCTCGACGCGAGCACGGACGGCGGGCGCGCCGCATGGTGCGTCGCGTTGTTGCCGCTCGTCGGCGGCCGCGCGTCGACAGTGTTGCATGCGGCGCATGCGGCATCGTGGGTCGTGGCGAAGTCGCTCGCGGGCTTCGCTGCAGCAGCGGCGCTGGCGGTCGGGTTGGCGTGGGTTGCGGTCGGTTCGCAGTTGCTGCAGGAGGAACCTGCGCCGCCGCAGTTCGCGGTCGTCGCGCAGACGGAATCGGCGGACGAAGCTCGCGCGCAATCCGAACGCGAGCGTGAGGCAGCGATGGTCGAACGCGAGGCTCGCGTCGCCGCGCCGCCGCTCGAGGTCGCCGATGCCGCGCCTGCTGTCGTCAGCGGCGACGCATCTCCGAACCCCGCCTCCGCGCGCGTCGCGTCGTGGCCCGTCGCGTTCCTCGTCGTCGACGGCGACGGCCGCGCGATCGAAGGCGCCGAAGTGCGGCTCTACGAGGCGACGATCGAGGCCACAGGAGCCACGGTTCGCGTCGGCGGCGATGCGGCGTTGCCCTTCGCCACGCTCGTTTCCGGTGCAGACGGCCGCGCCTCTGGGCACTCGGGCCACGAACTGTGCCTTGCCGCCGCAGTCGATCCGCGTTCGCCGCAACGTCGCACCGGCGACTTCCAGATCCTGCGCGACCACGGCGCCGACTACCGCGTCGTGCTGGAGGCTCCGGTCGTGGTCCGCGGGCTTGCGCTCGACGCGGTGGGGCAGCCGCTCGCAGGCGCGCAGGTCGTCGCAAGACCGCGGCCGATGGAGTTCGCGAGGCGGCTCGGCACCTGGCGACCCGAACCCACCGTCGCCGACGAGAACGGCGCGTTCTCGCTGCAGCTGCTGCCGGGCTTCACCTACGAACTCTCTGCGCGACGCGACGACGTGGCGACTCCCAGCGTCGGCGTGAGGCCGTCGGCGCACGATGCGACGCCGGTCGTGTTGCAGTCGAGCCGGAGATCGACTGTCCGCGGCGTCGTGATCGACGAGGCGGGCCGCGCAGTGTCTGGCGCCACGGTCCGCGTGCTGCGCATGAGCGATCCGTCGCACGAGTCGTCGCTCGGGCGCGACGCGAGTTCTGGCGGCATGGCCACGACGTCGGTCGACGGATCGTTCTCGGTGGAGATGCCGCGCACGGGCCGCTTCCAGCTCGTCGCGAAGGCGCGCGGCAAGGCGGCCAGCGAAGTGCGCGAAGTGACGACGGACCATGCCAACCCGTTTGCGCACGTGACGCTCGCGTTGCAGTGCTATGCGCGCATCGGCGGCCGCGTGGTGTCGGAGGACGCAATGCCGATGGTCGGCGCGCTGGTCGCATTCGTGCCGCAGGCCGACCCGATGCTCACGATCCGCGGGATCCGCGCGGAAGAGCGCTACGGCACGCCGCTGTCGGTGCGCACGGATGCGAACGGGGCCTTTGCCGCGAGCGTGCATCCGGATGTCGCCTGGAGCCTGCGCGTCGTGCCGAACGGCGTCGCCGACGGTCTCCACTTCGAGCTCCATGATGTCGCGGCAGGGACCGACGACGTCGTCGTGCGCGTGCCCGATCTCGCGTTGCGTGGATGCGTGGTGCGCGGGCGTGTCGTGCGCAGCGACGGCGGGGCTGTGCCGCCGTATCGGCTGAGGCTCATGCGCTACGAGTCGGCGCACCATGGCAGCGGCAGTTCCGCTGGCATCGAGTTCGACGGCGATCGCTTCTGGACCGAGCCGCTGTCGTTGGGATCCGCGTGCGAGGTCGAGGTCCTGTTCCTCGAAGACCATCCCGTATACGCCGCCTCTTCCGCGCAGCGGCCGGACGTGCCGTCCACACTTCGTTTCGCGCCGTGTCGCAGCGGTCGGATCGTCCTCGATCGCGCCACGGTCGAATGCGAACTCGTCGTGCGCGGCTACGGGCGCCTGCGCGCCACCGTTCGCGATGCCGCAGGACAATTGGTGCCTGGAGTCGAGTTGGCGGCCACGGTCGAAGTCACGAACTACCACCCGCGCGCCTTCAGCGACCCGAGCGGGGTCGCACAGTTCTCGCGC
>CAZEQF010000057.1:2352-14891 GCA_964514315.1 uncultured Singulisphaera sp. | reverse complement strand
TTGCTTGACGAAGGTCGGCGACAGCACGACGTGGCAGCCGAACAGCGACTCGTCGGACAACGCTTCGATCCAGACGACGCCGTCCGGATTGGTCCACACCGGGTTGTAGACGCGCGTGAAGTAGGTGTCGACGCGACCGCGACCGCTCTTCAACAAGTGGGGCAGCAAGAAGCTGAGCTCGTGGTGCGCGAGCGGCCATTCGCGCGGATAGAGCAACTCGCTCCAGACCTGCTGCGGGCTCGGCTTGCAGAACGGCGCGGGCACGAACTTGTTGGCCCCGGCCGGGTTCGTGCCGCCGAGCGAACCGACGGCGCCGACCAGCACGGACACGAACTGCAGGTTGCGCGCGACCGCCCAGCCGCCTTCGTTGCCGGCCGCGCTGTTGCGCCACACATGGCTCGCGAACTTCGCGCCGGCCTTGCCGATCTCGCGCGCGACGTTCTCGATCGTCGAGGCTTCGAGGCCGCAAGCATCTGCAACGCTGGCAGGAGTCGCCTCCGCGTAGTCGCGCGCGAGGTCCTCGCGGAACGAAGCGAAGTCGACGCTGCGTCCGCGCGCCCGTTGGTAGGCGCGCCAGTCCACCCAGTCCTCGACGAACTTCCAGTCGACGAGGCCGTCGCGCAGCAGCACGTGCGCGAAGCCGAGCAGCATCAGCGCCTCGGTGCCCGGCCGCGGAGCGAGCCAGTAGTCGGCCATGCTCGCCGTGTTCGACAGGCGGATGTCGCAGACCGCGAGCTTCCCGCCCTTCATCTTGCCTTCGATGATGCGCTGCGCGTGCGGGTTGAAGTAGTGGCCCGTCTCCAGGTGCGCGGAGATCAGCAACGTGAACGTCGCGTTCTCGTAGTCGGGCGACGGACGATCGTGGCCGCTCCACAGCACGTAGCCGAGGCGCGCTGCCGCGCTGCAGACGTTGGTATGGCTGTTGTGGCCGTCGACGCCCCAGGACTGCAGGATGCGGTCGACGTAGCCGTCGTGGCCGGGACGGCCGACGTGGTACATGACTTCCGTCAAGCGGCCTTCGACGATGGCCTTGCGGATGCGCGCGGCCAACGTGTCGAGCACCTCGTCCCACGTCGTGCGCTCGAACTCCCCGCTGCCACGGGGGCCCTTGCGCTTCATCGGGTAGAGGATGCGGTCCGGGTCCTGGACCTGGTTGATCGTCGCGGGGCCCTTGGCGCAATTGCGACCGCGCGAGCCCGGGTGGTAGGGGTTGCCCTCGACCTTCTGGATCTTGCCGTCCTTCTTGTCGACGTAGGCGACGAGCCCGCACGCAGCTTCGCAGTTGAAGCAAATCGTCGGCACCAACGCGTAGTTGCGTTGCACGCGACGAGGCCATGCGCGCGCATCGAGTTCGGTCCAGTCGTCCCACTGGGACGGCGGCGGGAAGTTCTCGAGCGGGGTCGTGCGCAGCGTGGTCGGATCCATGCGAGGCGAGAACCTTACCGCCCGCCCTCCGAACGGCGCCACGGAGCCTTGCACTCCTTGTCGAAGGACGCGCCGATGCCATCGGCGCATCGGCGCGCAGGATCGAGGAATGTGCCCGCGGATGCGTCGGCGTCATTGACCGAAACCCCGAGGACAAGGACAACACGGCTGCGGTTTGCGGTGTTTCCTTTCGAGGCGCGTCCCTTTTGCGCCCACTCTGTCTATTTGCTATCGCGTGATCGCCCCAAGTCTTCGCCTGCGGCTCATCCTCGCCTTCTCGGCGCTGGTGAGCTTGGTGCTGTTCGTCGGCATTGCCTCGTACAGCATCAACGAGCAAGTCCGCACCAGCGTGTCGGACCTCCAGCCGAGTGATCGAGTCGACATCAGCGGCATCGACTGGAAGCGGCTCGGCGTCGAGTTCGAAGGCTATTGGAACAGCCCGGGAGCCTTCATCGCCACGCAAGTCAGCGAGGTTCCGGAGCTCAAGTATCCCAAGCTGCGCGGACGCATCCAGAGCGTCGCCCCGGACGCGAAGTCGTTCACGATGTATGGCCTCAGCATCCGGTTGACGCCGGGCACCGATGGGGACCCGGATCGCAGCGGCAAGGACGTTCCGCTCGATCCCAAGCGGCTGGCCGCAGGCGTCCGGGCCGAAGTGTCGTGCAAGGTCGACGACGTCACGCACGAGTGGACCGCGACCAAGGTCGAGCTCGAGAACGTCAAGTCGAGCGACAAGGTCAAGGGCATGATCACGGCCGACTACAGCGACGGCCAGGCGCCCGAGACCGTGGAGATCCACGGCCTGCAGATCGTGCTGCAGCCGGTCGAGGAGAGCGGACCGGAGACGGCATTCGGCCGCATCGAGCACGGCACCCGCATGCTCAGGGCGCTGCAGAAGTTCCGCGCCGCGGCGCACACGGCAGTCGGCCCGCATTCGGATGCCGCGGACAAGAGCTGGCTCAACCAGTCGGCGGCCTTGGAGATGGATCGCGAGGCCGCGATGTTCGAGCAGGTCCTCGCGGATGCGGACAGTGTTGGCAAGAACCCGATGGTGGTGCCGATGGGCGACAGCCTGCGCCACCTCCAGCAACTCGGCGAACGCGTGCCGCGCCTGCAAGAGCTGGTGCGCGACATGCATCGGCGGTTCGACGCCGGAAACCAGTCCGAAGCGCTCGACTTCCTGAGCGGCACGGTCGAACCGTTCCTCGACGGCGAGTTGCTTCAGTTCGTCTACGCGTATCTGCACCAGGCGGAGGAGGACCTCGGCGACGAACTCCACCGCGTGCTCGATCGCACCGGCGAGACCACGCGCATCGCGCTGGGCACCAGCCTCATTGCCGTCTTGGTTGCCGGCGTGCTCGGACTCATGGTCTGGCGCTCGAGCCACCGGCCGATCCGCCGCTTGCACGACGCAGCCATGGCGCTCGGCCAAGGCCGTCTCGACACGCGCGTCGACGTCACCAGCCACGACGAGTTCGGCGTGCTCGCACGCGCGTTCAACAGCATGGCTGGCCAGCTCGCGGCGAGCACGGTCTCGGTCGCGGGCCTTCAGTCGATGTTCGACTCGATGGCCGCATCGGTGATCCTCTGCGACCAGAACGGCGCGATCACGCGCACGAACGCGGCGGCGGACCGCCTGCTGGGCGCCGCGCGGGGATCCACGTCGACACGGCCCGTGCGCACGTTCTGCAAGCTCACCGAAGGCGAGACGTTGTCGTCGCTGGCATCCGCGTCGGCGCGCGTCGGCGGCAGCCTCGATCGCGCGATGCTGCGGACGGACGGCACCGAGGTTCCGGTCTCGCTGTCGTGTTCGGCGTTGCGCACCTCGGACGGCGCGTTGCAGGGCTACGTGCTCGTTGCGCAAGACTTGACGCAACTGAAGGCCGTGGAAGAGCAGCTCCGCGAATCGCTGGGCGAGAAGGAACTGCTGCTGCGCGAAGTGCACCATCGCGTGAAGAACAACATGCAGGTCATCAGCAGCCTGCTGGCGATGCAATCGACATCGGGCGACCCCGAGGTGCTGCGCAAGCTCGAAGACAGCCAGCACCGCATCCGCACGATCGCGCTGATCCACGAGCAGCTCTACCAGCAGACCGAACTCGCGCGCATCGACACGCAGAGCTACCTCAAGGTGCTCGCGCACCATCTCGTGCAGTCCTACGGCAAGGCGGAGCAGGTGAACCTCGACCTCGACGTCGACAACCTCAATCTCGACCTCGACCAGTCGCTGGCATGCGGGCTCATCGTCAACGAGCTGCTCACGAACGCGTTCAAGTACGCGTTCGAGGACGGCCGCGCCGGCCGCGTTTCGCTGCGGCTCAAGGAGCTTCCCGACGGCATGCGGCTGCTCGAAGTCGCCGACGACGGGCGCGGCTTCCAGCCCAAGACCGGCGAGAAGCGTCGCACGCTCGGAACGAGCCTGGTGGCCAAGCTCGCACGCCAACTTCGCGGCAAGGTGACGACGACCGGTGACGGCGGCGTGACGGTCCGCATCCTCTTCGAAGGCCAGCAGAAGGCCGCAACGGTGAACGCATGAAATCTCGGCGCATCCTGATCGTGGAGGACGAGATGGTCGTCCAGTTGCACCTCACGCGCATCGTCGAGGAGCTTGGACACGACGTCGTCGGCACGGCGGCGGATCGCGACGAGGCGCTCGAGCTCGCGTCGTCGGAGAAGCCGGAGCTCGTGCTCATGGACATCCACCTCGCCCAGGGCACCGACGGCGTGGAGACCGCGTCGCGCCTCGTGGCGGAGCACGGCTGCGCCGTGATCTTCATCTCCGCGTATGCGGACCAGGCGACCGTCGAGCGCACCGAACAGGTCGGCGCCGCCGGCTACCTCGTCAAGCCGTTCACGCAGGCGCAGGTTCGCGCTGCGATCGCGACCGCATTCGCCAGCCACGCTCGCCTCGTCCAGGAACGGCAGCGCTCGCATTCGTTGCAGGCGATGCTGGAACGCATCGGCGGCGCGGTGTTCTTGTTGGACTCCACGGATCGCATCACGTTCGCCAACCAGAGCGCCGCCGAACTGGTCGGCTGGCCCGTCTACCGCACCTATGGCCGTTCGCTGGGCGAAGTGTTCGGCGCTGCCGGGCACTCGTCGCCGCTTGCCGAGGCGCTCGGCTCCGTTCGCTCCGGTTCGCAGCGTGGTTCCGCGACGATCCAACTGGTCGACAAGGACGGGCAGCCGCGCATGGTCGAGGTCGCCATGGAGCCGGTTCGCACCGACCAGGACGGAACCGAGGGCGTGCTCCTGACGCTGCGACAGCGCGCTGCGGAGGTCCATCGCAACGTGCCGGCCACGGTCAAGAAGGCGTTCGGCAAGGGCACGCGCCTGCTCGTCTACTCGCACGACACGTTCGGGCTCGGCCACCTGCGTCGCTGCATGGCGTTGATCAAGGCCGTCTGCGCGCGCCATCCCGAGGCGTCGGTCCTGCTGGTCACGGGTTCGCCGATGGTGCATCGCTACGGCATGCCGACGGGCTCGGACTATGTGAAGTTGCCGGCGCTCGTGAAGGTCGAGGCGGAGCAGTACGAGGCGCGTTCGCTGCAGATCAGCGGCGATGCGATCCGCAGCCTGCGCAGCAACCTGATCCTGCACACGGTGAAGGACTATCGTCCCAACGCGCTGCTCGTCGACCACTCGCCGACGGGCAGCCGCGGCGAACTGCTGCCGGCGCTCGATTGGCTGCGCCAGAACGGTGGGTGCCAGCGCATCCTCGGCATGCGCGACATCCTCGACGAGCCCAAGTCGGTCATGGAGACGTGGAAGCGCTCCGGCGTCTACGCGGCGTTGGAGGCCAACTACGACCACGTGGTCGTCTACGGCAACCAGGACGTCTACGACCCGGTTCGCGAATACCAACTGCCGGCATCGTTGGCCTCGCGCGCGAAGTTCATGAACTACGTGTGCACGCCGGACGACGGCCTCAAGGACGCGCCGAACGGCGCCGGCAAGCCGACCGTGCTCGTCACGATCGGCGGCGGCGACGGCGGCGCGGACACCGTGATCCTGCCGTTCCTGAAGATGCTGCGCGCCCGCCGCGCGGAGATCGACTTCCACGCCGAGATCCTGACCGGCCCGTTCGTCGATCCCGAACTCGAGCAACGGATCCGCGAGGAGTCCGAGGACCTGCCGTGCACGATCCGCGGCTTCGTGCCGTCCACTGCGGCGCTCATCCGCTCGTCCGAGCTGGTCATCGCCACCGGCGGCTACAACACGTGCACGGACATCCTCTCGCTGGCGCGTCGCGCCATCGTGATCCCGCGCGTGCTCTACCGCCAGGAGCAGTGGATCCGCGCATCGCGCTTCCAGGAACTCGGCTTCGTGACGTGCATGCACCCGGACTCCGTAAATCCGGACTCGCTGTTCACCACGATCCAGGCTGCGCGCAAGGACGAGACGCTGACGCGCCTGCGCCAGAAGGGCCTGCCGATCGACGGCGCGCCGCGCTTCGCCGAGTTCTGCGCCGGCCTCATGGTCGACGCAGACGCGTGACGTCACCGAGCAGCTAACGCGAGGTTCGGACCGCCGACCCGGTCGGCGATCAGCTCAGCGGCGGCAGCTGGCCAGCGCGCACGTAGGCCTGCTCGTAGAAGTAGAGGCCGACCCATGCCAGCGCAGCGCACACGCTGAGGGCCGCCGCGGACTGCACGCCGCTCGCGAGCAGGCACAACGCGACGAGGGTTGCGGACGTGCCGGTCGCGAGGCCGACGCGGAACGCGGACCGCTTCGACCCGCGGTAGGCCTTGACCTCGCCGAGCATCGCGGCCGCTTGCTGCGCATTCGGCGTGTGGTGGCGCGAATGCCGCTCGAAGAGGCCGAGGCCGTGGTGCAGCAAGCCGAGGACGGTCGTCGCGAGCGCCAGACCGAGATCGGGCACGAACGGCAGCAGCGCGAGGCCGCCGACCCAGAGGGCCTGCACCAGCAAGTGGGGCAGCAACACGGTGGTGCGCTGCCAGAGGTCGCGACCTTCGCACTGCGCGAACAGGAAGGCCGTGTAGGCCGCCGCCATCGACGCAGGCAACACGTTGGCCCAGCGAAGCGCGTCGGCGACGGCATCGAATCCGAGCACACGCGCGCCGAGGATCGCGGTGGTGATCGTCGAGTAGGCGATCAACACGACGGAGCCCTTCACGAGCCACGAGCGCCAGTTCGGGCGCAGCAGCAGCGAGAGGAACTTCTTCGGCCGCTTGAGGTCGGCGACGAGCAGCACGGTCGTCAGCGTCGTGAAGACGAGGCCGAGGATCTCTGGCGCATACGCGAAGCCACCCGGCGTCGCGTCCATGGCCCCGACGAACGGAGCCCACATGCATGCGCCGGCGGCAATGCCCTTCGTCACGAGGTAGGCGGAGACCTTCTCGCCCCAGTGCAGCTTGTGGTCGACGTCGAGCACGACGCGCGCGTCCGCTCGCTCGAAGCGCGCCTTGTCGGCCTCAGGCATCGGCGGCGGCGGCAGCCGGCGGTCGCTCCAGAGGTAGGTCTCGGGCTCTTGCGCGGTGCCGGGCTCGAGCAGCGTCTCGTGCGCGCCGAGGTAGAAGACGTTCGGGCCCGTGCCCTGCTCGGTGCGGCGCGCGGCCGCTCCTGGCACTTCGCTGACGAGGCGGCTGACCTTGCTCAGGGGATCGTGGAAGTCGCCGCTGATGATGGCCTCTTCCGGGCAGACGATCTCACAGGCGGGCTTCAGGCCCACCTCGACGCGGTGCGCGCAGAAGTGGCACTTCTCGGCGCCGCCCGTCTCGTCGTTGAGGTAGAGCGCGTCGTAGGGACACGCCTGCATGCAGGCCTTGCAGCCGATGCACACGTCCTTGTCGAGGTCGACGATGCCGTCGGGACGCTTCTCCAGCGCTTCGACCGGGCAGATCGTCACGCACGGCGCCTTCGTGCACTGGTTGCAACGCAACACGGCGAAGTGACGACGCACCTGCGGGAACTCGCCGACCTCGGCGTACTTGACCCAGGTGCGGAAGTCGCCGAGCGGAACGTCGTTCTCGCTCTTGCATGCAACCGTGCAGGCGTGACAGCCGATGCAGCGGCGCTGGTCGATGACGAATCCGTACTGCATGGCGGCGCGGGAGAGGTTTCGACCGTGAGGCCGAAGCCTCAGTCGATGGTCACTGGTGCGGGATGCCGAACCAGATCGACGGCACGCAGCCGATCGAGAGTCCGAGCGCGGCCAGCGCGCCGATGAGGACGAAACCAAGGACGAAGCCGGTCGCGAGCAAGGTGATTTCCTGCTTGCTGAGGAGGGGTGCGCTCATGGTGGGCGAGCAGGGTAGCGATCCAGGCGGGCAAGAGGAAGCGCGCGCTTTGCATGCGCGGACTTCCGAGGTCGGTCCGCTCAGCGCCCGATCCCTGGGTCGAACCCGAGCATGGCATCGAGGGTGCGAACGGCCACCGCGTGGTAGCGAGGTCGAGCCTTGCGATAGATGGCGAGCGCACGCGCGGGCCCGTCTTCGGTCCCCAGCAATGCCTCGTAGAGCGGCTTGAGGTACTTGCGTCGCCCGACCGAGCACAAGAACTCCTCGCAACGCGGCAGCGCCGGTTCGTAGCGGGCCCGGATGCCAGCCTCGAGCCATGCGCACAGGATCTCGCTGTTGCCCGACCGGGTGAGCCCGTGGGCCGCGTCGATCTCCGCGAGCATCGCAGCATCGAAGTCCGGCTCGGCGAGGAACCGCAGCCACTGCTGCGTGTTCCACATCGCTGCGGGAGCCTGCAGGAGCGGCGCCGCGGACCGCCCTGCGGAACAGGCGCGGCGCACGGCGTCGACCTCGCGGAAGCCCTCGGACTCCGCGCCCGGCGCGTCTTCCGGCAGGCCCTCGTCCTCGATCCAGCGGGCGAGGTCGATGCGCTTTGCCGCTGCAGGGTCCGAGGCGAGCAACTTCGTCTGCAAGAACGAGCGGAACTCCGCGGTGGTCACGCTCCGGAACGCGTGCTCGTCGAACCACGCGCGCAAGAACGCGTCGAACCTGGCGCGGCCGAACTGCGACTCGAGCAACCGGAGGAACGCCGCGCCCTTGTCGTAGGGCACGCTCGTCATGCCGTCGTCGGGATTGCGGCCCGCGAGGTCGATGTGCAGCTTCTGGTCGCTGCCCGGCAGCGAACGCAACTCCTGCGCGAGCTGGCGCATCGACAAGGCGATCTCCATGCGCATGCGCTCCGTCCCGTAGACGTGCTCCATGATGCGCTGCTCGAGGTAGACGGTGAACCCTTCGTTGAGCCAGAAGTCGCGCCACGTGGCGTTGGTGACGAGGTTGCCGGACCAGCTGTGCGCAAGTTCGTGCGCGATCAGCGCGACGAGCGACTTGTCGCCTGCGAGGATCGTCGGCGTCGCGAACGTCATGCACGGGTTCTCCATGCCGCCGAACGGGAAGCTCGCGGGCAGGAACAGCACGTCGTAGCGACCCCAGCGATACGGGCCGAACAACTCCTCGCAGGCCGCGACCATGCGTTCCATGTCCTCGAGTTCGCGCGCCGCACGTTCGACGACGGAGGGCTCGGCCCACACGGCGCAGCGGTCGGAGATCGCTCGCTCTTCCAGCTGACCGCAGGCCAGCGCGATGAGGTAGCTCGGCACCGGCTGCGGCATCGAGAAGGTCCAGCCGCCCTCGTGCGAGCCGCCGCGTTCGCGCGCGCTCATCATGGGGCGCAGGCCCTTCGGCGAACGGATCCGCGCATCCCACGTCACGCGCACGCCGGGCGAGTCCTGCAGCGGGATCCAGGTGCGCGTCAGGATCGCTTGCCCTTGCGTGAAGAGGAATGGTTCGGCGCCGCTCGTCTGCGCCGGCTCCAGCCACTGCATCGCCGCGGCGTCCGCCGAAGTCTGGTAGTCGATGCGGACCTTGGCGCACGCGAACGGCAGTTGGACGCGCAGCGCGCGCCCGAGGTGCTCGTCCGCATCTCCGAGGGTCCAAGCAAGCTGGGCTCCGTCGGCTGCCGCGCGAACGTCCTCGATGCGCAGTCCGTTCGTGTCGAGCACGAGCGGCGCGCCCGCCACGACGCGATCGAGCGTCAGCGTGCAGGAGCCGCGCGCCGACTTCGCGGCGAAGTCGAGTTCGAGATCCAGCGAGACGTGCTGCACGCGCGTCTCGTGCGGGTTGCCGTTGCTGTGCACATCGGCAGGGCTGTGCGGTCGGTGCATGGGTGCAGGTTCGAGAGAACAGGAAGCGGCGGCGCCGAACGAGAGGAGCAGCACGGACGCGATGGAGGCGCGCATCGCGACCTTCTACCGGGAGCGAGGCAGCCTCGCCTCGGATTCCTCCGCGCGGCAACCATCCCAGGCGGCCGCGTCGTGGTTGCGAGTTGCGGTGTTTTGCGATGCGATGGCGACGTGAACTGCCGACGCACCGTTGCCCTGTTGCCGTGGCTGGTCGCGCTCGGGTGCGCGACGCCGCACCCGGCGTGGCGTCCGGACCTGATTGCCTCGTCCTCCGCGTCGCGACGCAACGGGGACGACCTCGTCGTGTTCTTCGCGCTTCCTGGCCGCGAGCAGAGCGACCGCATGGAACGCGAATGCCTGCCGGCGCCAGAGGTACAGGCTGCGCTGCTGCGGCACTCGTTCGTGTCGACGCGCGTCGACGGGTTCGAGCAGCAACGCGTCTACTCCGAGTGGGTGGGTGGCGGCGAGGGCATGGGCCTCTGCATCCTCGACGCGGAAGGCAGGCCGTATGCGGCGCGGCCGGGCCCGCTCGATCCACCGGAGGTCGCAGCGCTTCTCGACCTCTGCGCCAGCAAGCGGGCGACGGTGCTGGAGCTGCGCCGACGCCACGCCGCGAGTCCGCTCGACCCGCGCGTGTGCCACGAACTCGGCTGCCTGCTGCTCGAACTCGGTTGCCGCGTCGGCGCAGAGCCGCTGTTGCTGCAAGCCGCGCAAGGCGGTGAGCTCGATGCGCACCATCGGTTGGCGAGGCTCCATGCGCTCGACGGCCACGTCGTCCGCGCGCGCCAGTGGCTTCGCACTGCGTTGCCATCGCCCGCGGCGGACGTGACGCTCGGCTACGTGCTGTTCAAGGAGCGCCGCTACCTCGAAGCAGCGCAGACGCTGGCGGGCCCCGCTCGCGATGCGACGCTCGGCGGCGACGCGCTGCGCGCGCGCCTCTACCTCGGCAAGTCGCTGCACGAGTCCGGCGACGACGTGTCGGCTCGCGACGTCCTCACACGCCTCTCGCACGATGCGAAGGGCACCACGTTCGGCGCGGCTGCCGACCATTCGCTTTCCCATCTGGACAAGAAGGACCATGGCCACACGCACTGATTCTCGTTCTGCATTCTGCTCCTTCGCGACGGCCGCGCTGCTGCCGTTGGTCGGAGCTTCGCTTTCGGCGCAGCAGGACAAGCCGCAGGCGCCTGCCCAAGTCACGCCGGCAGTCGAGACGCAGGAGGAGCGCGTCGCGCCGCCGCGCTATCGCTGGGTCGAAGGCTTCGGCCGGCGCGAAGACGGCAAGCCCATCGGCAGCACGCACGGCTGCATGTGCGTGGACAGCAAGGGCCGCATCCTCGCCAACACGGACACCGAGGAGGCGGTGCTGATGTTCTCGCCCGCGGGCGTGGTGGCGGGATCCTGGGGCAAGGAGTATCGCGGCGGACTCCATGGCATGACGCTGCGCATGGAAGGCAGCGTCGAATACCTCTACCTCGCGCACACGATGCGCGGAGAAGTGGTGAAGACCACGATCGAGGGCGAGGTGGTGTGGACGCTCGGCTGGCCGGAGTCGTCGGGCATCTACGCGTCCGAGTCGGAGTTCCATCCCACTTCGGTGGCGGTCGCGGGTGACGGCCGGATGTTCGTCGCCGATGGCTACGGCAAGTCGTGGATCCACTCCTACGACAAGGACCGCAAGCTGATCAAGTCGTTCGGTGGCCCGGGCCGTGAGCCCGGCAAGCTCCAGACGCCGCACGGCCTCTGCATCGACACGCGCGGCGAGAAGGAACTGCTGCTCGTGTGCGACCGCGAGAACCATCGCTTGCAGTGGTTCACGCTCGACGGCGCGTTCGTTCGCGAGAGCCGCGAAGGGATGCTGCGGCCCTGCAACATCTGGCCGCTCGACGAGGGGATGATGGCGGTCGCCGACCTGGTGGGCCGCGTGACGATCCTCGACGCGAAGGACAAGCCCATCCTCGTGCTCGGCGAAGGCGCGCCGCAGGACAAGCTCGCGACCAACCAGGTTGCGCCGGAGCTGTGGGCCAAGGACCGCTTCTTCGCACCGCACTCCGTGTGCGCAGACCGCGAGGGCAACCTGTTCGTCATGGACTGGAACGTCCACGGCCGCATCAGCAAGCTCGAGCGCGTTCGCTGACGGGGGAGGCCGAGTTCGCTGGCGCGGGCGGCAGGGCCGTTGCGCCGCGCGCAGCGGCAGGCGATGCGTCCTGCTGGACGAGCGCCGCACAAAACGCCGCGGCCCGCCGCGCGATTGCTCGCTCGACGGGCCGCAGACTGGACAGATTCTGTTGGTGGGCTCAGCGTGGCCGCGAGAGCGGCCACCGCAGGGAGCGCCTCAGCTGCAGCCGCTCGTCCCGCCGCACGACACGCACTTGAGGCACGTGCCGTTGCGAACGAGCGTGAAGGCGCCACAGCCGCCGCACGCGTCGCCCTCGTAGCCCTTCAGGCGGGCCTCGGCGATCTTCTTGCGCAGCTTCTGGCTTTCCGTGGCAACCGCAGTCGCCGTCTGTGCGCCGCCGCGCGGCGCATCCGAGCCACCGCGAGCCACGGGCGCTGCGCCATCGTCGGAGACGTTGCGCTCGATGCCGCGGCTGTGCGGGTGGAGACGGTCCGCGACCGGCTCCTGACGCACTTCGTCGACGTCGTAGACCTGCTCGGAGACGACTTCTTCTTCGGTGTACTCCGGGCTCTTGCCGCCCATCGTCGTGTGGCGAAGGTCCTCGTTCTGCACCTGGCACAGGTCGGTGCGGCCGAGGTAGCTGATCGCCAGCTCACGGAAGACGTAGTCGATCACGCTCGTGACCATCTTGATCTGGTCATGGCCCTGGACGACGCCGTTGGGCTCGAAGCGCGTGAAGACGAACGCGTCCGAGAATTCCTCGAGCGGCACGCCGTGCTGCAAGCCGAGCGACACCGCGATCGCGAAGCAGTTCATCAAGCTCCGGAACGCAGCGCC
>CAZEQF010000057.1:0-2293 GCA_964514315.1 uncultured Singulisphaera sp. | reverse complement strand
GCAGGAGTACGACCGCGCGGCGCTGCGGCAGCTTGCGACGCTTCGCGAGGTAGCGGTGCACGACGCGCTCCGTGATGCGCTGCGCGATGGCCTGCGTCTCCGCCGGCATCGACGTCGCCGAATCGTCGACGAGGCTCGTGTTGAGGGGCTGGCTCAGCTTGCTGCCGTCGCGGTAGAGCGCGACTGCCTTCAGCATCGAACGCCAGCCGAGGCGATACGCATCCTTGACCTCCGCGATCGTCGCGTCGGCAGGCATGTTGATCGTCTTGCTGATGGCGCCGCTGATGAACGGCTGCACCGCCGCCATCATGTGGATGTGCGCGGCGAACGGGATGTAGCGCTTGCCGATGCGGCCACAGCGGTTGGCGCAATCGAAGATCGGCAGGTGCGCGTCCTTGAGATGCGGCGCGCCTTCGATCGTCATCGTGCCGCAGACGTAGTCCGTCGCCGCCTGCACTTCGGCCTTGGCGAAGCCGATGTGGCGCAGCAGGTCGAAGGACCAGTCGCCGAGCTGGGCGTCCGTGAGGCCGAACGTCGACTTGAGGAACTCCTCGCCGAGCACGCTCTTGCTGAACGCGAAGTTCAGGTCGAAGGCCGACTTCAACGACTCCTCGACCTTGCGGATCGCGGCGCTGTCGAAGCCCTTCTGCGCGAGCGTCTCGTGGTTGACCGCCGGGGCGCCAGCGAGCGTCTTGCGGCCGATCACGTAGGCGACGATCTCGTCGATCTGCGCCGGCGAGTAGCCGAGCTTCTTGAGGGCCGGCGGCAGGCTCTGGTTGACGATCTTGAAGTAGCCGCCGCCGGCGAGCTTCTTGAACTTGACGAGCGCGAAGTCCGGCTCGACGCCGGTCGTGTCGCAGTCCATCAGCAGGCCGATCGTGCCGGTCGGCGCGATGACGGTGACCTGCGCGTTGCGGTAGCCGTGCTTCTCACCGAGCACGAGCGCCTTGTCCCAGGCGACACGGCCGGCTTCGAGCAGGTCCTTCGGGCACAGCTGGGCGTCGATGCCCGCCGGCGTGATGGACAGGCCCTCGTACTCCGAGGCGCTCGCCGCGTAGGCGGCGCGACGGTGGTTGCGGATGACCCGCAGCATCGTCTCCTTGTTGCGCTCGTAGCCGGGGAACGCGCCCAGTTCCTTCGCCATCTCCGCAGAGGTCGCGTAGGACTCGCCGCACATCACCGCGCTGATCGCGCCGGCGATCGCGTAGGCCTTGGGCGACGCGTAGGGGATGCCCGAACGCATCAGGATCGTGCCGAGGTTGGCGAAGCCGAGGCCCAGCGTGCGGAACTCGTAGCTCTTCTTCGCGATCGGCTGGCTCGGGAAGCTCGCCATCAGCACGCTGACTTCGAGCACGACCGTCCAGATGCGCGTCGCGTGCTTGAAGCCCTCGATGTCGAACGAGCCGTCCTCATTGAGGAACTTGACGAGGTTGATCGACGCGAGGTTGCACGCCGTGTCGTCGAGGAACATGTACTCGGAGCACGGGTTCGAGGCGTTGATGCGCCCCGAGTTCGGGCAGGTGTGCCACTCGTTGATGGTGGTGTCGTACTGCAGGCCCGGGTCGGCCGAGGCCCAGGCCGCGTGCGCGATCTGGTCCCAGAGCTCGCGCGCCTTGACGGTCTTGTGGGCCTTGCCGTCGAGGCGGCGCGTGAGCTGCCAGTCGCCGCCGGACTCGACGGCGTCGAGGAAGGCGTTGGTCACGCGCACGGAGTTGTTCGAGTTCTGGCCGGAGACCGTCAGGTAGGCCTCGGAGTCCCAGTCGGTGTTGTAGACGGGGAACTCGATCGACGCGTAGCCCTGCTTCGCGAACTCGATCACGCGCTGGACGTAGTTCTCGGGGATCAGCGCCTTGCGCGCGGCGGAGATCGCCTGGCGCAGCGCGCGGTTGGCCTTCGGGTCGAAGCCCGCCTCGCCGGCCGCGCGGTCGCACGCGGCCATGATCGCGTTGAGGTGGCGGTTGCAGAGCTTGGAGCCGGTGACGAGCGCCGCGACCTTCTGCTCCTCGATCACCTTCCAGTTGATGTACTGCTCGATGTCGGGGTGGTCGATGTCGACCGTCACCATCTTCGCCGCGCGGCGCGTCGTGCCGCCCGACTTGATCGCGCCCGCGGCGCGGTCGCCGATCTTGAGGAAGCTCATGAGGCCCGACGAGCGGCCGCCGCCCGAGAGGCGCTCGCCCTCTCCACGCAGCCGCGAGAAGTTGGAGCCGGTGCCGGAGCCGTACTTGAACAGCCGCGCCTCGCGCACCCAGAGGTCCATGATGCCGCCCTCGTTGACGAGGTCGTCGGCGAC
>CAZEQF010000056.1:0-14973 GCA_964514315.1 uncultured Singulisphaera sp. | reverse complement strand
CGAGCGCGAGCACTTCCGCCAACTGCTCCTTCAACTGCGGCGTGACCTGCGCATAGACATCCGTCACGAGCGTCTCGTCCGCCGGCGGGCCGACGCCCTCTGCCGCGGCGATCGCGTCGTTGACGGCCTTGGCGATGCGTTCCTTCAACGCCGTCTCCTTGGTGTCGTCCCAGAGGCCGCGCGCGATCAGGAACTTGCGGAAGCGATCGACCGGGTCCTTCTGCTCCCAGGCCTTCACTTCGCTCTCGTCGCGATACTTGGTCGGGTCGTCGCTCGACGAGTGGCCGAGGCGGCGATAGGTCACGGCTTCGATGAAGGTCGGGCCTTCGCCGTTGCGCGCGCGTTCGACTGCGGCCTTGGTGACGGAGTAGACGGCGAGGATGTCGTTGCCGTCGACGCGCACCGAGGGCATGCCATAGGCCTCGCCCTTCTGCGCGATCGTCTCCGACGCGCTCTGCTTGCTGATGGGCACCGAGATGGCCCACTGGTTGTTCTGGCAGAACAGGATGCACGGCGCGCGGTAGACCGCGGCGAAGTTCATCCCGCAGTGGAAGTCGTTGGCCGACGTCGCGCCGTCGCCCATGTAGCCGAGCACGACGACGTCGTCGCCGCGCGTCTTGGCCGCCATCGCGGCGCCGACTGCGTGGCTGATCTGCGTGCCGATCACGGAGGACATGCCGTAGTAGTTGCCCTCCTTGAACGTGTAGTGGCACGGCATCTGGCGGCCCTTGCAGCGGTCGTTGCCGTTGCCGATCAGCTGGTTGATCGCCTCGCCGAGCGGCAGGCCGCGCATCATTGCGGCAGCGCCTTCGCGCAGCGCGGGGAACACCCAGTCGCGCGCTTCCATCGCCGCCGTCGAGCCGACGGTCGCCGCCTCTTGGCCGAGGATCGGACCGTAGAAGCCGATGCGTCCCTGGCGCTGCAGCATCAGCATGCGGCGATCGAACTCGCGCACCTGGACCATCTGCTCGTAGAGGAACAGCATCGTCGCCACGGGCAGCTTCGGATCGGCGCCAGGAAGGACCGAGCCGTCGTCGCGCAGCACGCGCACGAGGCCGAGCGATTGCGGCATCGCCGCGCACGAGGCCTCGGGCTTGGCGGCCGCTGCCGCTCGCAAGGCTGGCTTGCTGGCGGCGGCCTTCTTCGCTGCGGGAGCCGCCGGCTTCGCCTGCTTCTTGGCCGCCCCCGGGCGCTTGCCCAGGGTGGCCGTCGCTGCAGGCTTCTTCGACGCGGACTTCGGTGCCTTCTTGGTCGCCATCGCGGAGCGGAACTATCGGGGGATCAGGCCAGCAGCAGACGCCAAGGCTGCTCGAGGCATTCCTTGACGACGTTCATCCAACGCGCGCCCGTGGCGCCGTCGACGATGCGGTGGTCGATCGAGACCGACAGGTACATCTTCTTGCCCACGACGATCGCGCCGTCCTTGACGATGGCCGCGTCCTTGATCGCGTGCACGCCCATGATCGCGACTTCGGGGAAGTTGATGACCGGCGTCGCAAACAGGCCGCCGATGTTGCCGGCGTTCGTGATCGTGAACGTGCCGCCCGTCAGGTCGTCGACCGTGACCTTGCCGTCGCGCGTGCGCGCCGCGAGGTCCTGGATGTCGCGCGCCAGTTCGGCGACCGACTTGCGGTCGACGTCCTTGACGACGGGGACGATGAGGCCGTTGTCGGTGTCCGTCGCGATGCCGAAGTTGTAGTAGTGCTTCACGACGAGCTCGTTGGTCGACTCGTCGAGCGAGCTGTTCATCATCGGGAACTGGCGCATCGCCGCGACGATCGCCTTCATGATGAACGGCAGGTACGTGATGTTGACGCCCTGGTCCTTCAGCGCGTTCTTCGCCTCGCCGCGGATCTTGACGAGCTCCGTGACGTCGATGTCGTCGACGTAGGTGAAGTGCGTCGCGGTGAACTTCGACCGCGTCATCGCCTCGGCGATCTTGCGACGCAGGCCGCGGAACGGCGTGCGCTCCTCGGTGCGGCCAGCGGGCGCCGGCGCGATCGAGATCGGCGCGAACGCGCGACCTGCGGCGGGCGCTGCTGCGCCAGCGGCTGCCGCCGGACGTGCGCCTGCGCCGACGTTGGCGAGGTCGTCATTGGTGATGCGGCCGCGCGGGCCGGTGGCGGAGACGGCCGTCAGGTCGATGCCGAGTTCGCGCGCGCGACGGCGCGTGGCCGGGGCTGCGAGGACCTTGCCGGGCGACGCTTGCACGAATGCGGCGGGCGCTGCCGGAGCTGCTGCGGCAGCGGGTGCTGCAGCGGGACGCGGCGCGGGCGGCGGGACTGCGACGGGCTTGGCGGGGGCCGGAGCAGGAGCCGGAGCAGCGGGCTTCGCCGCGGCGGGAGCGGGAGCGGGAGCAGCAGCGGGCTTCGGCGCAGCGGCCGGAGCCGGAGCCGCCGCAGCGGGTGCGGAGCCGCCGGCCGCGCCAGCGTCGATCACCGCGATCACGGAGCCGACCGGGACGACGTCGCCTTCCTTGCAGCGCAGCTCGGCGATCACGCCCGAGTACGGAACCGTGATCGTCACGGTCGCCTTGTCCGTCATCACTTCGACGAACTCGTCCTCTTCCTTCACCTGCTGTCCGGCCTTGACCTTCCAGCTGACGATCTCGCCCTCGGCAATGCCTTCGCCGATGTCGGGCAACTTGAATTCCTTGGTAGCCATGTCCGTAGTCAGTTCCTGATTGTCGGTATGCGAATGGGGATGCTGTCAGGCGCGCGCGTCTGCGCTCACCAGACGAAGGTCTTCTCGATGCCGGCGAGCACGCGCTTCTGGTCCGGCATGTAGAGCGGTTCGAGCGTGTAGGGGAACGGCGTGTCGAAGCCGGCGACGCGGACCACCGGGCCTTCGAGGTACTCGATCGCCTTCTCGGCGACGATCGCCGACAACTCGGCGCCGTAGCCGCAGGTCTTGGGCGCTTCGTAGACGACGACGCAGCGGCCGGTCTTCCTGACCGACTCCAGCACCGTCTCCTCGTCGAGCGGCACGAGCGTGCGGAGGTCGACGACCTCGATGCTCTTGCCCTGTTCGGCCGCGGCTTCCGCGGCGGCGAGGCACACCGGCACCATCGCGCCGTAGCACAGCACCGTGCAGTCCGTGCCTTCGCGCGCGATGCGCGCCTTGCCGAGCGGCACGACGTGTTCGCCGAGCGGCACTTCGCCCTTCGCATGGCGGTAGGGCGCCTTGGGCTCGAGGAACATCACCGGGTCCTCGTCGCGGATCGATGCGATCAGCAGGCCCTTTGCGTCGGCCGGCGTGCTCGGGATCACGACCTTGAGGCCAGGCGTGTGGCAGAAGTAGGCCTCGCTCGACTGGCTGTGGTAGTGGCCGCCGCGGATGCCGCCGCCGTAGGGCGAACGGATCACCATTGGGCACGTGTACTCGCCGCCCGAGCGATAGCGCATCTTCGCGGCTTCGCTGACGATCTGGTCGAAGGCCGGGTAGATGAAGTCGAGGAACTGGATCTCGGCGACCGGGCGCATGCCGTAGAGGGCCATGCCGATGCCGGTGCCGATGATGCCGCACTCGGAGAGCGGCGAGTCGAAGCAGCGCTTCTCGCCGAACTGCTCCTGCAGTCCCATCGTCGCGCCGAACACGCCGCCCTTCTTGCCGACGTCTTCGCCGAACACGAGGACGCGGTCGTCGTTCTTCATCTCGTGGCGCATCGCATCGGTGATCGCTTCGAGCAGCGTCATCACCTTCGTTCCGGCCTTGGCCGTGCCGGTGTTGGTCTCGGTTGCAGTCATGATTCCGTCCTGTGGATGCGTGGTTCTGCGATCAGAGCGGGAAGTGGCCGATGTCGGCGCCGACGCCGCCCTTGGCGATGAGGTCCGCGAGCTCTTGGCGCTGCGCCTTCAGCTGCGGCGTTAGGTTCATGTAGACGTCGTCGAACAACGTCGACGCCGCCGGGTTCTCGCGCGCTTCGGCGACCTTGACCGCGTCCGCGATCTGCGCCTTCGCGGTCTCGACGACCTCGGTCTCGAACTTCTCGTCCCAGAGCTTCTTGCCCTTCAGGTAGAGCTGGAAGCGGGCGATCGGGTCCTTCTTCTTCCAGGCCTCGTATTCCTTGGCATCGCGGTAGCGCGACGCGTCGTCGCTGCTGCTGTGCGAGGCCATGCGATACGTGACGGTCTCGATCAGCGTCGGGCCGTCGCCCTTGCGCGCGCGGTCGACCGCGGCCTTCGTCACCGAGTAGACGGCGAGGATGTCGTTGCCGTCGACGCGGACGCCCGGCATGCCGTAGGCCTGCGCCTTGATCGCCATCGTCTCCGACGCGGTCTGGCACTTCTGCGGCACGGAGATCGCCCAGCCGTTGTTCTCGCAGATGAACACGACGGGGGCCTTGTAGACGCCGGCGAAGTTGAGGCCGGTGTGGAAGTCGTTGCTGCTCGTGCCGCCGTCGCCGCAGAACGTCATGAACACGGTGTCGTCACCGCGAATGCGCGCCGCCATGCCGGCGCCGGCCGCTTGCGTGAGCTGCGTGCCGATCGGCGAGCTGATCGAGACGAAGTTCGCCTCGCGGAAGCTGTAGTGCACGGGCATCTGGCGGCCCTTGCTCGTGTCGCCGGAGTTGCCGAGCCACTCGCTGACGATCTTGTCGATGCCGACGTTGCGCAGCAGCAGGATGCCTGGCTGGCGATAGGCCGGGAACAGCCAGTCGCCGTCGTCGAGCGCGTAGGCCGCGCCGAGGTGCGACGCCTCTTGTCCCGTCGACTGGAGGTAGAAGCCGATGCGGCCCTGGCGCTGCATCGCGAGGCCGCGTTCGTCGAGCAGGCGCGTCGCCACCATGAGGCGGTAGAGGCGCTGCAGTTCTTCTTTCGGAAGGCCCGGGTCCTTGCCCTTCTGGGCCTTGCCGTCCTTGTCGATGATCGAGACGAGGTCTGCGCTCATTCCGTGTCCTTGGCGGGTTGGGATGCGTTCGCGGCGTCGCGTTGCTGCGCCTCAATGCGCGCGGCTTCGAGGTCCTTGCGCTGGCGCAACATGCCGGCGATGTAGAACTCGGCGGCCTTGTAGCTCGACCGGACGAGCGGACCCGACGCGACGTAGAGGAAGCCCTTCTTCTGCGCGCGCTGCTCGAGCGCGGCGAAACGGGCGGGCGTCACGTGCTCGCGCACCGGCAGGTGCAGCAGCGACGGACGCAGATACTGGCCGAACGTCACGACGTCGACGTCGTGTTCGCGCAGGTCGTCCATCGCCTGCTCCAGTTCGCGCTCGCTCTCGCCGAGGCCGAGCATCAGCGAGCTCTTGGTCACGATGCCGGGGACGATCTCCTTCGCGGACTTCAGGACCTGGAGCGAACGGATGTAGCTGCAGCGGTGGTCGCGCACGCGCGGCGTGAGGCGCAGCACCGTCTCGACGTTGTGCGCGAACACGTCGGGCTTGCCCTTCAGCACGCCTTCGATCTGGTCGCGGCGGCCCTGGAAGTCGCCGACCAGCGCCTCGACCAGCATGTTGGGGTCGCGGCGTTTGATCGCCTGGATCGTCGCCGCGACGTGCGCGCTGCCGCCGTCGTCGAGGTCGTCGCGGTCGACCATCGTCAGGACGACATACTTGAGGGCCATCGCCTCGCAGGCCTCGGCGACCTTCTCCGGCTCGTCGTGGTCGACGGGGTTGCCCTGCGCGTGCGTCTTCACCGCGCAGAACCGGCATCCGCGCGTGCAGGTGTCGCCGAGCACCATGAACGTCGCCGTGCCCGAGTCCCAGCACTCGCCCATGTTGGGGCAGCGGGCCTCTTCGCACACGGTGTGCAGGTTGCGTTCGCGCAGCAGCCCTTCGAGCCGGGCCACGGTCTTGCCCGCAGGCACCTTGACCTTGAGCCAGTCGGGTTTGGTGCCGGGAGTGATGCGCTTGCCGTCGGCGAGTGCCATCGGGGGGAGCCTTGGGGGAAGGGTCGTCCGCAGCCCGGTCGGGCGGCGAAACGAGCGGGGGAAGGTAGGGTTGGGGGAAGGGGCGCGCCAGTTAGATACTGGTGAGTATCTGGAGGTGGCGGGCGAGCGGGAGCCGGCTTGGGCGGGGGCCGGGAAGGGCTCCCTCCTCGGTCGGAGCACAGCCGTTCGACCGAAGTCGTCCGGTGGGTGCGATGCGGCTTGCCGCATTGGGGGGCATTTGGTGATCGCCAGGTCCGCTGGCGAAGTCGCTAATCTCCGCCGCCCATGCTGTCCCTCGCCCTGTTGCTCGCCGTCTTCGCGCAGGACCCGGCACCCGCCGCCGCGCAGCCGAAGCCGCAGGCGGCACGGACCTTCGCCGACGTCGTGCGCGCGCACTTCGACACCTGGGACCAGGACCGCGACGGCACGTTGTCGAAGCACGAGCTCGACGTGCTGTGCGTGAGCCACCGCGTGCAGGGCGAGGAGGCTGCGGCTGCGGCGGCGCTGAAGCGCGTGGTGCGCAGCGGCAAGTACGAGGTGCCGCCGCTGACGAAGGAGGTCCTGTCGAAGCCAGCGGCTCCCGCGAAGGCTGCGGCAAAGCCCGCGGCGCCCGCGACGCCTGCGCCGGTCGCCGACACGGATCGCGCGGCGGACGACGCGGACCGCCGCGACTCGGGCGAGCCTGTGCAGGCATCGACGTCCGTAGCGACGACGACGCCTTCGACGACGCCACCGCTGCGCAAGCCCAACTTCCAGTCCAGCTACGCGAGCGGGTTGAAGAAGATCCGCAACAGCAAGCGCGCGTTGTTCCTCGACGAGACGCCGGACATCGACGCGTGCAAGCAAGGGCCGCTCGGCGACTGCTTCTTCGTCGCGGCGGTGGGCGCATTCGCGCATCGCGATCCTGTGGCGCTGAAGCGCATGTTCGTCGAGCAGCAGGACGGCAGCGTGCTCGTCCGCTTCGGCAACGGACAGTCGGTCGTCGTGACGCCGCTGTCGGACGCAGAGCTCGCGCTGTCCGGCTCGACGGGGGACGAAGGGCTGTGGCTGCCGGTGCTCGAGAAGGCGATGGGATCGCTGCGCCAGGACGCGAACCCCGACAAGTACGACACCGAGACCGCGACCGACGCGATCGCGCGCGGCGGTTCGACTGCGTCGATGCTGCGCATCCTCACGGGCCATACGACGACGCGCATTGCGCTGAAGAAGCGGCCGCGCAGCACGAAGAAGGACGAACGCGGCAATCCCGTTCTCGAACCGTCGCAGCCCGCGGGCGAACACGCTGCGCTCGCGGTGCGCGTGCGCGAGGCGCTGACGCAGGCGCTTTCGAGCCGGCGACTCGCGGCGTGCGGCACGCTGCAAGAAGCGCAGCCCAAGGGCATCGCGCAGAAGCACGCGTATGCGGTGCTCGCATTCGATGCGGCCCAAGACGTCGTGCATCTGTGGAACCCGCACGGCAACACGCACACGCCGAAGGGGCCCGCTGGCCTCGAGCATGGCTATCCGACGAAGGCGGGGCGGTTCTCGGTCCCGGTCGCGGAGTTCGTGCGCATCTTCGGCAGCGTCGTCGTCGAGACCGGCGATTCGCTGCCGAGCGTCGACGGGCCGCTGAAGCCGGGCGCGGGCAAGTAGCGCGAAGGGCCGCTGCTCGCGGGCACGTTGCGCGAGGCCTCGTAGCGGGTGGGCAACTCGCCTGCGCCCAATGCGCGCAGGAGTCCGCGCATCGGCGCATGTTCGGGCCGCTGTGCGAGCGGTCCGGTGGTGTCGTGAAGGCCGGATCGAAGTGGGCCGCGGTTGCGGCGGCGCTCGCGCTGCTGGCCTACGGCTACGTGCGTTGGTCGCGCCCTGAGGTCGTGCGCGTCGTCGTGCGCGCGGTCGATCGCGGCACGGTCGAGAAGGTCGTCGCCAACACGCGCGCCGGCACCGTCGAAGCGCATCGGCGCGCGCGGCTCGCGCCGGCGGCGGGCGGCATCGTCGCTTCGTTGCTCGTGCGCGAAGGGCAACGCGTGCAACAGGGTGACCTGCTCGTCGAGTTGTGGTGCGACGACCTTCGTGCGCAACGCGATGTCGCGCGCGCACAGGTAGAGCGCGCGTTCGCGCAGTGCGAGGAGGCGCGGCTTCGCGCCGAGTTGTCGGAACGCGAGCTCGCGCGCCAACAGCAGCTTCTCGCCGAAGGCGCGTCGACCGGCGAACGCTTCGATCGCGCGTCGATCGAAGCGCAGTCGTCGCGTGCGCAGGAACGCGCGGCGATCGCCGAGGCCAAGGTGCGCGAAAGCGAGGTCGCGGCCTGCGAGGCGCAGCTCGCTCGCATGCAGGTGCGCGCGCCGTTCGCGGGCGTGGTCGCCGAAGTGAACGGCGAAGTCGGCGAGTTCGCGACGCCGTCGCCAGTCGGCGTCGCGACGTTGCCTTCGGTCGATCTCGTCGACGACAGCGCGCCCTACGTCACTGCGCCGATCGACGAGGTCGACGCGGCGCTCGTGCGCATCGGCCAGCCGGTGCGCATCGCGCTCGACGCGTTCACGGGCAGGACGTTCTCGGGCTGCGTGCGGCGCATCGCGCCTTACGTGCTCGACCGCGAGAAGCAGGCGCGAACCGTCGACGTCGAAGTGGACTTCGACGCTCCTGCAGAAGCAGCGAGCCTGCTCGTCGGCTATTCGGCGGACGTCGAGATCGTCGTCGCGCGCCGCGACGGCGTGTTGCGCGCGCCGGTCGAGTCCGTGCGCGACGGCGCAGCGCTCGTGTTGCGCGAGGACGGCGCGCTCGAACTCCGCGCCGTCGAGATCGGCATCTCCGACTGGCAACGTGCCGAAGCCACTTCGGGACTGCGCCTGGGCGAACGCGTCGTCGTGTCGCGCGATCGGAAGGGCGCCGTGGCAGGAGCGAGGGTCGCGGCCGGCGACGGAGGCGGCGGTTCGCCGTGATCGAGCTCGCTGCGGTGGAGCGACGATTCTCGGTCGGCGGGCAAGAAGTGCGCGCGCTGTCCGGCGTCGACCTTCGCATCGACAAGGGCGACTACGTCTCGTTGATGGGGCCTTCGGGCTCCGGCAAGTCGACGTTGTTGCACGTGCTCGGCTTGCTCGACCGGCCGACATCGGGGCGCTACCTGTTCGAAGGCGCGGACACGGCGCCGCTGTCCGACGAGGCGCGCGCGCGGCTGCGGCTTTCGCGCATCGGCTTCGTGTTCCAGGCGTTCCATCTCGTGCCGCGGTTGTCGACGGCGCAGAACGTCGCGTTGCCGCTCGTGCTCGCGGAGGCTCCTCGACGCGAGCGCGCAGAACGCACCGCGCAGCAGCTTGCTGCCTACGGGTTGTCGCATCGCGCGCAGCATCGTCCGGACGAACTCTCGGGCGGCGAACGACAACGCGCTGCGATCGCGCGCGCGACGATCCGCCAGCCGTCGCTGCTGCTCGCCGACGAGCCGACGGGCAACCTCGACCGCGCGACCGGCCTGTCGGTGGTTGCCGAGCTCGAACGGCTGTGTGCGCTCGGTCTCACGCTCGTCGTCGTCACGCACGATCCCGCGATCGGCTCGCGCGCGCGTCGTCGGTTGCGCATGGAAGACGGCCGTATCGTCGGCGAGGAGCGCTCGTGAAGGCCTTCGACCACGTGGCGTTCGCGCTGCACAGCCTCGGCAGCGGCGGCGCGCGCACGATGCTCGTCGCGGCAGCGATGGGGCTCGGCTGCATGTTCGTCGTCGTGCTCGCGTGGATCGGCGACTCGGGCCGCGCCTACGTCGACGCGCGCTTCCAGGCGCTCGGCGCCAACCTCGTGATCGTGATGCCAGGTCGTGCGGCGACGCGCGGTGGCGGCATGCCGTCGCCGCTCGGCGAGACGACGCGCGAGCTCACGCTCGAGGACGCCGAGGCGTTGTCGCGGCTCGACGGTGTCTTGCGCACGGCGCCGCTCGTCGCCGGCGGCGCTTCGGTCTCGCGCGGCTCGCGCGAACGCGAGACGACGATCCTCGGCACGACGTCGGAGTTCGCGGTGGTGCGGCGGCTCGACGTCGAGCGCGGCACGTTCTTGCCCGCGGGCGATCCGCGGCGTTCCGTCGCGCGTTGCGTGCTCGGCGCAACGGTCGCGCGCGAACTGTTCGGCTCGTCGTCCGCGGTGGGGCAAGGCGTGCGCGTGCAGGACCGCACGTTCCGCGTGGCCGGCGTGCTCGCGACAGCCGGCGTGTCGCTCGGCAGCGACCTCGACGAGGCGGTGTTCGTGCCCGTTGCATCGGCGATGGAGTTGTTCGACACCGAAGCGCTGTTCCGCGTGTTGCTCGAAGCGCGCGACCTCGATGCGTCGACCGCGATCGTCGCCGCGGCGGAGCGCACGATGCAGGCGCGGCACGACGGCGAACTCGACGTGACCGTGGTCACGCAGGACGCGGTGCGCAAGGCGTTCGACTCGGTGCTCGCGACGATCACGACGGCGATCACGGGCATCGCCGCCGTGAGCTTGCTGGTCGCGGGCGTGCTCGTCCTCGACGTGATGACGGTCGCCGTGTCGCAGCGTCGCGCGGAGATCGGCTTGTTGCGCGCGCTGGGCGCAAGCGAACGCACGGTGCGCGCGATGTTCGTGCTCGAGGCCATGGCGCTCGTGCTCTGCGGCTCCGCGGCGGGCGTGTTCGTCGCCGAGGCGTGTTGTCGCGTTGCTGCGCGGCTTGTGCCCGGCATGCGCGAAGGCGCGCCGTTGTGGGCCGCGTGCGCTGCGCTTGCGACTTCGCTCGTCATGGGCGTCGCATTCGGCGTGCGGCCCGCGGTGCGCGCGTCGCGCCTCGATCCCTCGGCAGCCTTGGCGCGGAGGTGAACGGTGCGCACGGAAGACGTTGCTGCGTATGCGATCACTGCGATGCGCTCGCAGCCGCATCGCACGTTCGTGACCGCAACGGGCGCGGCCGTCGGCGTTGCTGCGGTCGTGTGGCTCACGGCGATCGGATTCGGCGTGCGCAGCAGCGTCGTCGCGGAGTTCTCGCAATTCGGCACCGACGTGATCGCGGTCACTCCGGGCAAGTCGCAGACGTTCGGCGTCTCGGGCTCGATGCTCAACACGGTGCGGCCGCTCACCGCTGCGGATGCTCGCGCGATCGAACGGTTGCCCGGCGTCGTCGCCGTCGCGCCAGTCGTCGCGGGCAACGCCGAAGTCGAGCACGGCGGCCGCAGCCGCCGCACCGAGGCGCACGGCGTCGGCAGCGCGATGCCGCGCGTGTGGAACTTCGCATTGCGCGAAGGGACGTTCGCGCTCGACGACGGCGACGATGCGCGCGCGACCGCGGTGCTCGGCGGCACGGTCGCGCGCGAGCTGTTCCCCGTCGGCAGCGCGGTGGGGCAAGCGGTGCGCATCGGCGGCGAACGCTATCGCGTCGTTGGCGTGCTGGCGGACAAGGGGCAGTTCCTCGGGCTCGACCTCGACGACGCGGTCTACGTGCCGCTTGCGCGTGGACTGTCGATGTTCGACCGCGAAGGACTCATGCAGATCGCGGTGGAGTTCGCGCCCGGCGCGGATCCCGATGCGATGGCCGAACGTGTTCGTGAACTGCTCGCAAAGCGGCACGGCCGCGACGACGCGACCGTTCGCGCGCAGCGGCAGATGCTCGAAGCCCTCGACGACGTGTTGACCGCGATTGCGATCGGCGCAGGCGCAATCGGCGCGCTGTCGCTCGTCGTCGGCGCGTTCGGCATCGCTGCGATCCAGGCCGTCGCGGTTCGCGAACGGACGTCCGAGGTCGGGTTGTTGCGTGCGATCGGCGCGTCGCGTCGCGCAGTCGCCGCCGTGTTCCTCGCCGAGGCGACCGCGCTCGGCGCGCTCGGCGGCGCGCTAGGGCTGGTGGGCGGCCTCGGCCTCGCCTACGTCGCGCGCGTTGCCTTCCCGGCATTGCCGGTCGAGGCGTCGTTCGCGCACGCGGTTGCTGCCATCGCGTTCTCTGCGCTCGCAGGAGCGCTCGCGGGAGCTGCGCCAGCGATCCGCGCTGCGCGACTTGACCCCGTGGAGGCGTTGCGCGCGGAGTGATGCGCGGTGGGTGCTGTTGCAGCGCCTGCTTGCCTGCCGGGATGACGAAAGGTCTCGGGTGCTTCGCGATGCGATCGAGCGTCCGAGTGCGCGCGCGGAGCTTCGACTGCGTCGTGTTCGCCTGCGTCAGTTGCGCTTCTCGCAGGTCACGACGAACGCGCCCTGCTTCTGCGGATCCTTCGCAAACGTGAACGAGACGGGCAGGAAGCGCTCGATGAGCTTCGCGTTCGTCGTTGCATGCAGCGTCGGCTCCACCGTGCGGAACGTGCCGCCGCCCGCGAGCGCCATCGGCAGCAGCAACTGGTCGGCGAGGAACGGTCCGACGGGCACGCGCGCCGACGAGAGGATCAGCGCCTCGGTCGCGATGCGGTCCGCGAGGGTCTCCGGACGCACGCCGCGTTCCCCGAACGAGCAGAGGACGTCGCACAGGTCGCCGTGCGGAAGCTCGAACAGCAGCGCGCTGCCCGCGTCGTCCGCGTCGACGCGTTCGAGCGAAGTCGCCTCGAACGCGAGGCGGCGCTTCTCGAAGCGGTCGAGCAGGTGGTCGAGTTGTCGCGCGCCGATCTCGTCGGGGAGCTTGGACAGCAGCGCGCGCAGTCGCCACGGCTTCTCTTCGCCGCGTTCGCGCAGGTCGAGTGGCGACAGGCGCGGGCACGGCGCGATCTCCGCGACGAACGAGCCTCCGCCCGACGGCATGAATCCGTGGCGCAAGAGGCGGAGCTTCACGTCCGCGCCCATGCGACGCAGCGCGGGGACGAACGCCTTCTCGACGAAGTCGAACGGCGGCGCGAGCGGGTTGTGCGTGCCGCCGGTGATCTGCACGGTCGACGGCGCGTCGGCCGCGAGCAGGGCCGGCAGCACGGTCTGCAGCACGAGCGTCGCGCTGCCGGCGGTTCCGATCGAGAAGCGGTAGTTGCCGGCGCGGATCGACTGCGGCGTGAACTCGATCTGCTGCGAGTTGAGTTCGGCGCCGCGCACTTCGGCTTCGGACACGGTCGCGGCTGCTTGCACGCAGGTGAGGTGCTGGCGTTGGAGGCCTGGCTTCTTGCGTTTGCCGCGGATCCCCTCGATGCGCATCGGCGTGCGCGTGACGACCGACAGCGCGAGCGCAGTGCGCAACACCTGCCCGCCGCCTTCCCCTTCCGTCCCGTCGATCTGCAGCATGTTCAACCCTTCACGCAGAGCACTTGTTTGAGCGTGTGCACGACCTCGACGAGGTCCTGCTGTGCCGCCATCACGGCGTCGATGTCCTTGTAGGCCATCGGTGTCTCGTCGAGCACCGACTCGTCCTTCTTGCACTCGACGCCGGCCGTCGCGCGTTCGTGGTCCTCGACCGTGAACCGTCGCGTCGCCTCGCCGCGCGACATCGCGCGCCCGGCTCCGTGGCTGCACGAATGGAAGCTGTCCGCGTTGCCCTTGCCGCGCACGATGTAGCTCTTGGCGCCCATCGAGCCCGGGATGATGCCGAGCTGGCCTTGCTGCGCGCTGACTGCGCCCTTGCGCGTGACGTAGACGTCGGCGCCGAAGTGCGTCTCGCGTTGCACGTAGTTGTGGTGGCAGTTCACCGCGACTTCGCCGCTCGTGAACTTCGGCAACAGCTTGCTGCGCACGAGCGCGTTCAGCGTCTGCGCCATCATCAGTTCGCGGTTCTGCCGCGCGAAGCGTTGCGCCCATTCGACGGCGAACACGTATTCGTCGAATCGCTCGGTGCCTTCGCGAAGGTAGGCGAGGTCGAGGTCGGGCAAGTTGCGCACGAGCGTGCCCATGTCCTTCTTCGCCAGTTGGATGAAGTGCTGGCCGATGCGGTTGCCGACGCCGCGCGAGCCGCTGTGCAGCATGACCCAAACGCGGTCCGCTTCGTCGAGGCACAGCTCGAGGAAGTGGTTGCCGCCGCCGAGCGTGCCGAGGTGCTGCGCGGTCTTGCCGCGGTCGAGCGACGGGTGGATGTCGACGATGGCCTGGTAGTCGCGCTGCAGCTTGCGCCACGCGTCGGCGTTGGCCGCTGGCACGTCGTTCCACGCGCCGCGGTCGCCCTTGCCGCCTCCGTCCGTGCGGCCGTGGGGGACGGCGCGCTCGATCTCGCTGCGCAACGCGCGCAGGTCGTCGGGCAACTGGTCCGCGCGCAGCGACGTGCGCACGGCCATCATGCCGCAGCCGATGTCGACGCCGACGGCAGCGGGGATGATCGCCTCGACGGTCGGGATCACGCTGCCGACGGTCGCGCCGATGCCGAAGTGCACGTCGGGCATCGCGGCGATGTGGCTGTGCACGATCGGCAGTTGCGCGACGTTGCGAAGCTGCTGCAGCGCCTCCTTCTCGACGGGCACGCCACGCACCCACGCACGGATGGGCACGCGACCGCCTCGGAACTCCTCGTAGCCGCTCATCGACCCGCGGGACTCTACTGCGCGCCCCTCGGGCTTCGTCGGCCTTTGCGCGCTTTCGCCGACGGAACGTCCGATGGCATGGACGGCGTCGGCGCCCGCTGCTGCATCGACTGCGACGTTGCCGAAACCGACGCATGAAGCTGCGCGTCCTTATCGCCATCGCGACCATCGTCCCGCTCGTGTCCGTCGGCGTCGTGTTCGTGCCGATGCGCGCCAACGAGCGTTGGGACGCGATGACGCAATGGGCCGATCGCGCCGAGGCCGCGTGGGACTCGCGCGACTTCCGTCGGCCTCCGGCGACCGGCGCGGGAACCGACGGCAACGCGTTCCACCACTACGAGAAGGCGATCGCGAGTTCGCGCACGCGCAGTGACGCGGACCGTGCGTTGCTGCGCGATCTTCGGCTCAAGCCAGAGCGGGTGTCCGCGACCGACAGCGCGTCGTTCGATTCGCGTTGGGGCGAGGCGATCGCGCGCATGCGCGACGGCGCGCGCTGCGGCGAAGCGATGCCGCGCATCACGTGGCGGCATGGCTTTGCCGTGCAGCCGACCGAGCTGCTGCCTGCGCGCGACGTGGCCAACGCGGCGGTGGTCGTGGCGCGTCGTTTGCGCGAGCAGGGCAAGGTCCAGGAAGCGCTGGAAGTGGGGCTCGACGCGGCGCAGTTCGCGGTCGACATGCAGCAGTCGCCGGTCGTGATCGACCAGATGATTGCGAGCGCGCTG
>CAZEQF010000055.1:0-15045 GCA_964514315.1 uncultured Singulisphaera sp. | reverse complement strand
TCGCGCCCTTCTCCATCGCCTGCACCGCGACGTCGCGTCTGCCGTGGCCGGTCAACATCACGACGCGCGAGTTCGCGTAGTTGTCGCGCGCGGCCTGCAGCACGGCGAAGCCGTCGAGGTCCTTCATCACGAGGTCCGTGACGACGACCGCGAAGCGGCGTTGCTTCAGGATCTCGACTGCGGCCCTGCCGCTGTCGGCCTCGGTGATCTCGACCGGCAGGCTCTCCAGCGCGGCGACCAGCGTCTGCCGAAGGTTGTCGTCGTCGTCGACGACGAGAATGGGGTCGATGGTCATGCCGATCCGTTGTGGTCCGTCGTGAGCTTGCCGGGGAGCCGCAGCGTGAACTGCGTGCCCTTGCCGACTTCCGAAGTGAACGTGAGGCTGCCGCCGTGCTCCTCGACGACGCGGCGCACCGTCGGCAGGCCGAGGCCGGTGCCGGACTTCTTGGTGCTGAAGTACGGATCGAAGATGCGCGGCTGCACTTCGACCGGGATGCCGGCGCCGGTGTCCGTCACGCGCACGAGCACGTCGTCGCCGTCGCGCTGGCTCGACACCAGCACCTGCCCGCCTTCGGGCGTGGACTCGCCGGCGTTGCGCAAGAGGTTGACGACCGCGGCCTGCAGGTGGTCCCAGTCGGCGGGGACCTTGCCCACTGCGCCCGGATAGAACCGCAGCGAGATGCCGCGTTCGCGCAGCGTCGGCGCGTGGAAGTCGACCACAGCCTGCAGCCGCTGGTCGAGGTCGACGGGCACGAGCTTGGGCTCGGGCGCGCGTGCGAAGCTCAGGAACTCCTCGAGGATCTTCTGCAGCCGGCGGACCTCCGCCTCGACCGTGCTGATGCGCTTCTGCGTCCGCTTGTCGCGCGTCGAGTCCGCGTCCTTGAAGTCCTCGAGCACCAGCTGCAGGTTGAGGCCGATCGTGCTGAGCGGGTTGCGGACCTCGTGGGCAAAGCCCGCGAGCAAGGTGCCGAGCTCCGCGAGCCGCTGCGTGCGGATCCTCGCCTGCCGTTCTTCGCGCGCTGCGTTCGTCATGGACCGTCGGGCGACGATAGAAACGTCTGCGAAGGGAGTCAAATCGGCAGACGCGGGCTATGGTGCGCCGAAATGCCAGTCCCCCGCATCGCGCTGCCGAAGCCACCGCCCGAGGAACTCGTCGCGAACGCCGCGGCCACGCTGCGCAACGGTGGCCTCGTCGTGCTGCCGACCGAGACGGTCTACGGGTGCGCGGCACGTGCGGGCGACGCCAAGGCCGTGGCCCGGCTTCGCGCCGTGCTGCGCCTTCTGCCGGAGGAGCGGCTCGCGCTGCACTGCGCCAACGCGGAGTCTGCGCGCAAGCTCGGCGACTTCGGCGATGCGCGCGCCGACCGGCTCGCCGCGCGCTACTGGCCAGGGCCGCTGACGCTCGTCGTGCCGGCCGCCACCGACCCGACGAAGGAAGTCGGCCTCCGCGTCCCGGCGCACGCATTCGCTGCGCGCGTGTTGAAGGAACTCGGCGAGCCCATCGTGCTCGCTGCGATCCGCAGCGACGGCCGCGCCGCAGCAGACCTCGACGCGGCGCTCCTGGCAGTCGGCGACGGCGTCGACCTCGCGTTCGACTCCGGCCCGACGCCGCTCGGTTCGCCGTCGACCGTCGTGCGGTGCACGGAACCCGCGCTCTCCGTGCTGCGCGAGGGCATACTGGAGCGCGACCAAGTCATGAGCACAGCCGCGAGTTCCGTCTTGTTCGTCTGCACCGGCAACACGTGCCGTTCGCCGATGGCCGAAGCGCTTGCGCGCGCGGCTGTCGCCAAGCGCCTCGGATGCGCGCCCGAAGACGTGGAGACGCGCGGGCTGCGATTCGCCAGCGCCGGCACCGGCACGATGGACGGGATGCCCGCAAGCCCAGGCAGCCTCGCGGCGGCAGCGGAGTCAGGCCTCGACCTCGGAACGCATCGCAGCGCGTCGCTGCGCGGCGACACCGCGCGCAAGGCGGCCCAGGTGCTGTGCCTCTCCCAGTCGCACCTCGAAGCGGTGCTCGAGATCGCGCCCGACCTCGAAGGCCACGCGGTCTTGTTGCGCAAGGACGGCGGCGACATCAGCGACCCCTACGGCGGCAGCCTCGCGGTCTACCGCCGCACGCGCGACCAGATCGCCGAGGCAATCGAATCTCGCGTCGACGAGTGGATCGCCATGCTGCCCGAACGGGCGCGGCGCTGAGCCGACGGAACGGACCCGCGAGCCGACGCGCGGTGTGCGCGCGTCACCAACGCAGCTGGATCAACTCGCTGCAGAAGCCGGGTCCCATCGCGAGCATGACGCCGACGCTGCCTGCGGCCGGCCGCTTGTTGTGCATCGTGTCCTCGAGGATCAGCAGCACGGACGCGCTCGACAGGTTGCCGGCGCGTTCGAGGTTGCGCCAACTGCACTCGAGGTCGCTCTCCGTCAGGCCGAGCCCGTCTTGCAGCGCCTGCAGCACCTTGGGTCCACCCGGATGGCAGACCCAGCTCGCGACGTCCTTGCGCGCCAATCCGCGCATCGCCAGGAATCGGTCGATGTCCGCGGGCAGGCGCTCCTTCGCCACGACCGGCACCTGCGGCGACAGCACGATCTTGAAGCCGTGCGCGCCGATGTCCCAGCCCATCACGTCCTCGGTGTCGCGATAGAACACGCTGCGCGTCGCTTCGACCTTGGGGCCCGCGGCTTTGCGCTCGGCGCCGACGACCACCGCGCAACTCGCGCCGTCGCCGAACAGGCCCGTGCTGATGAGATTGGCGACCGACGGGTCGTTCCGCTGCAAGGTCAGCGAGCACAACTCGACCGTGAGCACGAGCGCCACGCCCTTCGGCTCGCCCTTCACGTAGTCGCATGCGCGCGACACCGCGGCTGCGCCCGCGGCGCAACCGACGCCGAACATCGGCACGCGACGGACGTCTTCGCGCATGCCCATGCGGTTCATGAGGCGCGCTTCGAGCGACGGGCTCGCGAGCCCCGTCACCGTCGAGAAGTAGAACGCATCGACGTCCTGCGGCCGCAGGCCGGCGCGGTCGAGCGCCGTGCGCACGGCGCGTTCGCCGAGGTCGAGCGCACAGCGAAGCCATGCGGCGTTGAACTCGGTGAACGAGTGGAGCGACGCATACTCCTCGAGCGGCAGCGCGAGGTGGCGCTGCTTCACGCGCGTGTTCTCGTGCAGCGTCGCGATGCGGCGGGCTGCAGAGGGATCGTTGGCAAAGACCTGCTCCAGGTAGCGCGTAAGGGTCTTCTGGTCGTAGACGTGTTGCGGCAGGGCACTGCCGACGGCGGCGATCTTCATCGGGGGAATCTCGGGATCATGTACGGCACCGTGCGCCGATAGCGAAGGAAGTCGTCGCCGTAGATGCGGAGCCAGCGCTTCTCCTTGTAGCGCGGACCGACGACGCAGTAGACACACCAGCCAGCGCACAACGCGAGCCAGTCAGGGGTCCAGCAAGGCGCCGTGAGAAGCACGAGCGCAAAGCCGAGGTAGATGGGTTGGCGGCAGGCACGGAACAAGCCGCTCTGCGGCATCCCTCCGTATCGGACCGCTCGATCTTGCGCGACGGCAGTCCAGCCGGCGGCGCCGGTCTGCAACGCGAGGCCCGCGTCGGAGAGCGACTTCACGAGGAAGATCCACGCACCCGCGAACACGAGCGCGTGGGCGACGAGAGCAACGCCCTCCGGACGGTGCCAGACCTGCCCCGACGGGGACCAGAGCCCGAACGCAACCAGCAGCTGCAGCGCGGCGAGGAACGAGTAGGTCGTGGTCTCGAGCCGGCCGCCGCCCCACGGCGCGATCGCGCGCAACGCGCGACGGCCGCCCTTGGACAGGAGCCACGAGTGCACCAGCGGGAACTGCAGCACGAGCAGCGCATTCGCCACAACCGCCGTGAAGCCCTCGAACGGACCGATGCCGAGCTGGATGCCGTTCCACAACGACAGCGCCATGAAGCCCACCGAAGCGGCGAACGTCGCGTGCGCGAGCAGTCCGTAGCAGACGGCGAACACACGCAATGCGAGCGAGCCGGTCATCGCGCCTCCTTGACGAATCCCATGCAGTAGGACACCGCCATCGACCGCGACTCGACGAGCCGCACGCGACGCTGCAGCAGTGACGCGAGGAGCCTGGGCCGCTCGCCGCATCGATGCGTGGCGACGAGGCCGTGCGTTCGCGCAGCCGCTTCGAGCTCCGACGGACGCACGAACATGCGCGCGTCGTGCGTGCCGCGCGGCACGAGGCCGAGGCCTTCCGCGACGCGCACCGCGAGCACGCCCGCGATCGCGGTGCGGTTGATCGTGTTCACGAACAACGCGCCGCCGGGGCGCAGCGAACGCGCCGCGGCGCCCACCACCGCGGCCGGATCCTCGACGTGCTCGAGCACGTCGCACAACAATGCAAGGTCGAACGCGCCGTCCGCAACCGCAGGCTGCGACAGGTCCGCGCAGACGAAACACGCCGACGCGGCGCTGCGGCTGCGCGCCGCCGACAACGCGGTGCGCGCGAGATCGAGGCCCACGACCCTGGCTCCGTCCGCGGCGAGCGGAACGGACATGAAGCCGCCGCCGCAGCCGAAATCGACTGCGGTGCGCGGGGCCTCCCGGGGAAACCAGTCACGCATCCATCGACGGAGGATCTGCAGCCGCGTCTCGTTGACCGAGCGCAGCGATGCAAAGGCGCGGCATCGTTCGTCCCACCACCCGTCGCGATCGAAGAGCGCGGAGGCTTGAGCTTCGGCGAGAAACGTCTTCTTCAAGCGTCCTCGACGCGACAGAGCACGATCGAGCCGCCTTCCATCGCGATGCGAAGGAAGCCGCCGTCAGCAGCCTCGCAGCGCGCGCCAGCTGCGCCGTCGAGCGCGAGCATGCCGCCCTCGAGCACGTAGCTGCCGCCGAGCGTCTGGAACGAGAGCCCGTCGTCGGCGTCGACGAGCGCGGCGCCCGTGTAGCGCCCGCCGTCGAGGAACACGTAGAAGACCTTCTTCAACGACAACGCCGCGTCGCCTTCGATCGACCGCGACGCGAAGAACCCGGCGAGGTCCGCGGCCGTGCACGGCCGCCACGCGAGTTGCGCGACCGGATCGCCGCTGCGAACGGCGCGGTCCGTCGACGAAACGACGTTGGACGGATAGCAGCCCGCGAGCCCAGCGCAGCATGCGATGGCGACGAGCGCGCGAACTTCACTTCGCATGCTCGCCTCCCGCAGCCATGCGCGCGCGCAACGCGATCCAGATCACCACATCAGGCTCCATGCTGATCACGACCTTGTCGGGAACCGGCACGGCGAAGTCCGGCAAGTGGACCTTGGACTGGCCTTCGATCAGCAGCCTGCGGCTCGCGTCGACGGAGATCGTCACGGGCATCGTCAGAGGCTTCTCGACGCCGCGGATCCGCATCGTTCCGCTGACCGAACCACGAACCGTCATCTTCTGGCGGTCGATGCCGTTCTCGTCCGGCGTGAACGACTGCACGGTGAACGCGATGTCCGCGTGGTGTTCCGTGTCGAGATGCTCGTCCATCGCTTCGTCGCGGCCTTCGACGCCGGACACGAGCGTCGCCGCTTCGCATGCGACCGAACCGGAGAACGAAGCGGCGGGATCGGCGAGGTTCGCCGTGAACGAGCCGCGCACCTTGGAGGTGACGCCCGAGAAGTCGTGCAACGTGCTCTTCGCGTCGAAGCCGACCCGGCTCAACTCGCCGAGGACCTCGTAGGACTGGACCCGGTCGAACCCGAAGCTGCGGTTCGGCAGCTGGAAGCCGAGGAACCCCTTCGCGGCCGGAGCGGGAGCAGGGGCCGCTGCCGGCTGCTGCGGAGCTGGCTGCGTCGCGGGCTCCACAGGCGTGACCGGCGCTGCCGGCGCCGGCGTTGCGACAGCGACTGTGTCCGTCGGCTGTGCACGGCCTGCGGCGCCGCCTCGCTCCATCACCGACATCTGCGCGGCAAGCTGCTCCGTGCGAGTTGCCGCAGCCTGCAAGTTGCGTTCGATCGCGGAGAGGATCGTCTCGACGCGCGTGTCGTGCGCGAGTTCGGCAGCAGATGCTGCGGCATCCTGCTCCGCGCGCTGGCTCAGATGTTGTTCGAGCGCGCCGGTCAACGCCGAGAGATCCGTCTGCAACGTGCGGATGTCGTCGCGCACGAGCGCGAGGTTGTCCGTTGCAGGAGCGTCCAGCTGGACCTCGATGCGAATCCGGTCTTTGACAACGAGCAACGATCCGACGCCAACCACACCGACACCGAGCAGCGCGAGCGCGCCGACGGTCGGCAACAGAGCCTTGAGCATGCGCAGATGATGGCAACCGTCATGCCGGATTCGAGTGCCTAAGCACTACTGCCCAGTCGCCAGCACATGGACTGCGACAAGCAGACGAGCCTGCGACAAGCGACGCGTTGCGACACGTAACCTCTGCTTGCCGAGAGTAAGAGTTGCACTGCGCACAACTGCGAGTTCGCGACGTCATCGGGGCGGAGAACACGCGTCCCGCTGGGGACGAAGCCGCTCGAACCGAGTTCGTAGCGAGAATCCGTGCAGCCTCGCATCTGGCACGGTCCATGCGTAGATCATCCACATGACGTCTGGCTCGAGGCCCACACGGCGATGGATCTGGCTGCTGTTGCTGCCGGTTTTTGCCGTACTCCACGTCGTGGCCAACCGTCTGCCGGTCGATCGCCACAACCAGGCGATGCGAGCCCGCAACACACCGGACGCCGCCGCGACCGCGTCGCTTCGCGAAGCATTCGGCGACCAGGACCCGCTCGTGCTCGCGTTCCGGCACCGCGACGCAAAGCCGCTCGACGACGATGCAATCGACGCAATCGAGGCGTGCGCCGACGAGCTGCGATCCGAGCCGGGCGTGGTTGCCGTGCGCGGTCCGATGTCGCCGCGCCCCGACGTGACGTTGCTGCAGGCGACCTTGGCGCTCGACGCGGATGGCGCAGCCGTTGCCGATGCCGCCCGCCGTCGCTGCCCAGCGGGGATGCGACTGACCGCCGCGGGGCTCCCGCTCGTCGAACAAGCGATCGCCGAGGCGGTCGCGCTCGATCGCGACCGCGTCGTGCCCGTGATCGCCGTGACGCTCCTCGTGCTGCTGGCCGTGGGCCTTCGCAGCGTGACACAGGCGGTGTGCGCGCTCGTCCCCGCGCTTGCGTCCATCTTGCTGACCGCCACCTTGCGGCACGGCCTCGGCAAGAAGCTCGATCCGATCTCGGTCCTGGTCGACCCCGTGCTGCTGACCGTTGCCGTCGCGGCGTCGATCCACTTGCTCGCGAGCTTCCGTCGGCTTCGCGCCCAGGGAGCAACTGCCGAGCATGCCGCGAGCGAAGCGCGGCGCGAACTGCTGGGGCCGGCCCTCGCCGCAACCGCGACGACGATGCTCGGCTTCTGGTCGCTGTCGGCCCACTCGATTCCCGCGGTGGCGGACTTCGGCCTGTTCACCGCGTTCGGGGTCGCGGTCGCGCACGCGCTGGTGATGGCGATGCTGCCTGCGCTGTTGCGCGACTGGCCGGGAAGCACGGTCGAGGCGACGCAGCTCGGCTTCTCGCCGCACGCCTATGTCTCGTGGCTTCGCCGCAACCGCAGGATGCTGCTAGCAGCGGCCCTGGCGTCGGCGCTCGTCGCAGCCCACGCGCTGACCCAGGCCAAGGTCGACAACGATCCGCTCGCGGTGTTGCCACCCGACGACCCGCGGCGCGAACAGGTCGACGAGCTTGCGCACATCCTCGGCGGCAACGACGCATTCGCATTGCTCGTCGACGGCAGCGTCTCGCGCGGCGGCCCCGAGAGAACGTTGCTCTTCGCGGCGGCGGCTGCGGCGACTCCGCCGGCGGCCGGCCCAGCGGCCCCGGCCGCGATCGGCCGCGGCGGCCTCGTGATGGCCCCGCTGCTGCTGTCTCCGTCCGGCAGCCACGCGCGCGTCGCCTTGTTCGATGCGATCGAGCAACGCGCGGCGGCGCTCGATCTCGACGGCATCCGGCTCGCGGGCGCCTCCGTGCAGATCGCGCGGGATTCGGAACGGCTGGTGCGCGGACAGTTCCTCGGCATCGCGGCGACGTGCGCCTTGCTGGGCGCATGCCTTGCCGTGTGGCTGCGTTCGCTGCGGCTCGCGCTCCTCGGCCTCGTGCCCAACGTGCTCCCGTGCCTCTGGCTCTACGGCGGGCTCGCCGCGGCCGATCGCCCGATGTCCGTCGCGAGCGCGATGATCGGCAGCGTGATGCTCGGCCTCGTGGTCGACAACACGATCCACGTCCTCCACCGCTACTCGCGATCGAAGGGGTCGCAGTCCCAGCGCGTCGAATCTGCGCTGGCCGACACCGCAATGCCGATGACCATCTCGAGCGCGGTGCTCGCAGCAGGCCTCGGGGCAGGAATCGTCGGCGGGATGCAGTCCACGCACGAGTTCGCTGCCCTCGCGGCCACGACGGTCGGCCTCGCATTCCTCGGCGACGCCGTCGTCCTGCCAGCCCTTCTCTTGTCCAGGAACCACAAAGCAACCGCATGACGCGCGACGCAGATGTCCTCGTGATCGGCGCCGGCCCCGCAGGCTCGTCGCTCGCCCTACACCTCGCGCGCCGCGGATGCTCCGTCGTCATCGCCGACAAGAAGGCCTTTCCGCGCCACAAGCCGTGCGGCGAGTTCTTGAGCCCCGAGTGCCGGCCCTACTTCTCCGAACTCGGCCTCGACGACGAGCTGCAGCGGCAGCACGTGCGCAAGGTCTACGGCATGACCCTGCACGCCGACGGCGCAGCAGCGAAGGGCAGCTTCTTCGCGCTGCCGAAGGCGCCCTACAACGAAGCTGGCTACGCGATCCGACGCGAGGTGTTGGACACGGCGATGATCCGCGCCGCCGCCAGCAAGCCGGAGGTCACGTGGCTCGAACGACACGAGTTCCGTTCGTTGCTGCGCGCCGCGGACGGAACGGTCGAAGGCGCGGTGCTGCGCGATCCGAGCGGAGCCGAACGGTCCTTGCGCGCGCGCTTCACGATCGCGGCAGACGGCGTGCACTCGCGCGTGGCGCGGGAACTGTCGCTGCAGGAACCCATCCGCTGGCTCGACCGGCTCGCGCTCGTCGGCAGGTTCCAGGGCGTCGCGGAGAAGCCCGGCGCCGAGGTGCACTTCGTCCCCGGCGGCTACTTCGCCGCGACGACCGTCGACGACGGTTCGTTCCACCTCAACCTGCTGACCGATCGTTCGGCGCTGCGCGGCCGCAACGGCGACGTGGACGCGTTCGTGCAACAGCACATCGATGCTGCGCCGGCGCTCGCGCAACGGCTCGCCGGAGCGCAGCGGCTGGAGCCTTGGCGCGGGATCGGACCGCTCGCGTTCCGCACGCGACGCCAGGCGGTCCCGGGCGCGGCGCTCGTCGGCGACGCGTGCGGCTATGTCGACCCGCTGACGGGAGAAGGCATCTTCTTCGCCTTGCACGGGTCGCGGTCGCTTGCCGACGCGATCGAACAGTCTGCAGCGGACCCGAAGGCGACCGAACGCGCGATGCGCGCCTACGAGGCCCGCAGGCGGGCCGAGATCGGTCCGCGCATGGCGCTCGCGGCGATCATCCAGCGCGGCATGCGCCACCCGCGACTCGTGCGCTGGGTCATCGGCGCCCTCGCGCAGAAGCCGCGGCTCTGCGACTTGCTGGTCAACCTGACCGGCGACGCGCTGCATCCGCGCGACCTGCTCTCGCCTTCCTTCTGGCGCGACTGGCGCCGCGCGAGGCAGCCTGCATGAACCTCGCAGGCTGGGTCGCGACACTGGGTCCGCTTGCGGCGGCGGCCGCATTGCTGTTGTCGCTGCAGTCGTCGCCACAGGCTGCGCAGGACGAAGGGGCGCTGCCCAAGAAGACGATCGAGCTGCCGATCCCGGCCCGCGAAGCATCGTGGCTGCCCGGCGATTACGAACTCGTCGCGGACGAGAGCTCCGTGGTGGTCACCACGCCGCACGACACCGCGCCGGTTCGAGCCCGCACTTCGGCGATCGAAGCCAGCTTGCGCTCGGGACCGAACGCCCCGGAGACGCTGACCCTCGGCTTCGAATTGCTCAGCCTCCAGCCGGCCAAGACGGATCCCGGCGAGGCGGGTGACTTCCTCGAACGCCTGCGCGGCGTGTTCGGTGTCGCGATTCACGACGATGTCCGGCTCGTGCTCCGCTGCACGGACGCCGCCTCCGTGCCGGGCCTTCCGCTCCGACGCTCCCAGTGGACCGGCACCATCAACCTCGACCGTGCGTCGGACACGGTCCGGCTGGAACTGTGGCAGGGATCCTGGTCGGACGATCGATTCCGGATCCAGGGGCTCGTCGAACTGTCCGCAGCGCGCCTTGGCCTGCCGGTTCCGTATTCCCTCGGCCTATGGCCTGGGGAAGCGACGGTCACGCTTGGATTCGACCTGTCGTTCCGGCTTCGCAAGTAGAGCGAAACCAGTTCCAGGCCCGATCCGTCTCGACTTCTGTTGGCCGCTTTACCGATGAGGCGGTGAAGATCCGCCCCATGCCAGACAGCCTGCGACAGACGAGTTCCTTGCGCCGGGTGTTCGGCTTGGCGCTGGTCCCGCTCTCGCTCGCCGTCGTCGCCAGCTTCGCCTTGATCTTCGTGCTCGTGGGGAACGTGCACGACAAGGTCGAGTGCATGTACATCGAGACGCGGCAGATCGCGCAAGCGCGCATCCTCGTGGACGCCGTGCACGGCATCGAGTCGTGGGTTGCCGCGGCGCCGAAGCTCGAGGCAGCGGCACGCAACATCGCGGACACGGACGCGCAGCAGCACCTGTCCACCGCCAAGTCGATCCTCCAGCGCTTCTTGCCGGACTCCACCGGCCAGTCCGTGGACCACGCGATGCGTCCGGGCGTCGAGGACCTCGTGCACGAGTCGAACGAGCACCGCCTCGCCCAGATCATCCAGACCGAGCTCGGCCTGATGGAGCGCCTGCTCGCCGACCCGCAGAACGGGCTGCAGCTCGCAGACCCCCACGTCCGCGCAGCGGCACGCACGGCCCTGGAACTCTCCGACGAGATCGAGGACCAGGCGCGCGCGCTCGGCGCAGGCCTGGTCGCGAGCTCGGAGCACTTCGTGCGCGTCGTGCTCGTGATCGCGATCGTGACGATGCTGCTCATGATCGCCGCGGCGGCGCTCTTCCGTCGAAGGATCCTGCTGCCCATCGCGAGCCTCCGGACCGCCGTGCGCCAGATCGAAACGGGCAACCTGCAACCCGCCCTGAAACTCGCGTACGAAGACGAACTCGGCGTGCTCGCAGGCACGATCCAGACGATGACCACGCGGCTGCGCGAACACCGCACCGACCTCGAGCAACGCGTGGAGCAACGGACCAAGGAGCTGCTGCGGACTGCGCGCCTCGCCGACCTCGGCACCCTCGCGGCGGGCGTCGCGCACGAGATCAACAACCCGCTCGCAGCGATCGCGACCTGCGCCGAAGGGCTGCTGCGCGATGCGAAACGCGACGGCGCGACGAGGAACGGCAACGACCGAACCGAGGACTACCTCCACATCATCGCCAAGGAAGCGATGCGGGCCCGCGACACCACGCAGCGCTTGCTCGCGTTCGCGCGGCCGGAGTCAGGCCGCCGCAACCCCGTGTCGATGCAACGCGAGGTGCAAGAAGTGGTGACGATGCTGGAGCACTCCGCGCAGAGCGCGGGGATCACCTTCGAAGTCACCGCGGACCAAGGCACCCCATCGGTGCTGGGCGACCCTTCCGACCTCCGTCAGGTCGTGTTCAACCTCGTCAAGAACGCGATCGACGCGAGCCCGGCAGGATCGAAGATCCGCATCCGCACGAACCTCGAAGACGGGCATGTCCGCGTGGACGTCGAGGACGAAGGCAGCGGCATCAGCATCAAGCCGCTCGAGTCGATCTTCGAGCCGTTCGTGACGAGCAAGGAACCCGGCAAGGGCACAGGCCTCGGACTCGCCATCAGCCACCGGGTCGTGACCGACCTCGGCGGCAGCCTGCGCGCGAAGAACCGGGACGGACGCGGCGCGGCGTTCACCGTGCTGCTGCCGGCCATCGGCTGACCGGCGCGGCGCGCCACCGCGCCACGCGACTGCGCGAGAAGCGGGCGCAACGATCTGCGCAGCGCGGCTTGCTTCGACGCCCAGACGCGCGGGGCGCGAAGGCCCAGACGCGCGGGACGCTACGTTCAGCGCAGCGGCGCGGCGCCCGCAGGCGCTACGACCGAGCGACGGCCGAACGGATCGCCGAGGATCGGGTCGAGGACCAGCCGCGACCCGGTCGGCAACTCGAAGCGCGCGCCCGACCACGTGACGGATCCCGACTCGGTCGCGGACCAGACGCGACGGGAACCGTCCGCCAGCGCGGCAGCGTTCACCTCGGTCAGGTTGGTGGCCAATGCGGCCTGCGCAGGCGCCAGGAGCATCGTCACGCGATAGCCGGGCAGCAGCGCGACTTCGCCGAGCGGCGTCACCAAACGGACGGCGCGGCTGCCGAAGTTGAAGATCGTGGCGCGTCCGACGTAGCGGCCGGGCTCGATGTCGCGTTTGACGCGGACCCCCGCTTCCCCCACGCCTGTGCCACCGGCTTCGGGGGCCAACGGCGGGTCGATGACGAGGCGCGACCCATCGGGCAGCGCGCAGGTGAACCCACACTGCGACGCGCGCAGTTCGAACCACGAGAACTCCGACACCGTGGCGACTGCTGCATTCTCCGACAGTTCGTCGAGACGGACTCGGGCCGTGCCGAACGAACTGATGCGCGTGCCGCCGTAGAGCATCAGCAGGAACTCGCCGGTGGTCCGAACCTCGAGTTCCGCGCCAGCCTCCAACGCGCGGGCGTTGTCATAGTGGTAGAGCGGGATGAAGGGCTCGTCTGCCTCGGGGCGCCACCACACTCGGTCGGACTGCCGCACGACGACGGCGACGGACGGTTGGTAGGCCAGCGGAACCGGACGCTTCGACTTGATCCAGGCGGGCCAATCCGGCGTCGCAGGCGGAGCCGGAGGAGGCAGTTGGCCACCCGCGCTCGGCAGTTGGCCACCAGGACCTGCCGGATAGACGCCATAGCTGCCGAGGCTCGGCGGGAAGATCGCGAAACCCTGGAAGGACTCGGGCCGGGTCCAGGTCGGGAACAGGTTGTCCGGGATGGTCCGCGGCTGCCCCGGAACCTCGTCCAACGTCGGAACCCGCACGGTGCGCGGGTCCCACGGCGACAGCTCGGGCATGCCTGGCTGCAGCTGCTGGCGCTGCGGATTCTGTTGGCCAGGAACGCCTTGCCACTGGGACTGCGAGCCGGGAGGCGGCTGCGTCTGCCCAGGCGTCGGATAGGTCGGATAGCCCTGCGCCCGCGCCGAGCCGGCTGCCGCAAGGGCAGCAGCCACGGCGACGGCGAGCAAGTCCTTCGAAACCATGCGCGTCATCACGGGGTACTGATCGGCAAGAAGAAGGTCTCGTATCGATCCAGAAATTGGTCCGTGAGGACTTTTCGCTCGGCGACGGCTTCGCGCAACGGCACTTCGACCACCTCGCCGGCCCGGAGGGCGGCCATGTAGCCGAACCGGCGCTCGAGCACGAGGCGGGCGGCCTTGGCGCCGAGGCGCAGCGCGAAGATGCGATCGAACGCGATCGGGCGACCGGCGCGCTGCAGGTGCGCGAGCACGACGGCGCGCGACTCCCAGCCCAGGCGCTTCTGGATCTTGCGGGCGAGCAGCTCGGCCACGCCGCCGGTCTTGAACTCGCCGAACTCGTCGCGGTCCATCGACGACAGGCACTTGCCGTCTTCGAACACGCGGCAGCCTTCTGCGACCGCCACGATCGCCGCGCGCGCGCCCGAGGCCTGCAACTTGGCGAGGTTGGCACAGACCTCTTCGAGGTGCGCCGGACGTTCCGGCACGAGGATCGCTTCCGCGCCTGCGGCGACGCCGGCGTAGGCCGTGATCCAGCCCGCGTGGCGTCCCATGCACTCGACCACCATCACGCGGCTGTGCGATTCTGCGGTGCTGCGCAGATCGTCGATCGCGCGCGTCACCACTTCGACCGCGGAGAAGAAGCCGAACGTGAAGTCCGTCGCCGAGAGATCGTTGTCGATCGTCTTGGGCACGCCGACGATCGGCAGCTGGTGCTGCGTCCAGAGCTTGTCGGCGGCGCCGAGCGTGCCTTCGCCACCGATGGCGACGACCGCGTCGAGCTTGTGCTTCTTGACGGTCTCGAGGCAACGCGGAACGTCGCGCTCAGGGTTGCGATACGGGTTGTCCCCGCTGCTGCCGAGCAGCGTGCCGCCGTGCGTGAGCAGGTGCTGGAAGTTCACGCCGTCGAGCGGGAACACCATGTCCTCGATCAGGCCACGCCAGCCGTCGCGGAAGCCGACGAGCTCCGCGCCTTGCGCCGTCAAACGTCGCCCGAGTCCGCAAATCGCCGCATTGAGTCCGGGCGCGTCGCCGCCGCCCGTGAACACTCCGACACGCATCCAAACGCCTCCAACCGAGGAATCGAACCTGGTTGCCCGGCAGCCGCCCTGCCGGACTCCGCCGCTCCGCAACGGAGCGACGTTCGGGGGCGAGAGCTTGCCGCCTTCGGCGCGGAGTTCCAGTTCGAAGTGCGGCGCGGCGTGCGAAGTCTCGCAAAGCCGCGCGCAGACGCCGCGTCAGCGCGGCGTGAAGTAGCGGTCGATGAAGCCCGTGTCGATGTCGCCCGAGGCGAAGTCGCTGTGCTCCAGGATCCGCAGGAACAGGCCCTGCGTCGTCGCGATGCCGTCGCACGTCAGCTCCTGCAACGCGCGGCGCGCGGTCTCCAGCACGAGCTTGCGCGTCGGCCGGTAGATGATGAGCTTGCCCACCATCGAGTCGTAGTGCGGCGGCACCGTGTAGCCCTGGTACACGTGGCTGTCCCAACGGACGCCTGGGCCGCCTGGCGCCAGGAACGTCTTGATCGTGCCGGGGCTCGGCTTGAAGCCGCGCTCCGGATCCTCCGCGTTGATGCGGAACTCCATCGCGCAGCCCTGCATGCGGATGTCCTTCTGCTCGAAGGACAGCTTGTTGCCAGCCGCGATCAGGATCATTTCGCGGATCAGGTCGGTGCCCGTCACCATCTCGGTCACGG
>CAZEQF010000054.1:0-15176 GCA_964514315.1 uncultured Singulisphaera sp. | reverse complement strand
GCGAGCCCTGGGTTGCTGATCGTGAGCGCGTCGTCCGAGAAGCTCGTCGGCCCCGGCAACTGCTGCAGGTTGGTGAACAACGGATGGATGCGGTCCGTCGCGGGATTGGGCGCAGTGCCCGTTCCCGCAGGAATGGACGCGAGGCCCTTCGGCACGGCGACGAGCACGACGGCATAGCTGCCGGCGGGCAGGGACAGCGGCGGCGTGAACGTTGCCGTCGACGGCGTGTCCGGGTCCGAGAACGCGAGCGTGCTGACATGGCCCTGCGCGTTCGACAGAAGCTGCCACGGCTGTGGCGGCGGCGTGGGCGGCAGATGACGGTAGTTGGCGTTCGCGAACAGGGACGGTTCGAGCACGCTGCGGTTCGGCGCGATCCAAACTTCGAGCGTGCCGTTCGCGGCGCCGATCAGGCTGGTCACCGGCGAGCCATAGATGCCGCCGTCGCCGAGCACGTTGATGCCGATGGAATCGATCTCGATCGGCGCGTCGGCGACGAGGTCGAAGCGGATGCCGATGCCTGGATCGATGCTGACTCCGTAGTTGGGCGGCACGCCGTTGCCTTCGAACGTGGTGCCCGCGAACGGCGTCCCGAGGCGCTGCGTTGCGGAGTTCGGCTGGCACTGCGCAGCGAGATCGGTGGCTGCGGCGAGGATCGCAAGGGCGGCGAGGTGGGTGCGCATGGGTGACGGCGCGGACTGCGCCGATCCAAGTATCCGTTGCGTGGCATCGCTCGTGGCCGCGGCCTCCGCTCCGAGGCCGATGCCGCAACGCAAGTGCGTGCGCGCATCGCACGAGTGCCGTGCCATCGCGCATTGCGTCGCGCGGCGCAAACGCCTGTGCGTCTCGCAGCGGGACATACGTGCATGGCGACAGTTCGATGCTGTTTGCGGTTGCGGCCTGGGATGCAGGCGAAATCCGCGCAATCGACGAGTCGACGTCCCCGGTCGCCGTTCCCCTTGCCATCGCAGCGACGTGGATGCTTCGTTCGGCGCAACGAACACGCATGGCTCTCCGCCGCGTCACGAGGAACGGCGCGAGGTAGATTGTCCAATGACGGGATCGCCCCAATGGTCCTCTCTGCTCTTTCCGAACCCTCGATGACAAACCTCGCAAACTCCCTATCTGGTTCGACGGCGCCGCGTGCTCGTGGCTCCGCCGTGCGCAAGGTCTTCGCCGCAGCAATGCGCGGCCTTGCCGTTGCCGCCGCCGCGCTGCTCCCCTTTGCGTCGGACGCAAGCGCCCAGGATACGCCGACTCCGCGCGGTCCTGTCGGCTTGAAGCGCGTCGGCCCGATCGACAGCTACTTCGGCTACCCCTACTGGTACGAGGACACGTCGGGCCTCAAGCTCGGCATCTGCAAGAGTGAGGCGAACTGCTTCTTCGCGGCCAATCCGCTTGCGCCGTTGAGCTTCCCGCAGACGGTCGCGGACGCCGAGGCGGGCAACTTCAACTGGCCCAGCGAGATGTTCTATTACGCGCTCGAGAACCTCGAGATCGCGCCGTTGCCCACGCGTGCCCGCGTGCTGTTCCACGTCGCCGTCGAGGGCGCGTTCGCCACGGGCGAGGTGATGCCGGGCCAGCAGGTCGTGTTCGCGCGTCTGCGCATCCGCCTGCGTGGGCTGATGCCGGAGCGCACCTACACGGTCCGCCACCCGTACGGGGAAGAGGTCCTGGAGACGGACGTTGACGGCGGGCTGTTCTACACGCGCGACATCGGCCTCGCGGTCGGCAACTTCACCGGCGCGCTCTATGGCGACGTCGGTCCGTTCGTCGTGCCGACGGGATTCAACCGCAACTCGCCGAAGGGCACCTACCTGTCGAACGGTGGCCTGACGCTCGAGACCATCGAAGGCAGCCCGATCGGCCGCAACTTCGTCGAGTACGAAGGCCCCGGCATCGGCATCCTGTTCCCGGCTCTGGCGGTCAACGGCGACATCAACAAGATCCGCAGCAACGTGTTCAGCATGCAGGGCCAGATCGCGGAGCAATATGGCGTCGGCATCGACGACGCCTACTACTCGGCGACGGGCAATGCGGCGGATTCGACGCTCGCAACGACGGTCTCGGTGTTCGCGCAGTCGGCCGAAGGCCAGTCGATGATTGCACGCGCGCAGAACGGCAACTGGGTGCCGATGCAGGAAGTCGGCAACACGGGCCACTACTTCGCGCAGATCGACCTGGGCAGCTCGAACAGCGCGCTGCCTTCGAACCTCGAGGTGCGCAACACGAACGACGCGCCGTTCACGAGCAAGGCGAAGGCCACGCTGCCGGACCTCGTCACGGTCCACGGCGCGACCTACACGGTCGGCGCCAACGGCAATCCGAGCGCGCTGTCGGTCGAAGTCACCTCGACCGACCGCAGCGTGTCGCGCACGGTCGACGTCGAGTTCGGCGACTTCCAGGTGACGCCCGGCATCACGGGCGGCCTCGGCGACGCGGCAATCAGCCAGCCGGTTCCGGCGACCTATGTCCCGCCGACGGATGTCACGGTGCGCTCGTCCGCGGGCGGCATCGCGACGTTCCCGATCGAAGTGGTCGGCGGCGGCAAGCAGCCGCAGAACCCGCAGACGCCGGGTCCGGTCGCCAATGCAGGCCTCGACCAGGCGGTCGACATCCGCACGGTCATCACGCTGAACGGCAGCGCCTCGCAAGGCAACATCGTCAGCTACCTCTGGGGGCCGCCGGTGGCGGGCTTCGAGATCGACGCGGTTGCGACGCAGGGCGCGCAACTCGTCGGCACCGTGACGGTCGCCGGCCAGCTGACCTTCACGTTGACGGTCGTCGACAACGCCGGTCGCGCGTCGACGGACACGGTCGTCGTCACCGTCACGGACAACAACGCCGTCACGGATGTCATCTCGATCACTGCGGCGCGCTACGACGCAGGCCGTCAGCTCTGGGATATCGTCGGCTCCTCGAACGTCCGCTGGGACCAGCGTGTCGACATCTACTTCGCGCTGCTCGATGACTTCGGCACCGTGGTCACCGACGCGAACGGCATCCCGCTCAAGAACCCCAACCGCCGCATCGGCACCGGGTTCGTGGACGCGATCGGCGTGTGGCGCTACCGCGGCAATGCCACGATCCTGCGGCCCGAGACGGTTCCGACCGGCGTCGACCAGGTCATCGTGGTCGAGTCCGCGCTCGGCGGCAAGGCGACGATCGCCTACCGCGTGTCGCGCTGAACGTCCGCTGCGACGGGCCGTTGCCCGCGCACGAAGCGAGCCCGCTGCGCCGTTCCTGGCGCAACGGGCTCGCTTCGTTGGCGAGGTTCCAGTCGCGTCCTCGGCGCTGCCGATGGCGCACGGGTGATGTCGCCGAGCACTGTCCAGGGCCGATCCGCCGCGATCCTTCGTGGTTGTGCGTGGTCCGTCGTCGCGTTCGCCCTCGCATCGTGCGGCCGCAGCCCCGAGGCCACTTCGTTGCAGCACGACTTCGGTGTGCTCGCGTGGGGCGGCGCCGCGTCGCACGAGTTCGTCGTGGACACGCGACGGCATGGCGAGTTCGTGCGCGCGCTGGGCGTGCAGTTCGAGTGCTCGTGCGCATCGGCTGCGCTGCTTGCGCGCAACGCGGCCGGCGTCGATCGCTCGCTCGACGATGCATCGTGGAACGACAAGCGCGTCCGCGACGACGAACGGCTCGTCGTGCGCGTTCGCCTGGACGCTGCGCAGAAGCCGCTGCTCGACGAGCCGCTCGCCGAGCACGAAGCGGAGTTGCTGTTGGCATCGGGCGAAGGCGACGGCGCCAACGAGTTCTCGGTTCCGCTGCGCTTGCGCTACGGGATCGACGCGCCGGTCCAGCTCGTGCCGCAGGAAGGCGTCGACTTCGGCCGCATCCGTCGCGGCGTCGAACGGACTGTGCGTGTGCGCATCGTGCCCGACGATGCGGCGGCGCCTGCGGCCTATGGCGAGCCGCGCGCGGAGGACTCGCGTTTGCGCTGCAAGCTGGAGCACGGCGCAAACGGCATCGAACTGGTGGTTTCGGCGACGTTCGACGACGGCGACTCGCCGGGGCTCGTCGTCGGGTCCGTCGTCGTGCCTCGTGGAGACGGCGTGGCTCCGTTGCGCATCCAGGTCGCTGGCCGCGTCGTTGCAGGCATCGAAGCGTCCGTGAGCAACCTCACGTTCGGCGCCGTCGCCGCCGACCGCGCAGCGCAGGAGCGTTACTTCTTCGTCGACGACCACGATGCGAACGCCGCGCCGAAGCTCGTGGTCGAGCGCTTCGCCGACCACGCCAACCAGCCGCTCGATGCCACGTTCGAACTGGCGATGGCGCCGGAGGAAGGCGTTCCGGGCCGCGTGCGCGTGACCTTGCGTTGGAAGCCCGAGGCGAAGGCCAAGGCCGTGCGCGGGCAACTTGCGTTGCGACGCGAAGGCGACGGCGCGGACAAGGCAGTCGCCGTGGGCATCGCTGCGTTCCCGACTGCGGGACAGTGATTTCGGGATTTGCCGCGCGCGCTGCATCGGCAGTGTGAGCGGCCCTTGGGATCGAAGGTTCTGCGAAGGTGTTTGCCTGCCGCATTGCCAGTGCCGCCGCGCGCATCGGGCTTGCTGCGCGCGGCATGGGCTACCCTTGCTCGTAGGTGTGCACCCGGGCCTCTCCTGCGCCGGTGTGCCCGTTCCTTCGATGCTCTTTCCAGTCCGACTCACCATGACCGATCGCAAGCCCTGGTCCATGCGCAATGCTGTGAAGGCCGCAGCAACTTCCGCCCTCGCGTGCTCGGCGTTCTTCGCGCTCTCGGGCGCCGCCACTGCGCAAGCCACTCCGCCCGTTGCCGGCCCTGAAGGGCTGAAGGCCGTCGGTCCCGTGGACCAGCTCAACGGCTACCCGATGTGGTACGAGGACAAGCACGGCATCAAGCTCGGCCTGTGCCAGAACCCGGATCACTGCTTCTTCATGCCGCCCAATCCGGCCGCTGCTGCTCGCGCGCCGTCGAGCCCGACGGATACGACCCACAACTGGCCTGACGAGTCGTTCTACTACGCATGCGAGGCGGGCCTGGACGGCGTGAACGGCACGCGCGGCGTGCTGATCCACGCGCTGGAGGCCGCGTATGGCGCCGGCTCCGTGTTGCGCGGGGACGAGGTCGTGTTCGTGCGCTTCCGTCTGCACTTCTGGAACCTTCAGCCGTTCCAGAACTACGCCTTCAAGTATCCGTTCGGCGAAGAGACGCACCAGGCGGACGGCGACGGCCGCATCTTCGTGACGCGCGACATCGGCATCGCCAATCCCGGCCACTTCACCGACGCGTTGAAGGGCGAACTCGGCCCGTTCCTTCTGCCGGTCGGCGTCGTCGACGAGAACGGCAATCCGCGGCCCGAGCTGCTGCAGCCCGGCATGTTCCTGACGCAGAACCTGCAGCAGACGCGCATCGTCGGCAGCCCGACGGGCTTCAACGCGTTCTCGATGCAGGGACCTGGCATCGACCAGATGTTCCCCGATCTCGTCGACCTGACCGACGCGCGCACCGACTACGTCGTCACCGACTTCTTCACCGTGCAAGGCATGATCGCCAACCGCCACGGCGTCGAGCTGGAGAAGAACTTCTATTCGCGCAGCGCGGACATGACGTCGATCGACGTGTTTGCGCGGTCGTCGCCTTCGCAGGACCTCTACGTCGAACTGCCGAGCGGCGTTCGCCTCCGCATGGACGAGCGTTCGGGCGGCCCCGGCGCCTACCACGCCAAGATCGATCTCGGCCAGGGCGCTGCGGTGCCCGCGAGCGTCACGCTCATCAATGCGCTCGACATGCCGGCCAGCACGAAGCTCGTCACGGGCTTCTCGCCGCTCGTCCGGATCATCGACGCCGACTACACGTTGGGCGGCAGCCTCGTCGTCCAGGCGCGCACGACCGATGGTCTTGCGACGGACCCGCTCACGGTCAGCGGGCTTGGCGTTCCGGCCGGCACGCAGATGCAATGGGTGGAGCCCGGCTCCTACGCGCTGGCGCTGCCGATCGCGGGCGCGCCGCCGCGCACGCTGTCGGTCGGCGGCGCGACGATGCGCCATTCGGCCAAGGTCGTGGTCGCCGGCGCCAATGACTCGAGCATCACGCACCCCGCCGTCGCGGACGCGGGCCCGGATCAAGTCGTCCAGACGGGCAACCTCGTCACGCTGTCCGGCGCCAACTCGCAAGGCACGAACCTGACCTACGCATGGACGCAGCTGACAGGCACGCCGGTCACGCTCGCGGTGGATCCCAACAATCCGGCGATCGTCACGTTCATCGCGCCGCCTGTCGTTCCCGGAGGGGACGCCGGCATCGGTGTGCTCACCTTCCGCCTCGTCGTCAACGGCATCTCCAGCGACACCGTCATCGTGACCGTGGTCGATCCCGCGGCAGCGCCGCGCGACAACGTGCGCATCGAGCGCGCCCTCTATGACGTCGCGCGTCGCCAGTGGCGCATCTTCGGCCGCACGAACCTCGTGCAGAACCAGCGCGTGTTCATCTACCTCGGCGTGATCGACCCGGCGGCCGCTCCCGCGACGTGGGACCGCACGCGTCCGATCGCCACGGTGTTCTCCGACGGCGGCGGCAACTGGAACTACGAACCCGGCCGTCTGACCGCGACGGGCGCTGCGATCCCGCTGCCGACCGACGGCTTCATCTGGGCGGAGAGCGAGATCCCCGGCGGCGCCCCTGGCGTGCTGGACTTCCGTCGTCGCTGAGCGACGCGCGTCTCTGTGTGAGACATGCGCGGCGGCCCGTGGTCCACGGTCCGCCGCGCGCGCATTTCGGGGCTACCCTTCTCGCAGAAGGAACCCCTGGCATGACCCCGATCCGCGCTCTTTCCGTCCTGCTGTTGCTCGCTGGCGCAACGTTCGCCGTCGTCAATGCCTCTTGGTCCGCGGTTCGTGTCGATGCTGCGGATCGCGCAGCTGCAGAGAAGGACGGCGAAGAGCTGATGGCGCGCATCGTGGCGACCGAAGCACGCGCCAAACAAGGGCCGTGGATCCACGCCGAGGAGCCTGTGTTCGACTGGGGCACGATCGAGGAAGGCACCGAGATCCGGCACACGTTCCTGCTCACCAATCGGGGCACCGAACTCGTGACGATCGACAAGGCGCGGACGAACTGCGGTTGCGGAGCGTTCGACTTCTCGCGCGAGATCCCTCCGGGCGGCGAAGGCCATCTGACGATCGTGATCCCCGGCAACAAAGTCGTCCCGGGCAAGCTGCGCGCGTCGATCACGTTGCGCACGAACGCGCGCGGCGACGACGTGCTGGTCGCGACGGGCCGCGTGTCCGGGCGCGTCGCAGAAGGTCGCTGAGCCGGCACGCGGCGGGCGCGCGCGCCGACGCATGCGTGGCATGGCGACGGCGCGGTAGCATCCGCGTCGCATGACCACCGCCCAGCAGTTCCGTGCGCTCGCGCTTTCGTTTCCAGGCGCCGAAGAAGGCGCGCACATGGGCCATCCCGACTTCCGCGTCGACGGCCGTGTCTTCGCGAGCCTCGACGCGGACGAACGGGTTGGCGTCGCAATGCTGACGCCCGCGCAGCAACGCAAGCTCGCGCAGTCGAGTCCCGCGTTCGCGCCGGCGAAGGGCGCATGGGGCAAGCGCGGATGCACGACGATCGCGCTCGCCGACGCATACGGCGACGCGGTGCGCGCGGCATTGACGATGGCGTGGGAGAACGCGATGGCTGCGGGTCCCGCGGTCGCGCGCAAGAAGGCGGGCTCTGCGGCCAAGAAGCCCAGGGCGACCGTCGGTCCGCGACGCAAGGCCGCGGCGCGCGCAGCGAAGGCGCCGGCGAAGGCGAATCCTGCCGCGAAGCGCGCCGGTCCTGCGCGGAAGCGCGCGGCGTCGAAGCCCGCGCCGCGTCGTCGCAGCGGTCGTTGATGGCGTTCTGTCGTGCGCGCATGATCGTCGCCCCGCTCGCGCGCCGTCGCATCGCATGAACCGCCGAAAGCACCTCCTCGCCGCTTGCCTGCTCGCCGTCACGGCGTTCGCGGGCGAAGCATGGATGCGCGGCGAGCAGGCGTTCGCGCAGCGCGACTACGCGGCGGCCGCCGCGGCGCTCGCCGAGGCGATCGCAGAAGAGGGCGACCATGCGCCGGTCGAGTGGCGCTACGACCACGCGCTTGCGTCGTTCGCCGCAGGCTCGTTCGACGCGGCGCAAGCGTCCGCAGAACGCGCCGCCGCGCTCGGCGAGGGCTCGTTGCGCAGCAAGGCTCTGCACCTGCTCGGTTCCGTCGAATGGAAGCGGGCCGAGGCGGTCGCGGCGATGGCGATGCAAGTCGAGGCCGAGCCGTTCTTGTTCGAGCAAGCGATCGAGCGGACCGCGCGCGCGCGGGCCCTGTGGGTCGATGCTGCGACGGGCGACGCGCCTGAAGGAGAGTCGGTGCGCAACGCCGAACGCGCGTTGCTGCAGCTGCAGCGACTGCGCGAGCAGAAGGCGCAGAAGGACCGCGAGCGCAAGGCGGCTGGCGGCGAGCAGCGGCCGATGGCGGTGCCGGACGCGAAGGAAGGCGGCGACGAGAAGCCCGCCGACGCGAAGGGGCGCGACAAGGACGAGCAGGACAACCCGCTTGCGCCGCTGCGCGTCGAACTCACGCAAGAGCAGCTCGACAGCATGTTCGAGAAGCTGGAGCAGAAGGATCGCGAGAAGCTGCAGCTGCGCCGTTCGCTGCGCGCGCAGCGTCGCGGCGGCGCGGAGCGCGACTGGTGATCGCTGTTCGAAGGCTCGCTGCGTTGCTCGCGTTCGCTGCGGGCGTCGCTGCGCAGGACCCGGAGTCGGTGGCGGTGGCGCAGCGCGCGCAAGGCGCGGTCTCCGTTCGCGTCGACGGCGGTCGCGAACGGCGCTTCGTCGGCGAGGCGGCGCTCGTTCGCGTCGAAGTGCGCTTCGATCGTGCGTTCTTCCAAGAACACGCGGCGCCGTTGTTCCAACGACAGCTCGACGTGCCGCTGCAGGTGAAGGCTGCGTGGCTCGACGGTGGCGACGCAATGTCGCTGCTGCCGGATGCGCCGCGCAGCGGCGGCTCGCGTTCGCGCATCGTCGTCAACGAACGCGTCGTCGAGGCGGAAGCGCTCGCGGACGTGGTGGAGGACGGCCGCACGTTCGGCGTGCTCGCGTTCTCGCGAAGGATTGCGCCGCGCCGCGCGGGCCGTGTCGAGCTGGACGCGCCGCGTGTGCGATTCGCGGCGGCGACGCAGTTCCGCGACGACTTCGTGAACGGCCGCGTGCCGGTGGATCGCATCGACTGCGAAGTGGTGGGCGCGCCGTCGTCCTGGTCTGTCGAGGACGTGCCGCAGGTCGGCCGGCCTGCGTCGTTCTGCGGCGCGATCGGCGTGCTGCGAATCGAGGCCAAGGCCGCGTCGACAAAGGTCGGGGCCGACGGCCACATCGAGGTCGCGCTCGTCGTGCGCGGCGACGGCGACCTTGCGTCGTGGTCGTTGCCGCAGCTGGCGATCCCGGGATTCCACGTGCTCGGCGCCCTTGACCGCGGCGGCAAGGGCGAGCGGACGTTCGCGTTGGAGCTCGAACTGCTCGATGCGACTCTCTCGGCGGTGCCGCCGATCGAGCTCGCTTCGTTCGATGCGGAGTCCGCCACGTTCGTCGTCGCGGCGACCGCGCCGGTCGCGTTCGAAGTGACGGCTCCGCTCGCATCGCGTGCCACGGTTGCAGTCGGCTCGCGTGCGACGGATGCGCCCGCGATTGCCGGGTCTTCGACGAACATGCGCGCCGAGGACTTCGATGCGCCGTCGTCGCGCGCCCTGCCGCCAGACGCGCAACGGTTGTCCGATGCATTCGTGATCTCCGCGCTCGCCGCGCCGTGGGCGTTGTGCATCTGCGCCATGGCGTTGCGCGCGAGGCGGCGACGCGCAGTTCCGCCGGTCGATCCGCTGGCTGCGGCCGCGGCCTTCGAGATCGCGGCTGCGAACGGCAGCGCGGACTTGCTCGAGCCCTACGAGCGCTGGATCGCGGCGCGTTGCGGGATCGACGCGTTGCCGGTCGCGGACGCCGATGTCGAGGCGGCGTTGGCGCACGCGGGATTGCCGGGCGAGCTTGCGTTGCGCGCCGTCGCGTTGCGGCGTTCGTTGTCCGCGTCGCGCTACAAAGGCATGTCCGCCGCGGCGCGCGTCGCGTCGCAGCGGTTCGTCGAAGAGGCCGAACGTGCGTTCGCGGCAGCGGGCGCGAACGGAGGCGCTCGATGAAGGCAACGTGGTTGCGCGTCGTCGTTGCTTGCCTCGCATGCGCTGTTGCTGTCGTCGCGCAGGATGCGGAGCGGGCCGAGCGGCTGTTCCGCCAAGGCGACTACGCGGCTTCGCAGCAGGCGTATGCGCAGGCTGCGGCCTCTGGCGGCTCGCATCGTGGCGCGATGTTGTTCTCTGCCGGCGTCGCTGCGTTGCGCGCGGGGGCGCTGCCGGAGGCGGTGTTGTGGTTCGAACGCGCAGCGCAGCGGCTCGCGGACCCGAAGCCTGCGCTGCGCGGCGTCGCGTTCGCGCAGCAGTCGCTCGGCCTTCCTGTTGGTTCTGAGCCTTCGGTCGAACCTGTCGGCTGCGACGGCACGGCACTCGCGATCGCTGTTGCGACGCAGTGCTTGGGCCTCGTGGGTTGGATGGTGGCGCGCTCGCGCGGCGCGAAGGTCGCGGTTGCTGTGGTGGCGTTCCTCGGTCTCGGCCTTGCTGTTCGCTGCGCGCTGGCGCAGTTCGCGGAGCGTCCGTTGGTCGCAGTGTCGCTTCGCGACACGGTTCTAGAGCGGGAGCCAGGCGGTGCTTCGATCGACGGCGCGAACGTCAAGGCCGGCGCGCGGCTCGTCGTGTTCGAACGGCGCGGCGACTCTGTTCGCGTCGGGCCGCAGTCTGGTTGGATGCCTGTTGGCTCGTTCGGCGTCGCCGACGAGCGTTGAAGGCGGACTCGCTCGTCACTTCGGCAGGTCGTCGCGCCTGCGCAGCAGCGCAGCGAACAGCAGCACGTCGAACGCGGGCATCACGTAGAGGCTGTTGAGCCATTCGTCGCCGTCGTCGCCGACGATCGCCTGGCCGATGCCGCAGCAGACGAACCACGCGCCGAGCAGCGCGATCATCGCGCGCGATCGCGTGCGCGCCGCCTGCAGGCACAGCACGCAGAACGCGGGCACGAGCGCCACGTGGTGCGCCTTCCAGCTCAGCGGCGACGCGAGCAACGAGAACACGAGCGCGGCGGCGAACTGCCGTGTGCGCCGTTCGCCCGCGGACGCAGCGTCGACGTCGACGATGCCACGTCGCGCGTTCCACGCAGCAGCGCACAGCCACGCGAGCATCGCGAGCAGGAGCACGCGCGCAGTCCACGCCGCAGCAGACACGCTGAGCCCGAGGCCCGGCGTCACGCCCCACGCGACGCGTTGCGCGAACTCGGGCGGCACTTCGCCGATCCATCGCGCCGTCGCGCAGCGCAGCGACTGGTTCATCCACTCGAAGTCCGGGAACTGCAGCGCCGGGACCGCGAACGCGTCGGTCTGCCGCGCGAGCGCGAGCGAGCCTTCGAGCCAGCGCAGCCACGGCGCGACTTCGCCTCGCAGCAACAGCACGCTCAACGCAACGCACGTCGCGCCGCACAGCAGCGCGTGGCCGACGGTCTTCTTGCGCCCGTGCAGCAAGAACAGCGGCAGCAAGAACGCTTGCGTCGGCTTGGTCGCGAGCGAGAAGCCGAGCCACCAGCCGGCGCGCGCTTCCTTGCCGCGCTCTGCGTCCGCGAACGCGAACGCGCACATCGCGACGTTGATCAGGTTGCCGCCGCCGCCGTGCGTGTCGCGCAGCACGAGCCGCGACAGGAGCAGCAGCACGCAGAGCGCGATCCATCGCCGCTCGCGTTCGCTCACGAAAGGCGGCGGCATCGGCATGCGCCACATGGCGGCGAACAGCATTGCGATCGCCAGGACCTGCAGCAGCGCCCATGCGACGCGCGCGGCCGTGAGCCCGAACGTCGCGTGCACGACGGCGAACGGCGCGGTCAGCAACCCGAACGACGGCGGATACGGCGCATGCAGCGGGGCCGGCTCTGCGGTGAGACTCGACTTCCAGTCTGCGTAGAGGTCCTCGCCTGCAAGCAGCCTGCGGCCGAACTCGAGGTGGTCGAGGATCACGCCGCGGTGCGGCTTGCGGTCGCCCGCGCGGACGACCACGACCGCGGCGAGCGCGATCCAGAGCAGCAGCCAGCGAGTCCGAGGGGGCATGGGCGGGGGACTTTCGTCGCGTGCCCGAGCGAGGGCAAGCGCGGCCGGAAGCGGACTTTCGCATCGACCTTGGCCTGCGCGGGCCTACCTTCTTCGCCCTCGCAGTCGACCAACATGCATTCCGTCCTCCTTTCCGCGGCCATCGGCCTTCTCGTCGGTTTCGGCGGCTTCGCCCTCGACTGGTGGCACTGGATCTGGGCCATCCTGTTCTCGCTCGTCCTCACCGTGGTCGCGTGGATCCTGATCGCGCGCCGAGTCGGCAAGAAGCTGCAGCCCATGATGCTCACCGTGCAGAAGCAGCTCGAGGCCCGCATGCCCGACGCCGCGATGCAGAGCCTTCGCGCGATGCTGCCGCACGGCAAGTGGATGCCGCTGCTCGAAGGCCAGATCTACGCGCAGATGGGCATGATCGCCTACCAGCTGGGCCGTCGTGACGAGGCATTGGACCTGCTGAAGAAGTCGTCGCGGCGCCTTCCCGACGGGCAGATCGTGCTCGGCGTCATGCAATACAAGGGCGGCGACAAGACGACGGCGTTCCAGACGCTGCAGATCGCGGGCATGGTCAGCAAGAAGCACGAACTGCTGCACAACGTGCACGCGTGGCTGCTCGCCAAGGACGACCGCACTGGCGACGCCGTCGCCGTGCTGTCGCGCTTCACGCAGAAGAACCTCACTGCCGAAGCCAGCAAGGACAACCTGCTGCGCCTGCAGAACGGCAAGAAGATGTCGATGAAGCCGTTCGGCGTCGTGTGGTATGCGCTCGGCTTCGAGACGCCGCCGCCGGAGATGGGGCAGATGCAGCCCGTGCGGAAGGGCTTCCGCACGCCGCCGAAGCAGCGCGGCGGGTAAGCGGCTCGGCCACAGCGCGAGAACTTCGGCCACTACAAACGAACAACGGCCGCCGCGGCATATGCCGCAGCGGCCGTTCGCATTTTGCGCGATCGCGTCAGCTCACATCACGTCGAGGACCGCCGGCGTGCTCAGTTCGAACGTCCCTGCAGTCGAGATCCCGACGCTCTGGAACAGGACCTTGCCGCTGAACCCCGGCGGGATCGCCGGCATCGGGAAGCTGCCGAAGCCGCTGACTGCCGGCGTCATCATGTAGAAGGTCAGGCTCGTCGCATACAGATCGGGGAAGAACATCTGCGAGAACGGGAAGGCCGGCAGCGAAGCCGGAACGATCGGCGAGACGACTTCGACGAACACGAAGTTGAAGGGGAACGGCGAGCCGACGTCGATGTTGGTCGAGCCAGCGGGCGCGCCGGCCGGGAACACGGTCAGCACGTGGTTCTGCGGTTCGAGCACGTAGCGGTTCGTGTGCTCGAGCAGGAACGCGTTCACGTAGCTCACGCAGCCGATGTTGCCGCTGACGGGACGGACGCCGGATTGGATGCCGAGCGTCGGGCCGGAGCCGCAGGGGCGTCCCATCGGCGAGCACGGGCCGTTCCAGATCTGGCCGCCGCCGTTGGTCGTCAGCAGGCTGGCGCCGGTGCCGGTCTCGACCGAGAAGATCAGCTGCGTCGAGAACACCGCGAGTCCGGCCGTGCAGCCGAACCAGGGCGTCACCGGCGAGGACAGGTCGAACTCGAGCGACTCGAGGTCGATGGCGTTCGTCAGGCACGCGCCGAAGCGATTGGTGACGCCGGCATTCAGCGTCATGGCGTCGATCTGTGGTTCGCTCAGCACGACGATTGCGCTGTTCGGCGCGACGGCGGCGATGCGCATGTCGGGCGTGTAGGTCAGCGCAGTCGTCGGCACGCAGATCACCGCGCCATCCTGCACCAGCATCGGCCCGCAGGCCGTGTTGCAGACGATGTCCGCGTCGAGCGAGAAGAAGACGCCGAACTGCGGGTTGAAGGCGATTGCGTCGACGTCGATCGGCGTCGCCAATGGCAATCCGAGCGACTGGTTGAACTGCTCCATGCGCATGAAGTGCTCGACCTGGCCGTCGATGAAGAGCGGCGTGCGCACAATGCGCGCGACGTCGCCGGGGCGGAACGGCTGCGCGCTGACCGCGTTGCCCATCGGCGCCGACACCGACCAGAACACCGTGCGTTGGTTCTGCCAGCCGGATCCGGCCGCGTTCCTCGTGCTGACCAACGCGTCGACGGTGCCGAAGAGCGTCGCGTTGTTGAGCAGGCCGTCCGCGTTCTCGTCACCGGCCATCGTGCCGTAGGCGGTGCGCGGCGCCCACTTCTCGGCCGACAGCGAAGCGCAGGCCGAGGTGGTGCCCCATTCGATGACGTTGGTCTCGTTGGGGCGCAGGGCGCGCAGCACGGTGCCGCCGCTGCCGGACAGCGTCTGCTCGGCCGCGGAGAACGTGATGAGGCCCTCTTGGAACTGGGCCGCCACGGCGGCGCACAGGGCGAAGGGGGCGAGGAGGCGGATCGAGGCGGTGGACATGGCGTTCGGTCTCTCGGTTGGGCTTGGGTTGCCCCGGGAAGGACCGTTCCTGCATGCGCGCACGCGATAGCACACGGATTCTGTGGTTTCGGGCACCTTGCCCGGCGGGGGCCGTGGCGAAGGGCGCGGGGTGCACGGATCGCGAGGGTCTGGCTGCTATGCGCGGGATTGCAGGGCTCCGCGCATCGCGTTCCCCACAGCCTCGTGGTCGCAACCTGCGCGAGCGGGATCGCGTCCGTGCCAGCACGAGCAGATGGCGCTCCGCCAATCGTCTCGCTGCCAGCGATGCAGGCGGATCGCGCCGTCGCGCCAGCCCCGCCCGCGGCGCTCAGTTGTGCCGCAGGTTGCGCTTCGCCAGCTGCGCCGCGAGCGGATTGACGACCTCGGGCTCGGGGCGGCGTGCAGGCACGTAGACTGCCTGTCCCTGGCGTCCGTGACGCAAGGCGACCTCATGTCACACCTCCGTCTGGTAGCGAGCGCTCTGTTCGCCCTTCTGTGCGCAGGCTGCGCGTCCCTTGCGAAACCGATCTCGCTGGCGGATCTCGAGCCGGACCCGACGGCTGGTGTCGAGGCCAGTAGGGGTCTGCCGAGGCGAGCGACGCATCGTCGCAGCGG
>CAZEQF010000053.1:11159-15478 GCA_964514315.1 uncultured Singulisphaera sp. | reverse complement strand
CCTGACCAGCTACGGCTGCCAGATGAACAAGCTCGACAGCGAGCTCGTCGAGAGCAAGCTGCGCCAGCGCGGCTACGAGCCAGCTGCGGACGAAGCGAGCGCGGACGTCGTGCTGCTCAACACCTGCTCGGTGCGCCAGCACGCGGAAGACCGCGTCTGGAGCCGGCTCGGCAAGCTGCGCATCCGCAAGCGTTCGGAGCCCGGACTCGTCGTCGGCGTGCTCGGCTGCATGGCGCAGGAGCACCAGCGGTTCATGGTGGCGCGCATGCCGCACATCGACCTCGTGGTCGGCCCTTCGGCGTTCGGCGACATCGACGTCACGGTCGAGAACGCGCGGCAGAAGAACCAGGAGCTGGTCAAGGTCCACCAGGCGACCGCCAGCAGGAGCCCGCTTGCCGGCGCCAACATCGTCACGGCCGGCATCGGCGTGTCGGGCGACACGATCGTGCGCGACGTGAAGGTGCGCCCGCACAAGAGCCAGGCATTCGTGTCCGTGATGCGCGGCTGCAACATGCCGTGCACCTACTGCATCGTGCCGACGACGCGCGGCGACGAAGTGTCGCGGCCGATCGACCAGATCGTCGAGGAAGCCGAACGTCTCTGCGGCGACGGCGTCACCGAGATCACCTTGCTTGGCCAGACCGTCAATGCCTACGGCCGCGACCTCGGCCCGGGCATCACGCTCGCGAAGTTGCTGCGCGCGCTGCACGAGATCCCGGCGCTGCGCCGGCTCGCGTTCATCACGTCGCATCCCAACTTCCTCTCCGAGGAACTCATCGTCGCGATGGCCGAGCTGCCGAAGGTCGCGCGCTACCTGCACCTTCCGGTGCAATCGGGCAGCGACCGCATGCTGAAGGCGATGCGCCGTGGCTACACGCGCGAGCGCTACCTGAAGCGCGTCGAGCAGTTGCTGAGCCGCGCGCCCGACATGGAGCTGCACAGCGACTTCATCGTCGGCTACCCCGGCGAGACCGAGGCGGACTTCGAGGAGTCGGCGTCGCTGATGCGCCAGGTCGGCTACGCGCAGAGCTACATCTTCCAGTATTCGCCGCGCCCCGGCACGGTCGCCGCCGACCTCGTCGACGACGTTCCGAAGGCCGAGAAGGAACGTCGCAACCAGGTCCTGCTCGCGATCCAGGACGAGCTGTGCACCCAGAAGCACAACGCGCTGGTCGGCACGACGCAGGAAGTGCTCGTCGAAGGCGAGAGCCCCAAGGACGCATCGCGACTGACGGGCCGCACGGTCCATCACCGCATCGTGCACTTCAACCGGCCGCAGGACGGCGGGCTCGACCTCGTCGGCCGCTACGTGCCGGTCCGCATCGAGCAGGCGATGACGCATTCGCTCATCGGCGTGCGTCTCGCGGAGAACGAGGCCGAGCACGGCCGCGGCGACCGCGAGGAACACGGCGACCGCCACGCGCATGGCGACCATGCCCACGATGGGGCGCGCGGTCCGCGCGCTGCGGCCACGTGAACGTCGAGGCGCTGATGCGGGAAGCGCTCGCGCTCGCGTTGCGCGGGCGCGGCGAAGTGGAGCCCAATCCGCGCGTCGGCGCGTTGGCGCTCTGCGGCGACGAGATCGTCGGCCGCGGCTGGCACGAGCACTACGGCGGCCCGCACGCAGAGGTCGTGGCCCTGCGCGACGCCGAACGCAACGGCCGCAAGCCCGACACGATCTTCGTGACGCTGGAACCGTGCTCGTCGAAGAAGGGCGAGGGCGGCAAGAAGACCGGCCCGTGTGTCGAAGCGTTGCTGCAGGCGGGCGTGCGCCGCGTCTACGTCGGCGCGATCGACCCCGATCCGCGCCATCGCCGTCGTGGCATCCTCGAGTTGGAGCAGCACGGCGTCGAAGTGCACGAAGGCGTGCTCGCGGACGAATCGCTCGCGATCAATCGCCCGTTCCAGAAGGCGCTCACGCTCGATCGCCCGTGGACGATCGCGAAGTGGGCGATGACGCTCGACGGCAAGACCGCGGCCCCGACCGGCGAGGCGCGCTGGATCAGCGGGCCCGAGTCGCGGCGACGCACGCACGTGATCCGCGCGCGCTGCGACGCGGTCATCGTCGGCTTCCGCACCGCGCAGATCGACGATCCGGAACTCACCGTCCGCCACGTCGAGGGTCGACAGCCGGTGCGCATCGTGCTCGATCCGCTCGGCGACATCGACGACGACAGCAACCTCGTGCGCACGGCGCGCAAGACTCCGACCTGGGTGCTCGTGGGCGACGGAGTCGATCCGTTGCGGACGGGCCGGTTGCAGGACTTCGGCGTGCAGGTCATCCACATCCGCACCGCGGAGGATCCGCGCCATCTGCACCTGCGCGAGGCATGGCGCGAACTGCGTCGCCGTGGCCTTCGTCGCGTGCTCGTCGAAGGCGGCGGCAGCCTCACCGCGGACCTGCTGTCTTGGAGCTGCGTCGACCAGATCACTGCGTTCGTCGCGCCCAAGATCATCGGCGGCCGGCTCGCGCCGACGCCGGTGGGCGGCGAAGGCCGGCCGTTCATGGCCGAAGCGCTGCCGGTCCAGGAATGGAGCTGGCAGCCTTCGGACGAAGACCTGCAGCTGTCGGGCTTCCTCTACTGAGCGAAGCCGCGGGTCGCTGCGACTCGCGCATCCTGAGCCAGGCCCAGGGTGCCGGGCCCCGCGCCGCGGCCATGCGGATCCGCGCTGCGTTCGACGAGAACGTGCAGCTGCAGCAGCGAGCCGCTGCGCATCGGCCGGTTCGCGTTCACTTCGTGATCGGCAGTCCGGTCCAGTGGCCGAGCACGCCGTTCTTGGCGATGCCGCGAACCGCGACGGCGCGCGCATCCGTCGGCAGGTCGACGAACGGCGTGGCGCGGCCGCGCACGCACAGCGTCCGCCAACGCGAGCCGCGCAGCACCTGCACGCAGTAGAACCGCGCGTTCACGTCGGTTTCGACGTGGACGCGCTGGCCCGTGGCGATGGTCTCGAGCCGGATCACGGGCTGCTTCGGCAGCGGCGCGTCGCCGAGCCACGGCGTGGCGGGCGCAGGTGCTGCCTCGAGGTAGGAGTTCGACGTCAGCTGCTGGTGCAGCGCGGTTCCAGGCTTGATCGCCTTCCAGCTGAAGTGGATGTGCCCCGGCGACGTCGACTGCTGGCGGATCATGTCGACCTGTTGCACCAGCTCGTCGTCGCGCCACGGCCGCTGCTGCTTGTTGGCTTCGCTTGCGTTGAGCCCAGGCCACATGTGGCGGCGCTTCGTGTTCGCGCTGTGCCACCACGGCAGCAACGTCGCGAAGCTCTGCGGCTTCTTGTCGATCGCCCAGTAGAGCTGCGGCGCGAGGTAGTCGAGGTCGCCGCGGTCGAGCCAGCCGCGCACGTCGGCGTAGAGGTGCGCGTACTGGTCGATGCCTGCCTGGATGCCGCTCGGCACTCCGGGGCGCGCGATGCCGAACGGGCTGATGCCGACCTTGCAGAACGGCTTCACGCGGTGCGTCTCGGCCGACAGCCGCGACACGAGCGCATCGACGTTGCGACGGCGCCAATCGTCCTTCTTGAGCTTGCCGCCCGAGCGTTGGTAGCTGCGGTAGCTCGCGTCGTCGGGGAACGGCTTCTTGTCCTTCGGGTAAGGGTAGAAGTAGTCGTCCATGTGGACGGCGTCGATGTCGTAGCGACGCACGACGTCGGTGACGACTTGCATCGTCCAGTCGAGCGCGCGCGGCTGGCCCGGGTCCATCCAACCTTGGCCGACGTAGTCGACGCAGAGCTCTGGCGCGCGACGCGAGATGTGGGTCGGCGACGCCTGCGGATCCGAGGCGAGGCTCTTCGTGCGGAACGGGTTGAACCACGCGTGCACTTCGATGCCCTTCTCGTGCGCGCGCTCGACGAGGAACTGCAGCGGATCCCAGAACGGTTGCGGCGCCTGGCCTTGCTTGCCAGCAAGCCACTCGGACCACGGCTCGAGCTTGCTCTCGTAGAACGCGTCGGCGGTGGGGCGCACCTGGAACACGAGCGCGTTGAGCTTCATCGCCGCGGCGGCGTCGACGATCGACTGCAACTCTTGCTGCGCGCGTTCCGTCGTCAGGCCCGGCTTGCTCGGCCAGTCGATGTTGTCGACGGTCGCGATCCACGCGCCACGGAACTCGGCAGTGGGAACGGGCGGCGCCGGCAGCTTCTGCGCGGCGCAGGAACAAAGGAGCAGCGCGATCGCCCAGAGCGCGGGGAGGAACGGCATGGAGCGGCGCATGTTCGGTTCCGCGCGACGGCTGCGCAACGTTGCAGTTCGTGTCGCACGCGGCTGTGGCGATTCGCGCCGCGGCTGCGCTGCCGACGACGCTGCGTCAGCGCCCGCTCGG
>CAZEQF010000053.1:0-11149 GCA_964514315.1 uncultured Singulisphaera sp. | reverse complement strand
CTCGGGCGGCTTCGCGCCCAACGTCTTCGTCAGCGCGCCGGTGCTGCGCGGCCGACGACGCTGAGTCAGCTCCCGCTCGGGCGGATGGGGCGCCAGCGGAGGTCCGCGATGCGCGCGGTGGTGAGGTAGCAGCAGAAACCGAAGGGCCTGCACGGCTCGACTTCGGCGCGGACGTTCACTTCGCGGTCGCGCAACGAGGCCACCAAGAACGGCTGCTCGTCGACGAAGACGCGCACGTCGTCGCCCTCGACGCGCACGCGCACGGCGACGTCGAGGCCGTTCTTGAAGTGGCGCAGCGTGCGCGTGTCGTTGCTGGACGCGTCCTGGCCGTCGAGGTTCGACAGGCCGCACACCGTGCCGCCCCAGCCCCCGAGCACGAGCGTGAGTTCGCCGCGCAGGGTCGGAAACGTGAGGCCGCAGAAGAAGTCGATGCCCGACAGGCGCGCGGCACGGAACGCAACTTCGTAGGCGTCGCGTGGCAGGTCCACCGCGAACGTGCCGCCCGTGAGCGGCGCGCCGGGTTCGAGCACGAGTTCGTTGGGCGTGGCGCGCATCGCGCCGTCCCCGCCGAAGACGAACGGACGGAACGCGTGTTCGAGGTCGATCGCGAAGAACGGCGCCGACTCAGGCGTCGCGCACGACGGGGCGAGCAGCGCGCACGCGGCGAGAAGGACGCGCATGCGCATTGCGAACGCGCGAGGAGTGTTCGTGTGGTCCGTCGCTTCTTTGCCCGACGCAGCACGCGCGCATGCCGCGTCGTGGCTCGTTGCCGTGCTCATTGGCCCGTGAGGACCGGAGCCGTGCCGCGCTTCAAGAACAGGACCGCCATCGCAGCCCGTTCCACCGAGCGGTCATGGCCGTGGTCGCCAGGCCATCCGCCGTCGTCCAGCTGCGCACCCATGAGCACCATCGCGCCTTCGAAGTACCAATCGCGGTTCTGGATCCGCGCGATGCCGGACAGCAGCGCCGCGCGTTCGAGGCCGTAGAGGTAGTAGTAGAACCACGAGTGCTGCCGGCCGATGTGGCCCGGGTGGTAGCGCAGAGAGAGGTTCTGGCCGAGCCAGCCGAAGCCCGCGTGGCGTGCGGCATCGGCGTCGTTCTGCAGCTTGATGCGCTTCTGGCCGAGGTCGAGCAGCGCCGCCTGGCTGATCGCAAGGCCCGTGATGCCGGCGCACGTCATGCTGCCCCAGGCCGGGTGGTTCTCGCCGTTCCACTTCGGGTCCTCGTAGGTCCAACCCGCTGGCCGGACCGGCAGGATCGTCGCGGTGCGCTTGTCGTCAGGCGCGGCCTGCATGCGCGCGAGCGTCTTGAAGTTGAGCAAGTCGAGTTCGAGCTGGCCCGACGACTCGCACTGCGCCGTGACGAGGTGGTTGGCTGCCGCTTCCCACAACGCGGGCGACGTCTCGATGCCGCAGAGGTGCGCGGAGTAGAGGCCGAGCAAGCCGTATTGGTTGACGGAGTTGTCGAAGCGGCGGTCGCGGACGTAGTTGAAGCGCAGCAGGTATTGCGGATCGACGCGCGTGTCGACGTTGTCGAGCAGCAGCGTGGTCCACTTCTGCATCAACGCCTTGTCCTTGTCGGGGACGGCGCGGCGGCGCTGCCGGTCGATGGTGCCTTGCGCGAGGTCTGCTGCGTCGTGGCCCGACGAGTGGTAGGCCTCGAGCGCCATGAGCGCGTTGCCCAGCGAATAGGTGTCGATGAGCTTGCGGCCGCGGAGTTCGTCGAGCGCGTCGAGCAGGACCTTGTCGTCCTTCTTCACGCCACCCTTGATCATCGCAAGGAGGCCGAGAGCCAGTCGGCCTGCGTGGTAGCTGCGGTTGGCTTCCTCGCCGTCCCGGCGCAGGTCCGGGCTGCCCAGGTTGCGCAGTTCGGCTCGCAAGAAGCTCGTGCCCTTGTCGATCGCCTTCTGCACCGCGACGCGGAAGTTCGCATCCTGGCCGTCGCGCTCTTCCGCGAACACGTAGCTCTCGCGTTGCACGAAGTCGGCGCAGTGCTCCTTCTGGTCCTTGCCGCGCAGGAACTTGCCGGTCACCGTGACTTCACATTCGGCGATGCGCGCGGTTCCGTCCGCGAGTTCGAGCCGCCGCCGCACCGCGATCTTGCCGTCGAAGCCGTAGCCCGTGTGCCCGGTGATGTGCATCTGCACGAACCGCTTCGTGTCGCCGCGCAGCGCGGGCTCGGGCGTGTCCTTCACGCCGATCTCCATCGTCTGCCAGCCGTCGGCGCCGACCGGGTTGACCTTGCCCGCGAGCTTGAGGTCCCCGACTTGCGGCATGCGGGGGATCTCCTGCTGGTAGCTGCCGCCCGTCACGCCGCGTTCGAGGTCGCATGCGGCCCAGAAGCCGATTTCGCGAAGGTCGCCCGGAGGCACCGCGACACGTGCGCCCGTCTTGTCGAGTTCGCCTTGCAGCAAGAGCCCGGGCGGCCGGTAGCCGACGAAGTGTTCGCGCCAGACGTGGTCGGCGACTTCGCGCTGCTGGTTGAACGTCTGCTGCAAGTCTTCGGCGGTCTTCACGCCAGCAGGCAGCGACGGCAGCACGCCGACGGCGACGTCGCAGTATTGGATGCCGCCGATGTTCGAACACGACACCGCGAGCAGCCCTTCGCCGCCGTTCTGCATCGCTGCCAGTTGCTTGCCGGCGATGATGTAGGTGCGTTCGCGGCCGTAGCCGTCGTTCTGGATCAGCAGCTCGCCGTTCCAGTAGACGCGGATGCCGTCGTCGTGGCTGATCGAGAACAGCACGGCCTTCGGCTTGCGCTTGCCGAGGTCGATGCGGCTGCGCAGCAACAAGAGCTCGCTGGCCCAGCGCGTGCGCTGCGTCGGGTTCTGCGGCCCGTCGGCGCCGAACTCGCCCTTGCCCTTCGGCCACGCGCTGTCGTCGAAGCCAGGCGTCTCCCACATGGCAGGCGCGCCGTTCTGCGGGCCTGCAAACCAGCTCCATTCGTGGCCGCCGTCCGCGGCGCTGGGCACGGCCCAGTCGATCTTGGTCGACGATGCCGGCGGCGTGACTGCGAGTCGCTGCGTCGTGCGCTTGTAGGTGATCGCGCCGTGCTCGGGCACGCGCCAGCGCAGCGCTTGCGCGGGAAGGGCCCCGAGCACGAGGGTCAGCGCCGCCATGGCATGGAGCGCGGCGCGCAGGCGCGCGGTCAGGCAGGGTGGGAGGTGCGGCTGCCGGTGCATGGAAGGCAAAGTCTGCCATGCGCGTGCCATGGGTCGAGTCCCAGGCCGCGAGTTCGCGTCGGCGACGGACCGCGAACGGGCGCGTCGCGGCGTCACTTCCCTGGTTTCGCTTCTGCGGGCTGCTGGTGCACGCGCATCGACACGCCGCGCGGTTCGCCACGCGAGGCCGTGACCACGAATCGAACGCCGCGCGCGGTCACCGGCTCGATGCGCACGATGCGCCGGAACCCGACCGTGCCGCCTGTCGCGCGTTCGGTCCAGCGCTCGCCGTCCCACACGTCGATGCGGAACGACTCGATGCGTTGCCCGTTGGCGCCGACGTCTTCGCTGAGGTCGACGACATCGAACGTTCGTTCGCCGCCGAAGTAGGCCTCGGTTGCGGAAGGCGACTCGCGGCGTTTGCAGTCCGCTGCCAGGTCGGTGGCAAACGTCGCGCGCAGGTGTGCGCCGACTTCGGCCAACACTGCGACGTCGGGATCGGCGATGCGGCCGCGGCGGTCGGGCGGCACGTTGAGCAGCAGCACCGCGTTGCCGCCGACGGCGGAGAACCAGAAGTCCAACAGCTGTCGCTTCGGCTTCACGGTCGCGTCCTCGCTCGCGTGGTGGAACCAGCCGCTGCGGATCGACACGTCGGTCTCCGCCGGCCACCAGACGAGCCGTCGCGCGGAGAGCAGCGCTTGCCGCGAGCCGAGGTCCTTGGCCTGGTTCTGCTCGCGCAGCCGCCAAAGGGACTGCCACGCGGCGCGACTCTGCTCGAACGAGCCTGCGTCGGCGTCGTCGAGCGGCAACGCGCTCCATTCTTGTTCGCGAGTGACGCCTGCTTCGTTGCCGACCCAGCGCACGTCGGGTCCGGTGATCGCGATGCTCGCCTGTGGCTGCAGTTCGCGCACGAGGCGGAAGTGCGATTGCCAGTCGAAGACCTCCGGTTGGTCGCTCGGGCAGTGCGCGCCGTCGAACCAGACCTCGAACAGCGGCCCGTAGTCCGAGCAGAGCTCGCGCAGCTGCTGCTGGAACACGTCGTGGTAGGCGCGCGTGCCGAACGCCTTGCAGTTGCGATCCCACGGCGACAGGTAGACGCCGAACGACAGTCCGAACTCGCGGCACGCGTCGGCTACTTCGGCCACGACGTTGCCGTCGCCGTCGCGCCACGGCGACGCCGCGACGTCGTGCTCCGTGCTCGCCGACGGCCACAAACAGAACCCGTCGTGGTGCTTGCAGGTCAGCACGAGGCCTCGCATGCCCGCGTCGGCAAACGTCTTCGCCCATTGCCGCGCGTCGAACTCCGTCGGCAGGAACGTCGTCGGCGACTCCGTGCCGTCGCCCCATTCGCGGTCCGTGAACGTGTTCATGCCGAAGTGCACGAACGCGACGAAGCCGTGCCGTTGCCATTCGAGTTGCCGCGCGGACGGCCGCACTTCGGCTGCGAGCTTTGCGATGTCATCGATGCTCGCGCCCTTGGGCACAAGCACGGGATCCTGCGCGGTGGTGTTCGCTGTGACGAGCAGCGTCGCGGCGAACAGCGATGCGAACGGGAAACGCAGCTCGCGATCACTTGCCATCGGCGGCTCCCTTCAAGCTCCGGTCGAAGAACGCGAACACGTCCGGCAACGCGACCTGCACGATCGCGAGGTGCTCGACGTGCGGATACTCGCGGTAGGTCGCATCGACGCCTAGTTGTTCGAGTTGCGCTGCGAGGCTTTGTGCGCCGCCGCGCCCGAAGTCGCGTTCGCCGGCGGCGACGAAGAACGGGAGCTTCGTCAATGCCTCCGACTTGCGTGCGCTGCCGCCGCCGCCGAGAGCCGCCACGGCCGCGAACGCTTGCGGCTTCGCGCTGGCCTGTGTCATCGCTTGCATGGCGCCCATGCTGTGGCCGATCAGCAGCACGCGGGAGCGATCGACGGGGTATCTCGCGGCGAGCGCATCGAGCAGCGCCGGAAGGTCCTGGCCCGAAAAGCCGCTGGAGCGCGGCGCGCACAGGATCCAGCCGCGTTGTTCGCAGAGCTTCACGATCGCGCCGTCGCCGTAGCCGTCGAAGAACAGGTTCTCGCTGCCGCCTGCGCCGTGCAGTGCGAAGACGAACGTCGCTGCGGGGTTCTTTGCGGCGGCCTCGGGCACGAACATGCGCACGTTCGCGGAGCTCTTGCCCGTCGGCACGCGCAGCCAGAACTGGCCCGCGCGCGCGGACTGGTAGTAGGGCTCGCCCTTCCCTTGCTCGAGCATCGCGCGCAGCGACTCGGCCTCTTGCAGCAGCCGCGCGCCCGGCAGGATCGTCTCCTCGGGCTTCGGCTTCCGCATGCCTCGCAGCGCCTTCAGCAGCGACTGCAGCGTCGCGGCCTCGATCGACTCGTCGCCGAGGTCCTTCTTTTCCAGCGCGAGCAAGCGTTCATCGGGGGCCTGCGCGACGGAGATCGACTGTTCGCGCGCGAGCAACGTCACGCCGTCCTTCTCGATGCGCCACGCGAGCGTGTGGTCGCCTTCGGGGATGCCGTCGATGTCGAGCGGCAACGCGAGCGGGAACTCGGCGAGCGCAGCGTTGGCGACATCCTTGTCCGCAGTTCCGATGCGCACGACCACGCGCGCGCCCGGCGGCATCGGCGGCACGTCCTCGTCGCGGCGGAAGCGGAGCAGGTGGAGTTCGGCTGCGGCCACGTCGAGCGAGCTGTCGACGAGGCGCTGCGGCAGGCGAAGGCAGAGCCGTTCGCAGAAGCGCGCGGCGTCGTCTGGTTGCCGTGCGTCGAGCGCGGCGTCGGCCTTGGCGACGGCTTCCGCGACGCCCGCCATGTTCATGCCGAAGAACGCCTGCACCGCGGCATCGAGCTCGACGAATGCGGCTTTGCGACGAGTTTCGTCGGTCGTGGCCTCGAGCTTCCGTTCGAAGGCGCGCAGACGCAGGCCGAGTTCGTAGCGGTCGGCTTGCGCGGCGAGCGATGTCGCGGCGGCTGCGCACACGAGCGAGAGGACGAGGTGCGGACGGAGGCGCATCGGCGCAGCATAGCCAGCGCGTGCGCGCCGCCAGCCGACGTCAACGCGCGCGGGCTGCGTTCCCTGGCATCGGCCAGCGAACGCGCTCTCGCACGCGGCAGTCGACTGCCGTAGAAGCAGCCGCTCGCGCCCGTCCGGGCGCGCCCTTCGCCGTCCTGCCTGTCGATCCTCCGAACATGACGAGAGCTCTCTGGTTCGTCTCGTGCGTCCTCTTCTTCGCTGTGCCGATGTTGTTCGGGCAAGAGCCCGCGCGCGGCCAGAAGCTGCTCGGCTTCGAGGACACTTCGCGGCCGATGGCCTGGACCGGCACGGCGCCGCAGGCGCGCATCGCGTGGGACGGTCTGCACGTCGAGTGGAAGAAGGACGGGGCCACCACGTGGTTCGATCCGAAGACGAAGACGTTCGTCGAACCGAAGCCCGAGCCGGATGCCGAGGCCGGCGGCGAAGCGAAGCCGCAGCCCTCGACCTACGGAGCGCAGATCGACAAGGGCGATCTCGTGATCCAGAAACGGACCGTGATGCCGCAGGACAACGGCGGCCGCCGCGGCCGGCGAGGAGTGGCTGCAGCGCCCGCGTCGGACTCGGAGCCGATTCGCCTCACGTCGGACGGCAACGCGGGCGGCGCGAAGATGGAGCCGCACTGCAACACGATGGGCACGCGCGCGTCGTTCGTGCGCGGCGGCAACCTGTTCGTCGTCGACGTCGCGACGAAGGACGTGTGGCAGGTCACGCAGGACGGCAGCGACGAGTTGCTGCACGGCATGCTCGACTGGGTCTACCAGGAGGAGCTCTACGGGCGTGGCGACTTCCAGGGCCACTGGTGGAGCACGAAGGGTGACCACGTCGCGCTGCTCACGCTCGACGAGTCGAAGGTGCGTGAGTTCACGCTGGTGAACCACGTGCCGCAGGGTTTCCTCGACAAGGAACGTTCGGTCGTGACCGAGGTCGCGAACTACCCGAAGGTCGGCGACCCGAACCCGCGCGCGATGCTCTCGATCGTCGATTGCGCGAAGAAGACGCGGATGCCGATCGACCTCTCGGCGTATCCCGAGGACGTGCTCGTGGTGCGCGTCGTGTGGAGCACCGCCGACCAGCTGCTCGTCGTGCTGCAGGACCGCATCCAGACCTGGGCCGAGCTGTGCGCGGTGGACCTCGCCACCGGCAAGCTCACGAAGTGGATCCGCGAAGACTCGAAGTCGTGGGTGAACCGCCCCGAGCCGCCGCGCTTCCTCGCGGACGGAACGTTCCTCTGGCTGTCGGAGCGCACGGGCTACCAGCACGTCTACCACTACGAAGCGGGCGGCAAGCTGCTCTCGGCCGTGACGAGCGGTGAGTGGCAGGTCCGCGAAGTGTCGCGCGTCGACGAAGCGCGCAAGCTCGTGTGGTTCGAAGGCACGAAGGACGGCGCGACGGGCCGCCACCTCTACCGCGTTGCGTTCGACGGCTCCGGCCTCGTGTGCCTCACGCCCGGCGTCGGCACGCACCAGCCCGAGCTGTCGTCGGACGCTTCGTTCGCGATCGACCGTTGGTCGGCGATGGACATGCGGCCGGTGGTGCGCGTCGTCGACGGCGCGACCGGCGAGGAGCTCGCGCGCGTCGGCGAGGCGGCGATGGGCAAGTCCGCGTCGGAGTTCGCGTTCGTCGACAAGGTGCGGCTCTCGATCCCTGTGCGCGATGGCTACGTGCTCGACGCGAGCCTGATGCTGCCGCCGTCGCGCAAGCCCGGCGAGAAGGCGCCGATCTACCTGCCGACCTACAGCGGCCCCGACGCGCCCAGCGTGCGCGACGCCTGGATGCCGAGCAGCTACCAGATCTTCGCGGCGCAGCAGGGCTTCCTCGTGCTGCAGGTGAACGTGCGCACGGCGAGCGGCCGCGGCCACGCGCACATCAGCCAGTGCTACAAGCAACTCGGCGTGCAGGAGCTGAAGGACCTCGAGGACGCGGTCGCGTTCGTCTGCAAGGAGCACGGCGGCGATCCGTCGCGCGTCGCGATCGAGGGCTGGAGCTACGGCGGCTTCATGGCGGCGTATGCGCTGACGCACAGCGACAGCTTCCAGCTCGGGCTCGCCGGCGCGGGCGTCTACGACTGGCGCCTCTACGACACGATCTACACCGAGCGCTACATGGCGTTGCCCGACACGAACAAGGACGGCTACGACGCGACGTCGGTGATCAAGGCGGCCAAGAACCTGCGCGGCCATCTCGTGCTGCAGCACGGCTCGATGGACGACAACGTGCACCTGCAGAACACGATGCAGTTGCTGTGGGAACTGCAGAAGGCGGGCAAGCAGAACTTCGAGCTGATGATCTACCCGCGCAGCCAGCACGGCCCGCACCCGCAGGTCGCAGGGCACGTGAAGGAGTTCCAGTGGCGCGCGCTCAAGAAGCTGCTCGATCCGGCGTGGAAGCCTGAGTGACCAGGCGACTGGCCGCAGGCTTGCTGCGGCAGGAGCGCGCGGGATCCCGTTGCAGGATCCCGCGGAGCGAGTGTCTCAGGGGATCGCGTGGAAGGTCATCGCCTCCCAGCGCTTCCTCGCCTCGTGGAACACGTAGCGCGACGTCGTCATCGAGCCGTCGGCGTGGCGGTACCACTCGAGGCCCGAGTCGTCGACGACGACCGCGACGACGACCGGCAGCACGCCCTTGCTCGCGGGGCGGTCGATCGGGCTCGACTGCACGACGCCGTTGAGGCCCGGAAGGAAGCCGCCGCCCGGGAGCGGGATGCCGCGCTGCGCGCGCGGTTCCTTCTGCAGTTCGATCGTGGTGCCGGGCTCGAAGCGCGAGCGCACGTTGGGCTTCGCGTTCGCGTCCGCGGCGACGATGCGCGCAACGGGCTGCGCCGGCTGCCAGTTCACGTCTTCGCCGCGAACGGTCGCGGGCGGGGAGCTGCAGGCGGCGATGGACAGGAAGGCCGCGAACAGCGCGGCGTGGAGACGGTTCTTCGTCATGGCTGCGGGCCGTCGTAGCAAGCGCGGCCGGGTTGGCAATCCTTCGGATGCACGTGCTCGTCGTCGGGGCCGATGCACGTGCAGGTCTTGGCGCACCAGTAGTGCCCGTCGCCGGGCCATTCGCGCCCGTCGCGCACGACGTCGTCCATGCCGTGCGTGAGCAGCGGCTTCATCAGCATCGCCGGGCACAGGTGCTTCGGCGTGAGGTCGCGGTGGGTGACTTCCTTCTTGTTGCTCATCGCATCACCTCGAGACGGCGTGGAGGACTTCGCGCACGATCGCCTTGCCGACCTGCAGCTTGTAGGCGTTGTGCGACAGGGGCCGCGCATCGGCGAACGCACGTTGCGCAACGCGCACGAACAGTTCGTCCGACGGCTTCTGGCCGACGAGCATCTTCGCTGCGTCGGCTCGCTCGAGCGGCACCGGCGCGACCGCGCCGAGCACGAGCGACGCTTCGCGGATCACGCCGCCGTCGACCACGACGCGCGCGGCCGCGGCCGTCGTCGCCCAGTCGAAGCTCAGCTTCTCGCGGCTCTCGCGATACGCGGAGCGCGCGCCCGCAGGCTGCGCGGGCACGTGGAACGCAGTCACGATCTCGCCGGGCAGCAGCGTGTGTTCGCCGACCTCGGCCTTCGGCTCCGCGGGGAACAGTTCGCGCACATGGCGTCGCGACGCCTTTCCGGCGAGCTCGGTCGAGAACTCGCAGCCCATCGCGAGCAGCGCTGGCGCGAGGTTGCTCGGGTGCACGCGCACGCAGTCGTGGTAGCCGAGCACGGAGTGGTAGCGGTTGTCGCCGACCATCGCGAGGCACGACGAACCGTCGCGGCCGTGCAGGCACTGCAGCCCGGAGCTGCGCAGGTACCAGCACCGCGCGAGCTGCAGCACGTTGCCCGCCGCGGTCGCGCGGTTGCGCACTTGCGGCGTCGCCGCTTCGCCTGCGGATTCGCGCAGCGCGGCGAACGCTTCGCCTTGCAGGCTGTCGTGCGCTGCGATCTGCGCCAGCGTCGCGAGCGCGCCGATGCGCACGCCGCCGCCGTCGTTGGCGATGGCCGCGAAGCGGTCCTTCAGCGGCAGCAAGCTCACGAGCTCCTTTGCGTCGTGCTTGCGTTCCTTCATGCGGTCGACGACGTCGATGCCTGCGGCCTTCAGCAGCGCGCCGGGCTTCTTCGCGGCCGTCGACGCTTCGTCGAGCGTCTTCGGGACTACGTAGGAAAAGGGTCGCATCGCTTGGCTCTCCTCACTTCGCCTTTTGCTGCGCGAGCGCGGCAAGGACCTTGTCGGGCGTGATCGGCAGGCGCCGCACCGGCGTCCCGATCGCATGGAACACTGCGTTCGCGATCGCCGCGGCGCTCGCGCACGTGGGGGCCTCGCCGAGGCCCGCCGCGCTCGTGTTGGAGTGGCCGTTCGCCACCGACTGCATGATCACTTCCATCGGCGGCACGTCGACGGCGCCCGGCACCTTGTAGCGCAGGAAGTCGCCGTTCAGCATGCGGCCGGACTGGCGGTCGAGGATGCGTTGCTCGTGCAGCGCGAAGCCGATGCCTTGGATCATCGCGCCGAGCACCTGGCTCTCGGCCGGCTTCTTCGCGATCACGATGCCGCAGTCCTGGATCGCGAGCATGCGCACGACGCGCACGAGCCCGGTCCACGTGTCGACCTCGACTTCGGCGAACTGCGCCCCGCACACGCCGCGCTCGAAGACCTTGCCCTTGTAGTTGGGGAAGCGCTCGCCGCGCATCTCGATCGGGTTCGGGCCGATGAGCTTGCACGCGTCGGCGAACGTCATCGACTTGCCGCCCGCGGACAGCTTGCCGTCGGCGAACACGATCGCGTCGGCGGCGACGCCGAGATGCTCGGCAGCCATCTTCGCGAGCGCTTGCTTGCACAAGAACGCAGCGTGGCGGATCGCGGGAGCGAGGCTCGGCGTCGTCGTGCTGCCGCCTGCCGCAGGGCCCGACGGGTCGTTGGTGTGGCCCGCGGTCGCGCGCACCTGGTCCGCGCGGAGGCCGAGTTCTTCTGCGGTCAGGTTGGCGAGCAC
>CAZEQF010000052.1:1566-15581 GCA_964514315.1 uncultured Singulisphaera sp. | reverse complement strand
GCCGATAGCACCGGCAGGACAGGGAGGCAGGGAGTCAAGTTACGTGGACAACCCCTCGGGGCCCGGCGTGTGGGAGCGCCGGGCCCCTTACTTTTTTGTAGGGCCGAGTTTTCGCGGACAGCTCCCGGCCAGCGCGTGCGGCGCGGGGCCGAACCCGGCGCAGAGCGCCTTCCGCCAAGACGACTCGCGCGGGCATCCCCGCGAACGCGACGAGCTCGCGCATCCGCAGTGGCGACGCGGCGAACGCCCCCGCGTTCTCGCGAACCTGCTTGGGTCGCAGAACGCGAACTGCCGATGACACGGCCGGTTCGCACCCCGAGGTTCCCCATGCGTCGCATCGCGCCCGTTTCCGCAGTCGTCACGCTGGCTCTGCTCGCGTCGTTCGCGCACGGCCAGAACCGCGCGGTCGTCCCGGCCATCGCCGCCACGCTGCCGGGCAACGCGGCCATGTCGATGCCGTTGCGTTGGAGCCACGGGGTCTTCCAGTGCTGCATCGGGTCGTCGTTGTTGCCTGCCACCCTCGCGGGCGGCCAGCTCCAAGGCATCCGCATGCGGCGACCGAGCTTCGTCGGCGAACCGGACTACCCCGCGCTGCAGCGCACGCTCACGGTGCGCGCGGCGTTCACGCCCCTCGTGCCGTCGGCCATGGGCGGCTTCCGCGCGGCGAATGCGCCGGCCAACCTCGCGACGGTCTACGGGCCCGCGCCATTCTCGGTCGCGGCCACGACGCAGCCGACCGGCGCTCCTTGGCTCGGCGACGAATACGTCGTGATCCCGTTCTCGCCGCCGTTGCCGGTCACGCCGGGCTCGCTGTTCTTGGAGTTCGAGACCTCGGACCTGCCGTTCCGCACCGCGGACCAATGGGTCGATGCCGTGTGGATCGAGAACGGCGTCGAGCAGGGCTACTCGGCGACGGTCGGCGAAGGCTCGTGCACGACGCGAACGACGCCGCTCGAGATGCGATGGACGAGTGGCGCTTCGCCGACGCGCGGGCTCGACGCCGTGCTGCGCCTGACCGGGGCGCCGCCCGCCGCGCCGAACGGACCCGGCTCGGTCGTGCTGGCGTGGATCGGGGTGGAGCCGCAAACCCATGCGCTCGCCGGGGACTTCCTCGGCTACGGCGCCGACCTCGCATCGATCGAACCGACGCTCGCGGGTTGTCGGCAGTGGTCCCCCCTCGACTACGTGGTGTTCGGCTTGGCCGACGCCGCGGGCGGGTTCGACCTTCGCGTCCTGATCCCGACTGCCTCGACGACCGTCGGCATGCGCCTCGGCGCCCAGGCCGCGTTCCTCGACTCCGCGCGGACCGGCGCGCTGCCGCTGTCGCTCAGCAACGGCGTCGTGATGCAACTCGACACGTCGCGGGTCGGGGCGCAGTGCAGCAGCGTCTACTTCCCCTACGCCAACCCGACCTCGCCGTGGGGCGCCCATCTCGGGCTCATGCCCGTGCTGGTGCTCGACTTCTGACCGCGGCGACGGGCTGGATCCGCCGCGCATCGCCGCGGTGCGCCGCGGCGGGGCCGGCTTGCGGTCCGGCGTGGGGCGGGCGATCGCCTGCGCAGGATGTGGCAGGTCCGGCCTTGCGCTCTCGCGGTCGGTCGATACCTTGCTCGGCCCTCCACAAGAGCAGCCATGGCAAAGCCCAAGAAGAAGAAAGAAATCGTGTTCCTCGTCTGCGAGGAGACCGGCGACCGCAACTACACGCTTCTGAAGAAGTCGGGCACGACGAAGCTCGAGCTGATGAAGTACAGCAAGCGCCTCCGCAAGCACACGAAGCACATCGAGAAGAAGAAGTGACCTGCCGTCGGGCCTGCAGCCGCAGGCTCGCGCAGCGCTTCTCCCAGGTGTCGACGCAACGGTCCCAGCCAGCGTCGGCTCCTGCTCTGGCGGATGCCCGCCAGACTCGCGCCCGCCTCGAGCGGGCGCATTCGTGTCCGGTGTGCCACACCGTTCGGCGGTCGTGGATGGACTCCACCCATGCCGTCCGCGCTGGCTCGCACGGTGTGCGCTCCGTCGCGGTCGCGAGCGACCCGCGTGCAGTCCCGCTCTGTCGAATGGGCGCATCGGATGTCGTCGTCCCCCGGTCGTCGCGGGCGCGTCGGCTCCGTGCCCGAACCGTGATCGTCCGGCGCGCACCTACCTGCCGCCTGACGCGCCGTTCGCGACCGAGCCACCGGTAGCGCCGCCGCCCGGCAACGTCTCGGCGAGCAATCGGTCCAGCAGCGTGCGCGCGGATGCTGGCAGGCCAGCAGTCGCGCGCAGCCGTTCGCCGAGGCGATGCACCGGGTTGACCAGGCCTTGGCGCGCGAGGTTCTCGACCGCGAGCACGACCGCCGCGAGTCGCTGTGGATCGCCCGCGATGCGCGGGTCGTCGAGCGCCTGCTGCACGGCGGCTTCGCCGAGCGTCTCGGCGCAGCGCCCGGTCAGCACGAACAGCGCGCGCATGCGCACCTCGGGGTCCGGGTCGGAGGCGAGCGCGAGCCGCGCGACCTCGATGCCCTCCGGCGCGTCGGAGAAGCCGGCGCCCGCGACGAGCAATGCGCGCACGCGCGGCGTCACATCGCTGCCGAGCCGTTGCTCGTACTCCGAACGCAGCAACGACACATCGCGGTGCGCGAGCGTGAGGAACGGCGCGGTGTCCTGGCCGGTGATCTCGGCAGCCTGCGTGATCACCGAGAACGCGGCGGCTGCGGGCAGCTCTTCGGCCGCGGCCATCGCCAACGTGCGCGCGAGCGCGTCGTCGCGCGTGCGACGCAGGTGCGCGAGCACGACGTCGCGCGTGCGTTCGTCGAGCAGCAGGCGGCGCGCCGCGGCGAGCCGTTCGCTCGCGTTGCCGACGTCGAGCAGCAGCAGCGCGAGCCCGGTCAGTCGCTGCGAACTGCGCGCGCCCGTGCGCTGCAGGTTGTCCCACAGCGTCGACAGCAGCTGCACGGCCACGGGCTGCGGGAAGGCCCCTTCGCCGCTCGCGGTGACGAGCGCCAGCACGGCGCCTTCGTGCGCTTCGCCGAGGAACGGACGGTTGACCAGCAGTCCTGCGCCGAGCGGTTCTGCGAGGTCGTTGCGCGCGAGCAACAACGTGAGCGCGCCGTGCGTGATCGCGTCGAGGTCGCTCGTCTGGCCGTCGTCGCCGAGCCGTCGTTGCATGCCCGTCGACAACGCGAGCAGCAGCACGTTGCGGCGCACGACGTCCGCGAACGCGGCGGTGTCGCCGTCCGCGGCCGGCGTGTCGCCCAGCGATTGCAGCGCCAGCGCGTCCGCGTCCGGGATCGCGCGCATCATGTCGTCGAACCGCTGTCGCGCCGCGCGATCGGCTTCGATCGCTGCGTCCTCGTCGCCTGCGTGCGCGGCGTCCGCGGTGTGCAGGCCCAGTTCGACGAGTTCGTCCACGTAGTCCGCGAACGTGCGCGCCGACGCGTCGAGGCCTTCTCCGGCGTCGATGCGGCGGGGTTGCAGCGGATCCCATGACTCCGCGTCCGCGCTGCCACGCGCCTCGTCGGCCGTTGCGGACAGCGCACGGCCCGTCGTCTGCGAGTCGTCCGGCGCTATGTCCGCTGGCGGCGTCCAAGTGAGGCCTGCGGCGCACAACGCTGCGGCGAGCATCCACAAGCGCGCGGGGATCGCGGCGCCGCGCGCGCCCGAGTCGGGTTGCGTTCGTTCCATGGTGTGGTCCTCCTGTGCGCGTTCAGGGAACGGTCACCGCGTCGACGCAGCCCTTGGTCTCCAGCAACTGCAGCGAGCCCGCGTTGACGATCGAGCGGACGTCGCAGCTGCTGTTGAGGTGGAAGAACAGGAAGTAGTGCGGCGTGCAGTCGAAGTAGACGATCTGCTCGCTGACCGTGCCGTAGGTGTTCGCGTAGGTGCGTTCCTTGGCGGCGACCGCGTCGTGGTGCGTCGGCGTCACGACGGCGAACAGCGGGCAGCTCTTGCGTCCGGTCGTGATGCGCACGTCCTGGATGCGGACGTCGAAGCCCGTGTCGCACGCGCGGTCCGGGCCGAGCGTGCCGCGCGGCGCGATCTCGACAGCGCGGGTCTTGGGGCACGTGTCCTGCGCGCGCGCAGTGGCGGCGATGGCAATGCAGGCAAACGACAACGCGATCGTGCGGGTCTGCATCGGGACTCTCCGTGGTTGGCATCGCGATCCCTGCGCGCGCCGTCCTCCGACGCTTCGCGGTCGCTTTGCTTCAATGCACGGAACGGCCTCGCGGTGACGCAAAGCCCAGAAATCCTCTGCAGCGCACGTTCGTCGCGCGCTGCGTCGCCGAACGCGTCGCTACTGCTGTCGCGCGCGCAGCTCGTCGAGCGCCGCAGCGATGCCGGCATCGACGCTGCCGGGGCGATACTCCAGTTCGGCCTTCGCCTTGTCGCTCGAGTACCACAGGTAGCGCGGCGCGAGCCGGAGGATCTCGCTCGTGAGCGGCGGCTTCGAGCCACGAACGGCCTCCAACGCGCGCACGAACGCAGCGGCGCCACGAACGAGGAATCCCGGCGGCGACAGCTTGGGCGCGCGCGTGCCCGCGACTGCAGCGATGCGCGCGAACAGTTGGCGACCCGTGAGGTTCTCGCCGCCGAGGATGTAGCGCTCGCCGCTGCGGCCCCGGTCGATCGCTTGCACGCAGCCGCGGCAGACGTCGAGCACGTTCGCCACGTTGATGCCGCCTGGCGGCGAGAAGCGGATGCGTCCCTTCAGCAGCGCTTCCATCAGCGATCCGTCCGACTTGCGGCGATCGCCCGCGCCGTACATCGACGGCGGATTGACGATCACCGCGTCGAGGCCTTGCGCGACCTCGGCGCGAACCGCGTCCTCGCCTGCGCGCTTCGTGTCGCAGTAGCCGATGTCGAGCGGGCCGAAGTTGTAGGGCGTGGTCTCGTCGAGCACGTCCGGCCGGTCCGAGCAGCCGACGGCGGAGATCGTCGACATGTGCAAGAGTCGGCGAACGCGCGCGCGGCGGGCATGCGCGCAGAGCCTTGCGGTCGCATCGACGTTGATCGCCTGCATCGCCGCGCGGTCTTCGCGACGGAACGAGACCAACGCCGCGAGATGGACGACGACGTCGGCTCCTTCGACGCCTTTGCGCAACGAGTCGTCGTCCTTCTCGTCGAGCGATCCTTCGATGCGGTCGTGTTCGATGCCGTGCAGTTGCGGCAAATGCTGCCCTCGTCGGACGAGGCAACGCAGCCGCCAGCGCGAAGCGAGCATCGGCGCGAGGTTGGCTCCGACGAAGCCGCTGGCGCCGGTGAGGAAGCAGGTCGGGGGCACGGCGGGACGATACTCGAGGGCGCGATGGCGCGCGGCAACGCGATGCCAGGAGCCGATGCCATCGGTGCTTCGGCGCGCGCACGCGAACGGCAGCGCGAAGCCGACGTTCTTCGGCGATCAGGCCGCTGTCTCTGGATGCGCACTGTGGCTCACGCGCGTTCGCAGCGAATGCCGATCCACTCCCCATGCCGCGCTCGCATCGACGCATCCATGGTCACGGTCGGAGGTCCTCGCAGGACGGATGATCGACCTCGCGTCGAAGCTCCAGTCCGGCTTCTTGCGGCGCGTGTCCGTGCGCCTGCTCGGCGTCACCTTGCTCGCGCTGATGGCGCCGTTCCTCATCGGCGTGATGTTGATGATCCGCGCCGAACGCGGCCGCATCGAACACGACCAACGGCAACGCGCGGCTTGGATCGACCGCCACTACCGGCAAGAGCGGGACGCTGCTGCGCGACTGCTCGAGCCCGAACGCAGCACGGCGCTGCGTCGCACCGAACTCGTCTACGACCGCGATCTCTATGCGGTGCGCGTCGACGCGGAGATCCAGGCGGAGCAGGCCACGCGGGACATCCAGCTCGGCGCCGCGTTCACGTTGCTGGGCATGGCCGTGTTCGTCGTTGCCGCGGTTCGCTACGCGCACCGCCGCATTCTGCTCGATCGCCTCGGCAACCTCGTGCGCGTGAGCCAGCACGTGAGCGGCGGCGACTTCTCGCACCGCTGCAGCGTCGGCGGCCGCGACGAACTGACCGTGGTCGCGGAGAGCGTCAACACGATGCTCGACACGATTGCGCGCAGCCACAGCGAGCTCGAAGCCCGCGTCGCGGGCCGCACCGACGAACTGCGCGCGGCCGTCGAGAGCGCGGAGCGCGCGGCTGCAGCGAAGGGCGAGTTCCTCGCGGTCGTGAGCCACGAGATCCGCACACCGATGAACGCGGTCCTCGGCGCATCGGAGTTGTTGCTCGAGTCCAACCTCACCGACGAGCAACGCGAGCTGCTGCAGACCGTGCGCAAGTCGGGCGGCATGTTGCTCGACCTCATCAACGACGTGCTGGACTACAGCAAGATCGAGGTCGGCAAGATCGAAATCGAGTCGACGCCGTTCGACCTCGAAGTCGAGGTGGAGACCGTCGTGCGCGTGTTCGAGGAAGCGGCGCGGCAACGCGGCATCGAGTTGCGCATGGAGCTGGAGCCGGGGCTTCAGCGCATGGTCGTCGGCGATCCGATGCGGTTGCGGCAGGTGGTGATGAACCTGCTGTCCAACGCCGTGAAGTTCACGCCGTCCGGCAGCGTCGTCTTGCGGCTCGGCCCGGACGCGTCGAGGCCCGGCATGGTGCGCTGCGCGGTGAAGGACTCCGGCATCGGCATCCGCGAGAAGGACCTCGAACGACTGTTCGCGGCGTTCGTGCAGGCGGACGTCTCGACGACCCGCAAGTACGGCGGCACGGGCCTCGGCCTCGCGATCTGCAAACGCCTCGTCGAGATGATGGGCGGGACCATCACGGTCCGCAGCGAGCCGGGCAAGGGCAGCGAGTTCGCGTTCACGATGCGGTTGCCCCAAGTGGGCGAAGACCAACGCGCGGCGCTCGCGAACGCTGCGTGCCTGCGCGGGCGCGGCGTGTTGGTGTTCGGCAGCGACGACGATCGCACCGAGTCCGCGGCGCGCGTGTTGGAGGACTACCTTGCGTTGGTCTTGCGGGCCCGCGACGCGGACGAATTGCGCTGCGCGATCTCGGGCGCCGGCAAGCCGGACGTGGTGGTGGTCGTTCCGAGCAGCGACGAAGAGGCTGCGGTGGCGGTCGCGGCGCTCGCGGACTCGCGAGTTCCCGCGTTGGTGCTCGGCGGTTCGCGCGTGGCCGACCACGGCAAGCTGTCGTTGCGTCGCCTGCCGGCGCAGTTCCGCCGCGGCGCGATGCTGGGTTGCCTGCTGGAGCTCGTCGGCATGGCATCCAACGCCGAAGCGGCTCGCGGGGATTCTGCGAAGGCGCCGACGCCCCGTCGCACGCCGCGCGTGCTCGTCGCCGACGACAACGAGATCAACCAGCGCGTGGTCGAAGCGATGCTGAAGCGGCTCGGCTGCGAAGTGACCATCGCCGGCGACGGCGTCGACGCGGTCACGCAGTGCGCGGCGCGCGACTTCGACCTCGTGTTGATGGACTACCAGATGCCCGGGCTCGACGGCCCCGAAGCAGCGCGTCGCATTCGCGAGGACGAGCAGCAACGCGGCAAGCCGCGCGTCGCGATCGTTGCGCTGACCGCGAACGCAGGCGAGGACTTCGAGCAGCGCTGCACGGCGTCAGGCATGGACGACTTCGTCACCAAGCCGATGCAGCGCGCGGACCTGAAGCGCGTCCTCGACGCCTACGCCGACGGCGCGCACTCCTGAGGCGGAGCGCCCTGGATCAGCGCCAGACGAGTTGCTCGATCATGTCGATCGGGCCGCGGCAGGTGTTGGAGTGGCACGCGATGCAGCCGTTCACGATCGCGTTGTAGCGGTTCTTGCCGGGCGCCTCGTCGAACGACTTCACCGCCGCGAGGTAGGCGCGGGCCATGCCGTCGAACGCTTCGTTGCGCTCCTCTGGCTTGCTGTGCCACGAGCAACGGATGCGGCGGTGGATCGGCAGCAGCGTCTGCGGCACGCCGCCGGACTGCATCGCCGAGCGTGCGGCGGCGAGATCGTCGGCCATGCGGCGCATCACGTAGGACAGTTCGCTGTCGCCGTTCGGATTGCGCGGCGACTTGATGAGGTTGCCAGGGCTGCCGGGAACGCCGGGAACGAGCGGCGCTGCGAAGTCGCAGTCCTCTTGGAGCGGCGCGATGACGGGCAGCGAGGTCAGGTCTCCTGCGGGCGTCGGCGTCGGGGCCTGGGCGCAAGCGAAGACGAATGCGAAGACGGGGATGGCGAGCCAGAAGCGTTGCACGCGGCGGATGGTGCGCGCGCGTCCTCGTCTTCGCAAGTCGGCGGCACGCGCTGCGAGGTCAGGGACGCGGTCGCCGGAATCGGCGGAAGAAGCCGGCCAGCCAAATTCCCATGAAGGCCAGGAACGCGGCGAGCAGCGCCCATTGCGTCCAGGCCGGCATGGCCTTCTCGGCGTCGCCGCTCGCGCGCAGCGACAGTTGCGTCATCGCGCAGAACAACGCCTGCACGGCCGCTGCCATCCACGCGAGCCGGTTCGTCATCCACGCGAGCGTCTCGGCCCGTCGCCCGGGCGCGAGCCAGACGTCCTTGTGCGGCAAGTTGATCAGCGAGTCCGGGATCCTGGGCAGGAAGGCTCCGATGCAGCCGAACACCGTTGCCATGACGAGATGCAGCACGACCATCTGCGTCGCGAAGCTCTCGCGACTCGACCATCCGTCCGCGTTGCCGCTCGCGTCGAAGTGGGACGCGATCCTCTCCGGCATTGCCTCGTAGCCGAGCACGATCTGGCCGATGCCTACGGCAGTTGCGGCGCACAATGCGAGCATTCCAGGGCGGGAGCGCATCGGTCCGATGATGGGGCGCGAGCGTCGCTCCGTCGAGCGGCGTCCCGCCGCGAACCGCGCGCCTCACCGCATCCGCACCATGAAGTTCCCACGCCTCATCCTCGGCCTCGCGCTGCTCGCTCCGTTCGCGGCGGCTCAGGCCAAGACGCAAGAACAGCTCGCGGCGCTGCGCGACGAGAAGCTCGGCAAGAAGGTGTTCACGCGCGCGGAGTGGTCGTTCGACTTCGACGCGGCGATGGACAAGGCGGAGGCTTCGGGCAAGCCGATCCTCGCCTACTTCACGCGCAGCTATGCGCACAGCGGTCCGTGCGACGCATTGGAGAGCGGATTGCTGTCGTCGCCGGAGTTCGTCGAGTTCGCCAAGTCGGTCGTGTTGTTCGTCCACGTGACGACGCACTGCGAAGACGACGACCGTCCGCACTTGCTGCGCGAACTGGGCTTCGTCTCGCATCCGAGCCTCTGCTTCCTCGACGCTGAAGGCAAGGTGACCGTGCGCGCGCCGCAACGCGACGTGCCGAGCCTCGTCAGGTCGCGCGACCTGTTGCTCGAACTCGACGGGCTTCGCAAGGCGGCGGAAGAAGGCGACGAGGACGCGCCGCGCGGCGTGTTCTTGTGCGAAGTGGAGCTCGGCATGCTGACGTCCGAGCAGATCCGTCAGCGCATGGGCGGCTTCGAGCTCGACGACGAAGAGCGCGCGATGGTCGACCAGGCGCTCGTCGACCTCGAAGTGCGCGAGCTGCGTTCGAAGACGCGCGAACTCGGCGCCGACGCCGTCGGCAAGAAGATGGCGGACATGGCGCGCGCGGGGCGCAAGCCTTCGGCGGACGGCTCGCAGTTCTTCTGGCAGATGGTGCTGTCGTGGTGCGCCAAGAACAGCGATGCAGCGCTCGCGCAGCGCGCGTTCGACGAACTTGCCGGCCAGAAGGCTCCGCCGCAGATGCTCGAACGCAATCGCGCGTTGCTCGAGCAGGCGAAGTCCGGCGGCAAGTAGCGCGCGTCGGCTCGCGGCGATCGCGCTACGCCGCCGACGTCATTGCAGCACGACCTGCAAGCCTGCGGTGTGCGACAGCCCGTCCGCCGCGAGCGGGTCGACGACCGCCCACTGGAACGCGATCGGCACGTTGGCGAGGCCGGGGTCGTTGGGAACGAAGAACGTCACCGCCTGGCCGCCGTTGGACGGATTGGTCTGCAGGTTGGTCTGCACGAACAGCGACGTGTCCGCGGTCGTGTAGAGCGTGCCGATGCCGATCGGGATGCCAGACGGGATCGGCAGGCCGAGCAGCAACAGCGACGGTTGGCGGCGCGCGCAGTTGTCGATCGTGATGTCGAGCGGGCTGCCCACCGCAGGCCACGGCGACGCGGCGATCGTCGGGATGCCGTACTGGCCGGGCTTGCCCGTGCCCAGCGTCGTCGACGTTCCGTAGGCGTGTTGCGTGAACAGGCGGAACTTGGCGGCAAGGTTGGAGACCGCGAACCACGACGAGCCGTCGTTCACGCGCACTTCGCTGAGCGTGTTGCCCGGCGAATCGGCGGCGACCGAATGCTGCGGGAACATCCCGGTCACGCGCCAGACGAGCCAGTAGTCCTGGCCGCCAGCGAGAGCGACCGGTTGCGGCAAGAACGCGCCCTGGAAGCTGCGCGTGTGCTGCAGCGTGAAGGACCCAGCAGGGCCGAGCAGCGTTCCCGGAAGGCCCGTCACCGGGTCGTGCGCGCGCAGCTCGAGCGTGTGCACGTCGGGCGTCGAGTTGCCGGTGAACACCTGCGCTGCGTTGACGACGGCGGAGCTCGGCGCGGTGAACCGGAACCCCAGCACCGCTGCTGGCCAACCGACCGCGAGGTTCGAGTAGGTGTTGTTGTCGTTCTGCGAATGCCAGAGCTGCTGGGCGCAGGCGACGGATTGGCACGCGACGAGCGCGAGCATTGCGACGAACGCGGAGAAGAGACGGCGCATGGGAGCCTCCGGGTGCGGGAGAAGCCGAAGTGTGCCGCGAGCCGTCAGGGCCGCCAACCGCCGGGGTCGCGGGTTGCGCTTCGCCGCCATTTCCTCCTCGCTCTTGCGTCACGGCTCCGGCTGGGGCGGAATGCGCAGATGGACGCACCTGCAGCATCCGGCCGTCTCTCCCTGCCGACGCGCATCCTCCTCGGCATGCTGCTCGGCGCGGCGCTCGGCGTGACGCTCAACCTGCTCTACGCGCCGGCGATCGGCGGGGAAGCGAGCGACGCGTGGAAGAACGTGCAGTGGTTTGCGGACAAGGTCGCCAACCCGGTCGGCCAGTTGTTCCTGCGGCTGCTCTTCATGGTCGTCGTGCCGGTCGTGTTCTGCTCGCTGTTCCTCGGCGTCGCAGGGCTCGGCAGCGTCGAGAAGCTCGGTCGCCTCGGCGGCCGCACGCTGCTGTGGTTCTTGCTGACGACGAGCGGCGCGGTCGGTCTCGCTTTGTTGCTCGTCGGCGTGATCGAGCCAGGCAAGCAGATCTCGCCCGAAGGCCTCGAACGCGTGAAGGCTGCCTATCTCGGCGACGCGCAGGCTCGCATCGCGCAAGGCGCGCAGTCGAAGTCGATGATCGACACGCTGCTGGAGATCGTGCCCAAGAACGTCGTCGCCGCTGCGGCCGACAACGGCGCGATCCTCGGCCTCATCTGCTTCGCGCTGCTGCTCGGCGCCGCCGCGACGCGGATGCCCGCAGAACGGACCAGGACGCTGCGCGAGACGCTGGAGACGATCTACGAGTTGTGCGTGAAGGTGCTCGGCTGGGCGATGCAGCTCGCGCCGTTTGGTGTGTGCGGCCTGATCTTCACTGCGACCAGCAAGCTCGGCTTCGACGTGATGAAGCTCGTCGCGTGGTATCTCGCGACGGCGATGGGCGGTCTGTTGCTGTGGCAATTCGTCGCGATCACGCTGTTCGCGAAGGTGTTCGCTGGCCTGTCGCCGCGGCGTTTCTATTCGGGGTGTCGCACGTTGCTGGTGACGGCGTTCTCGACGAGCTCTTCGAACGCGACGATGCCGACGACGATCCGCACCGCGGTCGACGAGTTCGGCGCGCCCAAGGAGATCGCGGGTTTCGTGATGCCGCTTGGCGCGACGATGAACATGAACGGCACCGCGCTGTTCGAAGGCGTCAGCGTGCTGTTCCTCGCGCAGGTCGCTGGCATCGAACTCGGCATCCAGCAGCAGTTGCTCGTCTTGGTGATGGCGGTGCTGACGGCGATCGGCGCGGCGGGTGTACCGGGCGGTTCGCTGCCATTGCTCGCGATCGTGCTCGCGCAGGTCGGCGTGCCGCCGGAGATGATGGCGCTGATCCTCGGCGTCGATCGACTCGTCGACATGACGCGCACGGTGCCCAACGTCACGTCGGACCTGGTCTGCAGCCTGTGGCTCGCGCGTCGCGAGGGCGTGAAGCTCCGCGACTGACGGCTGCGTTCGGCGGTTGCGCGTCGCGTCGCATGCGGTGGGGAGCGCGGCGCAGTCGTCGCCCAAGTGTGACGAAGAGAAGTGGCGCGCGGCGATCCGCGGCAGAAGTAGAGTCTCGCGTCCCATGACGCCCAGGCTCGCAGCGCGCGCGTTCGTCGTGACCTCGCTCGCGTTCGCGTGCGCGGCGCAAGAGCACATCGAGGCAGCGGGGCTGCCTTCTGTGCTGGCGAGCGCCTGCGCCGATTGCCACACGGGCGACGAGCCGGAGGGCAGGTTCGCGCTGGAGCCGTTGTTCGCTGCGGGTGCGCAGATCGACGAGGGGCGCGCGCATCAGTTGCGCACTGCGTTGCAGCGCGTGCGTTCGCGAACGATGCCGCCGCCGGACGAGACCGAGCAGCCGACGAACGCAGAGCGCGTTGCGGTCGCAGCGGTCCTCGCTGCGCGGGTCCCCACGGAGCCCGGCGAACGGATCGCGACGTCGCGGCGGTTGTCGCGCGTCGAGTGGCAGAACACGGTGCGGGATCTCTGCGGCGTCGCACTCGACGCGAGCGAGTTGTTGCCGGAAGACCCGCGCGTGCGCGGCTTCGACAACTTTGGCGACGGCGCAGGCGAGACGGCGGCGACGTTCGAGGCCCACCTGCTTGCGGCGAACCGGGTGGCGAAGGCGATGCGCGCGGCGGAGCCGCGGCACGCGCTGTTCGACGAACGTGCGCCGTTCGCGGACCAGCTTGCCGTCTTTGCGGCTCGCGCATTCCGGCGCGAAGCGGCTGCGAGCGAGCTCGCGTCGCGCATAGGCCTCTACCTCGACGCGCTGTCGCGCGGAGCGTGCGAAGCGGAAGCTCGCGAGGCCGCGGTCGTGTCCGTGCTCGCGTCGCCTGCGTTCTTGCTCCGCATCGAGTCCGGCCGCGTCGAGGATCCGTCGCTGCTCAGCGCGCACGAGCTCGCGACGCGCGTGGCCTATGCGTTCTCGGCGACGATGCCCGACGACGCGCTGCGCGACGACGCGACGAACGGCGCGATCTTCGAGGCAGGCGTGCTGCGCGCGCATGCGCGCAGGCTGGTCGCGAAGGACGGCGGCCGTGCGTTGGCCGAGCGGTTCTTCGCGCAGTGGCTCCGGCTCGGCGACGTGTTGTCCGCGAACGCCGACTTCCGTCGCTATCCGATGATCTGGAAGAAGGCGCTGCGGCCCGCCTTCCACGAGGAAGCGGTGTTGCTCTGTGCCGAGATTGCGCGCGAGGACGCGAGCCTCTTGTGGCTCGTCGACTGCGACCACACGTGGGCCGACGCGATGTTGGCCGAGCACTACGGATTGCCGAAGCCGGAGGCGAAGGGCTTTGCGCGCGTGGCGCTCGCCGATCGTCGCCGCGGCGGCGTGCTGGGCATGGGCGCAATGCTGATGGTGAGTTCGCATGCGCTGCGGACGAGCCCGGTGCTGCGCGGCAAGTGGATCCTCGACCAGTTGCTCGATGCTGCGCCACCACCACCGCCCGCGAACGTCGCCGCGTTGCCGAAGGACGACGCGCCCGTGCGCGGCCAGTCGCTGCGCGCGCAGCTGGAGGCACATCGGCAGAAGCGTGCGTGCGCGTCGTGCCATGCGCAGATCGACCCGCTCGGCTTCGCGTTGGAGAACTACGACGTCGTCGGCAAGTGGCGCGACGAACTGCACGGCGGGCCAGTGGACGCGCGCGCGACGCTGCCTGACGGCACGGAGGTGGACGGGCCGATCGCGCTCAAGGACGCGCTGCTGGAGCGCAAGGGCGAGTTCGCGCTCGCGGTGGCGCGCAAGTTCTTCGCCTATGCCGTTGGCCGCGATGCCGTCGCGCAGGATGAGCCGCGACTGGCGAAGCTCCATGAGCGTGCTCACGAGCG
>CAZEQF010000052.1:0-1556 GCA_964514315.1 uncultured Singulisphaera sp. | reverse complement strand
GTGCGCAAGCGGCGCGGCGCCAAGGCGGGCAGCTTGGCGCGCATTGCCGCGGCGTGCGAAGCAGACGGCTTCCGGCTGTGGGCGCTCGTCGACGCGATGTTGGCTTCGCCGTTGTTCACGATGCGAGATCCTGGAGGCATGCGATGAACGAGAACTTCTCGGTCGGCTCGCGGCGATCGTTCTTGCGCGGCGTCGGCACGGCGATCGCCTTGCCGTGGCTAGAGTCGCTGGCTCCGCGCACCTCGCCGCGCGCTGCGCAGCCACCGGTGCGCATGGCGATCCTGGTGATGCCGAACGGCGCGCTGCCGAGCGCATGGAACCCCGAGCCCGACGGCGCTGGCGGCTGGCTGCCGTCGTTCTCGCTGGAGCCACTCGCTGCGCGTCGCAAGCAAGTCAGCGTGCTCACCGGACTCGCGAACAAAGGCAGCTTCGGCGGTGACGGCCACTACGCGAAGGTTGCGCCGTTGCTGAGCGGCGCGACGATCCGCCGCACGGGCGGCCGCGACCTCCGCAATGCGACGACGATGGACCAGATCGCCGCGCGCGAAGTCGGCGCGAATACGCCGTTGCCGTCGCTGGAGCTCGGTTGCGACCCGATCCATCCCGTCGAGGACATGGGTTACTCGACGGTCTACGGCGGCAGCCTCTCCTGGACTGCGCCGGACCGGCCTGCGACCAAGCTGCTCGCGCCGCGCGCGGTGTTCGACCGCATGTTCCGTTCGCGCGCGCTCGCAGCGCATCCGCTGCAACGGAGCGTGCTCGACGTCGTGCGCGACGACGCGAAGCGCCTCGCGCGCCGCGCGTCGTTGCGCGACCAGCGGCGGCTCGACGAGTTCTCGGACTCGGTGCGCGCGCTCGAGCTGCGGATCGAGGCGATCGAGCGCGAGCCGCGTCGCGAGGTCGATGCCGCGTCTGCGCCCGCCGCAGGCATTCCGGGCGACTATCCGACGCATGTCGCGTTGATGCTGGACCTCATCGCGCTCGCGTTCGAGACCGACACGACGCGCGTCGTCACGTTCCTGATGGCCAACGAAGTGTCGGGTCGGCCGTTCCCGTTCGTCGAGGGATGCAGCGGCGGCTTCCACGACTACTCGCACCACGAGAACAAGCCCGAGAAGCAGGAGCCCTACAAGAAGATCAACCGCTGGCACGTCGCGCAGTTCGCGTCGTTGCTCGACCGGCTCGCGCAGAAGCGCGAAGGCGAAGGCTCGCTGCTCGACTCGTCGATGCTGGTGCTCGCGTCGGCGATGTCGGACGGCAATGCGCACGACCCGCACGACCTGCCCGTGCTGCTCGCCGGCCGCGGCGGCGGCTCGATCGAGCAAGGCCGGCTCGTGGCGTCCGTGCGCGACACGCCGCTGTGCTCCCTGTGGCTGGCGATGCTGCGGCGCATGGGCGTGGCTCTGGATCGCTTCGGCGATGCAGAGCAAAGTTTGCTCTGAGCCGCGTGCTCGCTTTGCTTTCGTCCATGCACATGGATCGCGCCCAGAAGCTCCGCCTGCTCGAGTTCGTCTGTTCGTTCGCCTGGACCGACCTCAAGGTCCAGCAGCAGGAAC
>CAZEQF010000051.1:0-15708 GCA_964514315.1 uncultured Singulisphaera sp. | reverse complement strand
ATATGCGGCGAGCTACGCGGCCGCTTCGCTCGCGCCAGCGGGGCTCGAGACGGCGTTGTTCACGTTCGTCGGTGTCGCGATGTGGACGCTCGCGGTGGAACGGCGCTGCGGCAAGCAGCTGTGGACCCTCGGGTTCCTCGGCGCGTTCGCGGCGATGACGCGGCCTGATGGCGCGCTGTTCGTCGCAGCCGCGGGCGCGATGGTGCTGTTCGACGCATGGCGCGCGAAGAGCCCGCGCATCGTCGCTTCGTATGCGGCGCCGGTCGCGCTGTGCATGGTCCCGTATCTGTTGTGGCGGCACGATTACTACGGCTACTGGGTGCCCAACACGTTCTTCGCGAAGAGCGGTGGCGACCCGCACGTGGCGCAGGGCTGGAGCTACGTCGTCGACTACTTCTCGTGCTACGGCTTCGCGCTCGTTCCGGCTGCCGTTGCGCTGCTGGTGTTGCCGCTGCTGCGCGTCGATCGCTTCGCCGCAGTGGATCCGTGGAACGGCCGTCGCACCGGCGCTGCGCTCTGGCTGTTCGTGCTGCCCTACGTCGCGTTCGTCGCGTGGGTGGGCGGGGACTTCATGTTCGGGCGTTTCCTGGTGCCCGTGACGCCGTTGCTGTTGCTCGCGCTCGATCTGACGCTGGCCAAGCGCGGTCCGCTGCGGCTCGCGGCGACGGGCGTCGCGGTGTTCGGCATCCTGTTCCGCAACGACCCGCCCTACTTGCTCGACTACGCCGGAGCGGTCTCCGACAACCGTGCGATCAGCGTCGTCGAAGTGGCTCCGGGCCTGCCGCTGACCGAGTACGCGCGCGTCGCTGGCCACGAGATGCTCCGGTTGTTCGACGGGCTCGACGTGCGGCTCGGCATCGCCGGCGGCCACGCCAACTTCGCATACCGCGCCGAAGTGCCGGTTGCGGTCGAATGCGCGGCTGGCCTCACGGACGCGCGCATCGCGCACATGCCCGTGCCGCCGCGCGGCAAGGTCGGCCACGAGCGTCCGTGGACGCTGTATCCCGACTATCTCATCGAGCGGAAGCTGCACTTCATGCTCGAAGGCAGCTACGCGACGGGCGGCATCTGCGACCAATTCCGCGCGCTCGCGTTCCCGTTGCCGGGCTTGCCTGACCCGCTCGCGATGCCGGTCCGCATCGTGACGTGGGACAGCAAGCTCATGGCCGAACTGCGCCGCCGGCAGCCGCGGCTGATGGGCAGCGACTTCGAGGGCGCGCTCGACCTCTACATCGCGCAGATGCCGACGAAGCCGAAGGAGCAGGTCGCCAAGGACTTCGAAGACTTCCGTCGCTTCTACTTCGACCACTGCGACGACGCCGCGCGGCGCGGCGCGTTCGAAGCGTTCTTGAAGTGACGACCGCGCGCGTTCGCGCGCGGTGGATCAGCGGCGGTTCTTGAGCGACAGGAACATCGCGACCGCGATCGACGCGATCGCGGCGGAGCCGACGATCGTCACGAGGTTGTTGCCGCCGTGCGCGGGCTTCGCGCCGGCTTCATGCGCGCCGTGTGCGTCGCCCGTTCCGTGCGCATCCTCGTGCGCCACGGCGCCGTGCGAGTCCGCGTGCTCCGTCGTCGCGTGCGCGTCGCCGTGCGTCGCGGCACCGTGCGGATCCTCGTGCTTCGGCGCCGCATGCGCGTCGCCGTGCGTCGACGGGCCGTGTGCATCGTCGTGCTTGGCCGGTGCATGCGTGTCCGCATGCGACGCAGCGCCATGCGCGTCTTGATGCTGCGAACCCGGATGCGAGTCCACTGCGTGCGTGTCCTGCGCATGCGGAGTGGCGTGCGCGGGCGCTTGATGTCCGTCGTCGTGCGTTGCCGCGCCGTGGGTGGCATCGTTGCCGTGGGCCGTCGTCTTCGTCTCGCCGTGCGGCGCCGGCTGGTGCGGTGTCGCATGTGCCGAGTGCGATTCGCCGGGCTGGCCGACTGCAGCAGGCGCGCCGTGCGCATCGTGCGAGTCGCGCGGTGCGTGATCGTTCGCCGCGTGCTTTGCCGACGCCTTCGCGACCGGCGCATCGGGCAGCAACGTCACGTCGCCGTTCTCGAGGTCGTAGTGCGCGGCGGCCGCGAGGAACCTGCCTTGCGCTTCGAGTCCGCGCAGCAACGCGCTGCGCTGGATCGCTTCCGTGGCGCTCTGCTGCGCGCGCGCGGCAGAATCCTCGTTGCGGCACTTCGTGTGGCCGAGCGTGAGCAGCAGCGGGGCGCCGGTGCGCGCCACCGCGAGCTCGATGCTCGCGAGCGCTGCGGGCGTCAGTTCTGCGTCCTTGGTGCGCACGACGCAGAGTTCGCCTGAGCCGCAGTCGAACAACAGCTCGGGCACGATGCGCGCGTCGCTGCACGCGAGCACGACGGCCATCGGTTGCGTGCGGGCCTCGGTGCGAGGAGCGGGGCCATGGTTGCCGAGCAGTGCGCCGTCGCCGACGAAGCGGCGGTTGCCGGCGACCAGCGAACGCAGCGCGACGTGCGGCGCCATCGACGGCGGCGCGGCATGCGGCGCGCGCAGCTGCTCCTCGTCGGTCGCTGCGACCGCGCGGGCGGCGAGCCAGCGGACTTCGCCCGTGGCGGCGTCATAGCGGGCGGGCAGCGCCTCGAAGCGGCCGAGGGCCTGCAGGCGGCGCAAGTCGGCGCTGCGGCGGAGGCAATCCGCCGCCGTCGCCGCCGCGTGGTCCTCTGCGATCGCGGTCGTGAGCGGTTCGCCGGTCCGCGCACGTTCGCGGCCTCGCTGGACGGACGGGTCGAGCCGCGACAGATGGTCGAGCGCGGACGCGCCGAGGGTCGGATGGTCGGCGTCGGCCTCCGCCGCGGCATGGATCGCGCCGCAGTCGTCGTGGCCCAGCACCACGAGCGTCGTCGCGCCGAGCTGGACGACCGCTTCTTCGATGGTCGACAGGCTCGCTGCATCGAGGCCGTGGCCCGCCGTGCGCACGACGACGAGTTCGCCGAGCCCGGCGTCGAACGCGAACTCGGGCGTCACGTCGCCGTCCGAGCAGCACAGCACCACCGCGATCGGGTTCTGGCTGCGGGCCGCGGTGCGGCGGGCGCCGGCCCCGAGTCGGGCGCGCAGCGGTTCGCCGCTGCGATGCCGGGCGTTGCCCTGTTCCAGCCGCTGGCGGGTCGCGGCCGGGGTCCGGCCCTCCGTTTCTGCCCGGTGTTCTTGGGCAACAGCGGTGGCGGAGAGGAACAGGAGGCAGGTCGAAGTCAGGACGTGAGGCGCGATCTTCATGGTGGATTCCCGGACCGGCGCGGCGGAGCCGATCCGCGTGCGCATCGGCAGGTATGGGGACGCTTCTCCAACCCGCGCATGTCGGTCCGGTGGCAGGGCGATCCGCGCACCCGTGGCTCGTGGGCCATTGACGCGTCGGTGGGGGCCGCTACCGTTCTCCGCCCTAAACCATGGGCCAGCGGCTGCCGCGCATTTCCCCGATGCGGCATGCGCAGCCTCGTCACTACGCACTTCCAGGTACTCATCATGTCGCAGCCCGACAACTCCACCGCGTCGAAGAAGGAGTCGAAGGACGTCCAGCAGATCCGCCTGCTGCGCAACTTCGGCGTCATCGCGCACATCGACGCCGGCAAGACCACGTTCAGCGAGCGCATCCTCTACATCACCGGCAAGAGCCACAAGATCGGTGAGGTGCACGAGGGCGCCGCGACGATGGACTACCTCGAGGAAGAGCGGAAGCGCGGCATCACGATCACGTCGGCCGCGACGACCTGCCACTGGCGCGGCCACACGATGAGCCTCATCGACACGCCCGGCCACGTCGACTTCACCGCAGAAGTCGAGCGCTCGCTGCGCGTTCTGGACGGCGCCGTCGGCGTGTTCTGCGGCGTTGCCGGCGTGCAGCCGCAGTCGGAGACGGTGTGGCGCCAGGCGAACCGCTACAACGTTCCGCGCGTCGCGTTCGTCAACAAGCTCGACCGCACGGGCGCCGACTTCGACAAGGCTGTCAAGTCGATGCGCACGCGCCTCAACGCCAACCCCGTGCCGATCGTCATGCCCAGCGGCCAGGAGAAGGACTTCCTCGGCGTCATCCACCTCGTGGAGATGCGGGCCTACTACTGGACCGGCGAGGATGCGGATGCGCGCGAAATGCACATCAAGGAGATCCCGGCCGACCTGCTCGAGGAGGCCAAGAGCCGCCGCGAGAAGATGATCGAGGCGGTCGCCGAGTTCCACGACCCGCTGCTCGAGAAGTTCGTCGAGGGCCAGGAAGTCACGAACGAAGAGATCATGCTCGCGATCCGCAAGGGCTGCTTGAGCCTCGGCTGCACGCCGGTGTTCTGCGGTTCGGCGTTCAAGGACAAGGGCGTTCAGCAGGTTCTCGACGCGGTCGTCGACTACCTCCCGAGCCCGCTCGACGTCCCGGCCATCGAAGGCCGCAACCCCGACGACGACAGCAAGGTCTGCTGGGAACTGCTGCCGGATCAACCGTTCGGCGCGCTCGTCTTCAAGACGATCAGCGATCCCAACGGCGACCTCACGTTCTTGCGCATCTACAGCGGCACCATGTCGCAGGGCGAGAAGTACTACAACGGCCGCACGCGCAAGTACGAGCGCATCGGTCGTCTGATGCGCATGCACGCGAACCAGCGCGAGCCAATCGAGTTCGGTCGCGCGGGTGACATCGTCGCGGCGGTCGGCATCAAGGATGCGATCACCGGCGACACGCTGTCGACCAAGGAAATGCCGGTCGTCTACGAGGCGATGAACTTCCCGGACACCGTGATCAGCATGGCCATCGAGCCCAAGGCTGGCGCGGACCGCGACAAGCTGTCGCAAGTCATCGGCAAGCTCGTCCGCGAGGACCCGACGTTCAAGGCGCGCACCGACGAGCAGACCGGCCAGACGGTCATCAGTGGCATGGGTGAGCTTCACCTCGAGGTGAAGTGCAACATGATCATGAACGACTACAAGATCCCGGTGACGGTCGGAAAGCCGAAGGTCGCGTACAAGATGACGCTCGCCGGTCCGAAGGACGTCGAAGCGCGTCACATCAAGCAGTCGGGTGGTTCGGGTCAGTTCGCAGTCGCGCGCGTCCGTTTCTCGACGGACGACGCGATCGAGGACCTCGAATTCGTCGACGCGGTCAAGGGCGGTTCGGTGCCGCGCGAGTACATCCCTGCTGTCGAGCAGGGCATCCTCGCGGCGGTCACGGGCGGCGGCCGTCAGGGCTTCCCCTACGTCAAGGTCAAGGCGGAGCTCTACGACGGTCAGTCGCACGACGTCGACTCGTCGGCGATGGCGTTCGAAGCGGCAGGCATCCTGGCCTTCCGTCTCGCCGCCGAGAACAACTCGCAGCTGCTCGAGCCGATCATGAAGATCGAAGTCGAGTGCCCCGAGGATCGCACGGGTGACGTGATCGGCGACCTGTCGTCGCGTCGCGGCATCATCGAAGAGATGACGTCCAAGCCGGGCGGCATTTCGGCGGTCTCCGGCAAGGTGCCGCTCGCCGAGATGTTCCAGTACTCGACGTCGCTGCGTTCGATGACGCAGGGTCGCGGCCACTACTCGATGGAGCCCGCGAACTACGTGCCGGTGCCGCCGAACATCGCCGGCAAGGTGCTCGAGGAATACGCGAAGTGATCGCGTAGCCGAGCCAATCGGAGCGCAGACGGGTGCCGCGGTTTCCGCGGCGCCCGTCGCGTTTCTGGCGGTTGCTTCCGCAGCGCCTGCGGCTGCGGTTGGCCGCGAAGGCCGATGGCCGCGCCGCGCATCGCCGCGGCGTCGACGGACCCAGCCGCGAACGTGGCGCTCGGCGTCCTTCTTGCGCCCCGCGCCCTGGCTATCTGGGAAGTCCCATGGCCGCAGGGCCACTGCGTCGGCCCGCATGGGAAGTCGCGCGAGCGGTTGCTGTGGCTGTCAGTCGTGGGCGGCGCTGCCGTTCCTCGATGTGTCCCGCGACGATTGCTGCATCGCGGGCCTCGCCCTCGGCGCGCATGCCTCGGCGACTTCTGGTCCTAACTTCCCGTTCGTCCCACTAGGATGCCCCGCAACATGACCTCCCGTCCGCGCGAGCGCTGGTCCATCTTCATCGAGAAGGACTACCTGAAGTTCAGCGCCGCGCACTTCTTGATCTTCCCGGACGGGAGCGCGGAGCGACTGCACGGCCACAACTACAAGGTGACCGTGACCGTCGAGACCGAGCTGGATGCCCACGGTCTCGTCGTGAACTTCAAGGAGATCAAGCCGATGGTTCGCCGCATCTGCGACGAACTCGATGAGCACCTGCTGATCCCGGGGAAGCACCCCGTGTTGCGTGCGACTCCGGTCGATGGCGGGCAGATGGAGATCCGCTACCTCGAACGTCGCTACCTGATCCCGCAGGACGAAGTGATCGTGCTGCCGATCGGCAACAGCAGCGCCGAGAACCTCGCGACCTGGTTTGCGCGCGAACTGCGCGAGCGCATGCGCGCCCAGTGGCCGCAGTTGCACGTCCTGCGGCTCCAGGTCAGCGTCGAGGAGACGCCGGGCCAGCAGGGCATCTACGAGATGGCGGACGCCTGATCGCGGTCGCGGTCAGCCGGTGAAGCCGGGGATGCGGTAGCCGTAGAGCCAGCGCGCCGAGGTGCCGCCGACGTTGCGCACGGTGTGCCGCACGCCGGCCGGCAGCATCACTTCTTGGCCGACCTCGAGCCGCAGGATGCGGCCCGCGATCTCGATCGTGACCTGGCCGTCGAGCAGGAGCACCAGCTCGTCCGTGTCGTGGACGAAGTCCTCCCAGATCGTCTCTGGCGGGTCGACCCAGAGCTCGCAGGTGAACCCGCGTTCGCGCCAGCGTCGCTCGACCTCTTCACGGACCGGGCGGTCAGTAGATGCCCGCGCCGTGGCTCCTGTGGAGAGTCCTTGCCGCACGGGCTCGTTTTGGTGGTGGTGGTCCAAAACTCTGGGTGCTGGTCCTGGGGCGAGCTGCGAGGGAGCGCTGCACCGGGACGAGCGTCGGGGTGCCACAAGCTACTGACCCTCCCTTCGGCCGTAACCTGCGAGCTCCTAAAAAAGGAGCGGAGCGGGCCTGCCCAAAAAAGGAGCGGAGCGGGCCTGCCCAAAAAAGGAGCGGAGCGGGCCTGCATGGTTCAGGCTCGCTCCGCCGGGAGATGGCGCGGGCTCGCACACCGCGCACCGCAGGGATGACTTGCCTGCCCTCGAACTCCGTCGGGTCGCCGGCACCTTGATCGACTCGCTGACCGACCACAGGCACCCGGGCTATGCACCCTGGAACAGACCCCTCTGATTCGCGGCACCCTCTGGGCACCAGCGCTCCGACAGGAGTCCAAGGACAGGCAAAGAGCGCATGCGGAACGGCATGGGTCCCGCCTGCGCCCGTTCTGACGATGGGAACACCGGTCCAGGTTCCGTGGCTCCCGACGATTTTCTGACGGGTCTCAGCGAGGGCCGTGTGCAGCCGCCTCACGGGCGGGGGACCGGCGGCTGGCAGGCTGCTGTGCGGCCGCGACCGCGCGGGCGGAATTGTCCCCGGGCTCTTGTCGGAGGTTGTGGATGGTCCCATGGGGGTGCTGGTGCTTCCCACTTCTGGCTGACCGTGGCACGATCGGGGAGCGTTCCGACTGTCTCTCTCCCCCCAGGAGGTGGTGGCATGCATCCCGTGGCTGCGACCCAAGAACTGACCCCCGCGTTGCGTCGGCGTCTGCTCGACCTCTGGGAGCTCACTGGCGTCCTGGCGCTCAAGCAGCTGGCGGAGGGGCAGCCGCCCCACGAAGGCGCTTCGTTCGGCACGCCGCAGGAGCGCACCGACTGGATCAGCACGTGCCTCATGGACGCGTTCAAGCGGTCGGGGGAGGCGGCGGTGTTCGCGCTGCTGTTCGAGTGCAACCAGGCTGCGTTCTTGCATGCCGTGCAGTCCCAGTTGCGCCGCACGCACCATCACGTCGATGCCGCGGACGTGCTGCAGGAGGCGTTCCTCAACATCTACCGCTATCCGCACCGGTTCCTCGCGGACCGCGCCGATGCCTTCCGCAACTGGGGCCACCGCATCGTGCGCAACACGACGCTGAAGTTCTTGCGTGGCGAAGGGCGCCTGTCGCGGCAGCAGGCGATCGACGACGAGTTCCAGTGCGAGGACGTTCGCGGTCGTTCGCCGTTGCGGGCCGCGAGCGAACACGAGGGCGCAGAGCTCGTCGACCGCGCCTACTTGCTCTACCTCAGTCTCTATCTGCTGCACTTCGAGAAGCTGTCGGTGCGCGAGCGTCGCGCGCTGACGATGGTCGAGGTCGATGGGCTGCCGTATCGCGACGCAGCCGAAGGGCTCGGCATCCGGCTCGAGAACCTCAAGATGGTCGTGTTCCGCGGCAGGAAGAAGATCTTCCGCGGCATGTCGCAGACGCTCGCTGCGATGGACGCGGGCACGGCAGATTCCGGTGCAGGATCGCCCGAGGAGATCTCGGCTTCGCACCTTGGCCCTCGCTGGATTGCCCAGCAGCCCGGGCAACCGCCAGCGTCGCGCTGACTATCCCCCGCATTGCGCTCGCCTGCGCGCGAGCTTCCTGATCCCAACTGTCCGAAGACCGCACCGTGAACGACTCCAGCGCATCGCCTTGCCTGCAGATCCAAGCGGACTTGTCCGCGATGCTGGACGGCGAACTCGACGCTGCGTCGGTACGACGCGTGATGGTGCACAGCGACGTCTGCGATGCGTGCCGCGGATTCCTCGACGGCATCCGCAGCCAGGTCCGTCTGCATCGTGCCGTGCATGATGCGATGCACAGGGAGGACGACGGGTCGGACCGGAGCCGCAAGGCCGCGATGCTGCGCAAGCAGCTCACCGACAACCGCGCGCGACTCGGCCGCATCCTCTACGAGATGGGGCGCGGCTTCGCGTTGATGGGGCTGTCGCCGGACTTCTCGCGCGTCGTCGCGAAGGAACCCGTTCCGGTGCCCGACATGGCGACGCGCGGCAAGAGCTTCCTCGACGAGGTCACTCGTTGGGCGCGCGACGCGGGCCAGAACGACGGCGAATGGGTTGCTGCGCACGAGTTGTTCGAGGACGGCGCGCGCACCTCGATCGAGAACTTGGGCAAGGGCCAGCGGCTCCTGTCCGAGTGCCTTGCGTTGCTTCCCGACATGCACGAGGCCCGCATCTACCTCGGGCTCGTCCACAGCGTGCGCGGTCAGCGCAGCCTCGCGCGCCGCCAGTTCGCGGCCGTGCTCGCGTCCACGCAGGATCCGTCGATGCGCGCGTTCGCGCTGCTCAACCTCGGCAACGTGCACCTGCAGGAAGGCGATCCCGAGGGAGCGATCGCGCTGCTGCAGCAACTCGTCGCGTCAGGCGTCGCGAGCAGCGATCCGCGCTTCGGCATGGCCTACTTCAACCTCGCGCTCGCTTCGTTCCTGCTGCGCCGCTTCGACGAGAGCCGCGCGTGGTTCCAGAGGCTGCACGACGAACTTCCGCACAAGCGGAATGTCGTCGCGAGGGAGTTGACGAAGCGCAGCCAGTTCGTGCATCTATTGCGAGCCCATCCGGAAGCCGAGCGCCGACTGGCGGCCGACTTCCCCGCGTGGTTTCCTCTGACGTCTCCCCGCACTCCAGGAACGGAAGCGAACTGACATGACCTCGGCCCTGCGCACCTTGCTGCTCGCGATCGCGGCCTTCGTGTTCGCGCTGTTCGGCCGCGCGTCGGGTGGCGGCGGCGACGGTGGCGTCTGGATCCTGCCGAGCAGCCGTTCGGTCTGCGGGTTGCCGCTCGCGGGCGCGCAGACGCTCGTGCCGCCGCGCGACTGGCGGGCCATGTCGGCGCCGAAGGCTGATCTCGTCATGCAGCTGCCGCCGGAGATGGGCGTGGCCGCCGCGCAGATCTTCGACCGGCAGACCGGCGCGCCATTGCCGATCGCGGTCGTGGGCAAGTATCTGACCATCCCGCTGCGCACGCTGCAGTTCGTCCTCGCGCAGCAGGGATCGAGCTTCGCGCATGGCCTCGTGTGCGACGCCAGTGGCCGCGGATTCCTCGTCGTGATCCGTCGCGTCCGCGCGACCGACCTGCGCGTCGAGGTCTACTGACCGCAGGTCCGCAGGCGCCTCGTCAGCGAGGCCTCGTTCCGAGCGCGCGCAGCATCCGGCCAGGGTCATTCGAGCACATGGCGTCGACACCGAGCGCGCGGCCGCCCTGCCAGCTCAGTTCGTCGTCGCTCGTGTAGCGCACGACGAGCAGCCCGTTGCCGTGCGCGCGATCGACCTCCTCGCGCGACAACTCCGTTGCGTGCCAGTGCACGAACGCGGCGCCGATGCGATGCGCTGCCTGGATCGTCGCGTCGTCGATGTGCGCGTGGTCGTCGTTCGGCCCGAGCAGCCCGAGCGCGAGGCCGGGTTCGAGCGCGCGCGCGGCTTCGACGAACGCCCAGTCGAAGGACTGCAGCAGCACGCGGTCGATGACGCGCAGGCGGCGAAGCTCCGCGACGAAGGCCTCCGCCGAGCCGCCCTTGTGTTCGATCATCGGGATCGTGCGCGGCAGCATCACCGCGAGCGCTTCCTCCAACGTCGGGATGCGCGTGCCCGCATGCGAAGGGCCCTTCCACGCGCCGGCGTCGAGGCCGCGCGCGCGTTCGAGCGTGAGGTCCACGATGCGCATTCCTGGCCCCAGGACCTTCGCTGCGTCGGTGGTCCGGTCGAGCGTGAGGTCGTGCAGGCACACGAGCGCGCCGCAGGCCGCGACCTGCACGTCGAACTCCTGCATCGGCGCGCCGAGCTGCACTGCGCTCGCGAACGCGGGCAGCGTGTTCTCGGGGAAGTGGCGGCTGTCCCCGCGGTGCGCGGTGGCGATCGGTCGCTGGCGCGCGAGTTCGCGGAGTCGTGCGACGACTGGGTGCTCTCGGGTGGACGTCACGATCGCGGTTCTATCGGCGGCGCGCGCGTTCCGACATGCGACGAAGGCGGCCTACGGCGCCTTCGTCCTGCGTGCGCGCCATGCGGGCAAAGGGCGGCGAAGTCCGAGGCCGTGCCTGGCCGATAGAGGCGATGGCATGGACTCCTCGGAACCACGGCGCGTCGGCACGGGGCCGGACGCAGGCGGCGCGCTGCGCGGCGCCGGGTTGTCCGCCGGGCTCTCGGACGATGCGCCCGAGGTCGTCGTGCGCGAGATCCAGGTCGCGGTGGGGGACCGCATCCGCGCGACCGTCGCGGCGCTCACAGACGGCATCGCGATGCTCGGCTATCGCGGGTCGCTGTTCTCGGCCAAGGTCGGCGCGCCGCTCGAACCCGGCGCCACCTACGACTTCGTCGTCGCGCGAACGGAGCCGCGCGTCGAGCTCGCGCTCGCGACGACTCCGAACGGCCGCGCAGCGCAGCAGCCTTCGCCGCAACTGCTCGCGGGATCGACGTTGGCCGATTCGTTCGCGACGTTGCTGCGCGCGTTGCGCGGCAAGGGCGCCTTTGCGGCGCAGTCGGCGTTCGCACGCGCAGCAGACGCATGGTCGCGTGGCGAGCCGACTGCCGACGCGTTGCGCACGATCGTCCGCGACCTCGGCCACGACCACGAAGCGCGCGTGTTGCAGCTCGATGCGCAGGACCCGCAAAGGCGCGAGGCTGCGGCGGCGCTGTTGCGCGCGGACGCGAAGGCGCTCGCGCTGCTCGTCCGCGACGACGGCGCGAGCGCGCCGCCGCAACGCGATGCGGCGTCGACGTTCGCCGCCGCGATGTCCGCGCAGGAACGCGACAACGCAGCGCGCAAGGAAGCGGGGCTTCCGATGTGGTTGCCGTTGCCAGCGTGTCCGCAGCACGGCCTCGACGAGGCTCGCATGTTCGTGTTCGACCGCGGCGACGACGCGCAGCACGCGTCGCACGCCGACGGAACGGAAGAGGCTCCGTTCACGATCGCGCTGCTGCTCGACTTCACGCGCCTCGGCGCGCTGCGCGTCGACGTCGCGATCGAGCCGGAGAGCCAGCGCCTGCGCGCGACGTTCACGGCGGCGCGCGACCAGACGGCTGCCGCGTTGCACTCCGCGTTCCCGGAACTGCAGCGCGCGTTGGAGTCCGCGGGCTTGTCCGTGCGCGAACTGCGCGCCTTGCGTGCGCCAGGCGGCGCCGTGCCCGTTCGCGACCTCGCGCTCGAACGCTGCGCTGGATCGGCGCTGGTGGACGTCCATGCATGACCCTCGGCACCAAGGCGCGAAGAAGCCTGTGAACCAAGCCGTCGCGCTCGGCTACGACCGCGGCGCGGACCGCGCGCCGCGCGTGTTGGCGCGCGGCGGCGGCGATGTCGCCGACCGCATCGTCGCGGCGGCGCAGGAACACGGCATCCCGATCGAACGCGACCCGGACCTGCTGCAGTGCCTGAAGCCGCTGTCGTGCGGCGAGGAGATCCCGGTCGCTGCGTTCGAGGCGGTGGCCGGCATCCTGGCGTTCCTCTACGCGAAGAACCGCGGCTGAACCGGCTGCGCCGCGATCCGTGGCCACGCGGGCTGCTACGCTGCGCGCCGCATGGCCCGACCCCGCGATCCCGAACTGCGCGACCGCTTGCTCGACGCGGCGACTGCCGTGTTCGCGCAGCACGGCTACGCGGGCGCGAGCCTCGATGCGATCGCAGAACGCGCCGGCGTGACGAAGGGCGGCGTCTACTTCCACTTCGCGGGCAAGGAGGAGCTGTTCTTCTCCGTGCTCGACCACTGGCAACGGCTGCGCCGTCGCGAGCTGCAGCTGCCCGCCGCCGGGCCCGAAGGCGCAGCTGGCGCGCTGCGCGCGTTCTTGCGCGCCTACCTCGGCTTCCACTTCCGCGAGCCTGCGGCGACGCACTTGCTGCGCGTGCTCGCCACCGAGTTGCGTTCGCGCTTCGTCGCGCGCTTGCGCGAGGACGATCGTCAGGAGCAGCGCTGGCTTCGCTCCACGCTGCGCGAGCTGTTCGTGCAAGGCAACGCCGACGGGACCTTGTTCGCGGAGGATCCTGCCGAAGCCGCGTTCGTGCTCGCCGGAACGATCGCCGGCGTCATGGAGCAGTGGCACACGTCGTCGGCCGACGTCGCGCCGTTCTGCGACGCGCAGCGGTTGTCTGCTGCGCTCGTCGAGCGTTGGTCCACCGGCGGCCGCAAGGGCGACGAGCCGCGGCGTCGCGACGACTTCGAGTTCCGCGCGTAGCGGCTCACGCCACGCGCTGCGTCGGTCCGCGCAGGCGATCGCCGCGCTGCGACCTGCCTGCGGCCTCGCGCACTCAGCCCTTGCGCACGGTCGCGGCGCCGATCGTCGCGAACAGGCCGCCGACGAGCGTCGTGAAGGCGAGCGGCCAGAGCGTCGCCTGCGCGAGCGTCAGCGCGAACAACACCGAGTCCGGGTCCTTGGGGATGCTCGGGTGCGCCTTGCTGTAGTGCGTGTCCCAGCCCTTCGCGACCGCGATGTACTGGATCAGCACGATCGGCGCGCGCGACAGCACGCCGAAGAATGCGTTCGTGGTCCATCCCGCGGGCCATGCGACGAGGGCCAGCAACCCGACCACGCTCGTGCCGATGCACATCGCGAGGCCGCGTTGCTTCCAGTCGCCCAGGAATTCGCCGGTCATCGTCACGTACATCACGCCGCCGCAGAGCGCGATGCCGAGCACGTGGAGCAAGAGGCTCTTGCCGATGGCCTTCGGTCCGCGGCCGCCCGCAGCGAGCCTGCGCCCGAACCAGAAGCCGAAGATCGGAACCAGCGTCGCGACGCCGAACATCGAACCGCCGCCGCCGGCTTCGACGCTGAACAGGTTCTTGCCCAGGAACGGGTGGTTCCAGCCTTCGAGTTCGCCGAGGAGCCTCACCCCGCTGACGATCGCCGCGAGGACTGCTGCGAAGCCGAGGATCGGCATCACGCCGCCGCTCGATCCGCCGGTTGGAGTCTTGTCCGCCATGGCGCGGGATCCTCCGCGCGCAGAGATCGCCGGTCCAGCGCGCACACGAACATTGCTGCTGGCGGACCGCGACGTTCTTGGCACGATGGGCGGCCTCATGTCCCTTGCCGAAGCTCATGCGACCGCCACGCCGACCCTGTCGGTGGTGATGCCGGTCTACAACGAGATGCGCACGCTGCGCACGATCGTCGAGGCCGTTCGCGCGGTCGCGATCGACAAGGAGATCGTGCTCGTCGACGACGGCAGCAAGGACGGCAGCCGCGACCTCGTGCAGGCGCTGGCGAAGGAGTTCGACAACGTGCGCGCCGTGCTGCACCCGCAGAACATGGGCAAGGGCGCTGCGTTGCGCACCGGCTTCGAGCACACGCGAGGGACCTACGTCGTCGTGCAGGACGCCGACCTCGAATACGACCCGCAGGACTACCACCTGCTGCTGGAGCCGATCCTCCAGGGGCATGCCGACGTGGTCTACGGCTCGCGCTACCTCGTCGATCCGCGCGACCCGTCGCGCGAGCGCGATCACCTCTATCACTACCTCGGCAACCGCTTCCTGACGTTCTTCAGCAACCTGTTCACGGGCCTCAACCTGACGGACATGGAGACGTGCTACAAGTGCTTCCGTCGCGAAGTGCTCGCGACGATCACGATCAAGAGCCGGCGCTTCACCGTGGAGCCCGAATTCACCGCGAAGCTCGCGCGTCTTCCCGTTCGCATCTGGGAAGTGCCGATCAAGTATCGCGGCCGCAGCTACGGCGAGGGCAAGAAGATCGGCTGGCGCGACGGCGTCGCCGCGCTGTGGGCGATCGTGAAGTACCGCTGGGTCGACTGACGGCTCGGCCGTTCGCGTCCGCGACCCGACGCGCAACCGTCCGTCGAGCCGGCCTCAGGCCGGCACGTAGTGGCCCGCGATCGGCTGGAACGGCGCCATCGCGTTGCGCGAGTCGACGACGAGCTTCGCGTGGTCGGCGATGAGCTTCCAGTCGACTGCCTTGTGGTCCGTGACGACCAGCACGCAGTCCGCGTTCTCGATCGTCTCGCGCGTCAGCGGCGCCGAATGCATGCGGTATTCCATGTACTTGCGCATGCCTGCGAACAGCGGCACATGCGGATCGTGGTAGCAGACATCCGCGCCGTCCTCGAACAGCAGCTTGATGATCTCTGCCGCCGGCGTTTCGCGCACGTCGTCGACGTCGGGCTTGTAGGCCAAGCCGATCACGAGCACCTTCGCGCCGCGCAACGGGCGGCCGGTCTCGTTGAGGCCGTGCGCAGTGCGCTGCACGACGTAGTGCGGCATCGAGCTGTTGATCTGGCCTGCGAGCTCGATGAAGCGCGTGTGGTGGCCGAACTCCTTCGCCTTCCACGTGAGGTAGAACGGGTCGATCGGGATGCAGTGTCCGCCGAGGCCCGGGCCCGGATAGAAGGCCTGGAACCCGAACGGCTTCGTCGACGCGGCCTTGACGACCTTCCAGATGTCGATGCCCATCGCACCGAGCACCGGCTTGAGCTCGTTGACGAGCGCGATGTTGACGCAGCGGTAGATGTTCTCGAGCAGCTTCGCGGCTTCCGCGATCTCCGCGGTGTCGACCTGCACGACCTGTTGGATCGCCGCTGCGTAGAGCTGCGTCGCGAGCTTCGTGCTGATCTCGTCGACGCCGCCGACGAGCTTGGGGATCGTCTGCGTGCTGTGGTCCTTGCGACCTGGATCCTCGCGCTCGGGGCTGAACGCCAAGAAGAAGTCCACGCCGCACACGAGGCCCGTCTTGGCGAGGATCGGCCCGCAGTCGCCGCGCGTCGTGCCGGGATAGGTGGTCGACTCGAGCGACACGAGTTGGCCCTTGCGGAGGACCTTCGCGACCATCGCGGTCGACTTCTCGATGTAGCTCA
>CAZEQF010000050.1:0-15753 GCA_964514315.1 uncultured Singulisphaera sp. | reverse complement strand
CGCGGTCGACACGAGCCCGAACCCGTGCGCGATCGCCGCGCCGAACACGAGGCCTGCGCAGCCGACCATCGCGTCGCCGTTGCCTTCGCCGGCCATCACGATCTGCCGCACCGGGCAACCGCCTGCGAACGCGCCGCACGCGCCGACCAACGCGAGCGCGAGCGTGTTCCACAGCCAGTCCGCGTGCGCGATCGGCTGTCCGTCGAAGCCCGTGTGGAATCGGCCGGTCGCCATTGCGGCGATCGCATAGCCGACGACGAACGCGACTGCCGCGAACAACATCCAACGCGAACCGCCGAACACGGAGCGTGCAGCGCTGATCGCGCAGAAGCCCGTCGCCGACAACGCGCCGCCTGCGAGCAGTGCGAGCCCGAACGCGATCGCCCACGGCGCACGCGCCGGCCCCGTGCCCGCATCGGCGCCGAGCGCAGGCCCCGCGAACGCGACTCCGCACCACCAGGCGACCAACGGCGCGAGCAGCGCGATCGGCCCGAGCAAACCGACCGGCGACGCCACTTCGGACGTCTTGCCGAGGCTGTAGCCGCGACGTTCGAAGAACAACGCGACGCCGACGCCGATCACGAAGCCCGGCAGCGCGAGCCACGCATTGAGATCGCCACCGCCGAGTCGTTGCAGCAGGCGGAACGGACAACCGAGGAACACCAACGCGCCCACCGCCATCGCCGCGCACAACAAGAAGCGCGCGACCGCATGGCTGCCCGAACGGCCGACGTGGCGGCCGCGCAGCAGCGACCACGCGAGCGCGCCGAGCGCGATGCCCGCGACTTCGGGCCGCACGAGCGACGGCCCTTGGTGCAGGCGAAGCGCGCCCGCGAGGTCGCGCAGGAAGCACGCGCCGCAAAGGCCCATGTTGCCGGGATTGCCTGCGGCGACCAATCCGGCCGCGAGGACACCAAGCAACAGCAAGAGCACTACGGCGAGGACGCGCGTCGCCTTCGGATGTTCACCACGCAGCATGCCCCGATCATGGCGCGGGCGGCGCGGAGTCGCACGCGTGCGCCGCGTCGACGCACGTGGCGCAGGCTCCACCGAGCCACACGCCCGTTAACGTCACTTGTACTCGAGCCGAAGGTCGTAACCCGTCCCGCTCGGATACGGGTCCTTCTTGAAGGACCAGCCGCCGGAATGCCAAGAGCCCTCATTGGCGATGGCATCGGCCAGCGAGGCCGGCATCTCGGTCAAGAATGCCCCCATCGATTTCGCGAACTGCAACACCACCGGCGACCGGTCGGCATATGGGTCGTGGAACTCCGCTTCGAGTGCGAGCGACTCGATGACACCCTGCCTGCTCGACTCGATATGGCAGGACACCTCGTTCGAGCCGATCAAGACGCGCGCCGTGCCCCACCAGGAACCGTCAAGGTTCGAACGCCTCCACGAAGTCACTTGGGTCAGGCCCGTGATCCGAAGCTTGGCGAGCAAATCTTCGGGAGAGACCGTGATCCCGCTCGTTCGGGCTATTGCCTGCGAAGGCACCGAGGCCTGCGCAGATGCCGTGCCTGCCGAAGTCGCCGGCGATGGCTTGCGATTGGTTTCCGGCACGCGCTGCAATGCAGGCTTCTGCGATGCGACACTCGCAACCGACTGCTGGGCAGGCTTCTGCCCCTTAGATTCCACGACAGGCGCGGAAGGCAGGTTCGAAGCTTGTGGCGTGGCATTCGGAGTGGCTGCGTTTGGCGCGGCCGAGGCACGCGGAGCCTTTCGAGCCGACTGCTGCGCGACTGGCTGCGGCGACGAATGCACAGGATCGCCGTTCGGGTAGTCGAGAACCGAGAACAACCTCGACAGCAGCCAGAAACCGCCGAAACAGACTACTGCGGTCGCGAACCAACCCGCATTCTTCGGCTTGGGTTCGACATACGGAACGTCAACTGGATGCCCGCAAGAGGGGCACTGGACCGCGAGATGGCTGAGTCGCCGCGAACAGGCTGCACAGGGCACTAGGCTCATGTGCGTAGTTCTCGGCAACCTCAGCGACCGCGCTGAAGGTATGTCTCCGAGACGAGTCGGCGCACGGCAGACCCTCGCGTCAGACGCGTTCGACGATCTCCGCGTGCGGATAGCGGATCTTCGCAAGGTTGGCGTGGCGATCGTCCGCGGCGCGGTAGCCGACGGCCGACGCGCAGAGCGTGTGGTAGCCCTTCGCCTCGAGGCCGAGGATGCGGTCATAGGCCGCAGGATCGAGGCCTTCGATCGGGCACGCATCGACGGACAGCATCGCCGCGGCTGCGTGGAACTGCCCCACCGCGATGTAGACCTGGCGCGCCGACCATTCTTGCTGCGTGATGCCGAACGGCACCTTGGCGACGAAGCCGAGCATCATCTGGCGATAGCCCTCGAGCTGCGCACGGTCCGCGCCGCGCTCCTTGACCATCGCATCGACGAGGCGATCGACGTCCGCAGGGCCCATCGACTTCTTGACCGCGAACACGACGAGGTGCGAGGCGTCGGTGACCTGCGTCTGGCCCCACGATGCGGCCTTGAGCTGCTCACGCAACGCGGCGGTCTCGACGACGAAGAACCTCCACGGCTGCAGGCCGAACGACGACGGCGACAGCACCAGCGCTTCTTCGAGCGCGCGCCAGGTCGCGGCGGGGATCTTCTTCTGCGCGTCGAACTTCTTGGTCGCATAGCGCCAGCGCAGTTGCGACAGCAGGTGGTCTGCGGAGACGGGGACGGACTTCACGGCGTTCGGATTCACGGCGCGCCCTTCGAACGCAAACGTGCCACGGATGCAAGAGGACGAAGTCCACGGCACGGCACCGCTGGCGCAGCGCAGGCCATGCCCCACAATGCGCGACCCGTGAGCCAACCATGAAGACGCCCTTGCCACTCGTCGTCGCGACTGCGGCGCTCGCAGCAGTCGCTCTCTGGTTTGTCTCGGGCAGCGGCGGCGAGCCGTTGCCGATCGCAAGCGCTGAGGCCGCGAACAGCGTGCGCGAGGTCGAGAGCGCGACCTCCGCCGCAAAGGACACGGACGCAAGCGATGCGCGCGACGTCGTCGCCGCGAACGCGACCGATGCGATCGATCTCGAGTTGCCGCATGCGTTCACGTTGCGCGTGCGCGCGATCGACGAGTTCGGCTTGCCGCAAGGCGGACGCCGCGTGCGCATCGCGCCGATCGGTTGCACACAGAACGTGATGGAGCAACGCACCGACGATTCGGGTCACGCCGTCGTCGAGTGGAAGGGCCGCCAATCGTCGATGCGCATGGGCCTCGCGCTCGGCCGTGGGCCTGTGCGCGAGATCGTCGTCGAGAGCGGCGCGCCGCGCAGCTTCGTCGCGCTCGTGCCGCGCGATAGCGGTTCGATCTCGTTCACGATCCAAGCGAGTGGCAACGGGTCCGCGGCATTCGGATTCGGTGGCGACGGGCGCGAACAGAAACTGCAACTCGTCGCGAGCACGGACCACGAGGACTCGATCGACGAACGCAGAGGCCTCCATCCGCATGCGCGGTTCCGCGATCGCGTGCTCGACGGCGCGCCGATCACCCCGAGCCCGCAAGCGCTCGGCGCCCTGCCGCTCATCGGCAAGGTGTTCACGTCCGTGGTCGGCCAACAGACGGATCCAGTTCCGCAGGACGATCGTCGTGCGGCCGTCACCGGCGTCGTGTTCGGCGAAGACGGCAAGCCCGCTGCACAACAACTGGTCGCGTTGCTCGGCGAAGGCGACGCGCCGCTCGCCACGACACGAACCGACGCGAACGGCACCTATCGCTTCGACACGATCCGCCCCGGCCCAGCGCGCGTTCGCGCCGGCGGACAACGATCAGGCCTCGCCGAGCAGGCGTTCGTGGTCGGTGAAGTCGGATCGACGACTGCGAACCTCAACCTGCAACGCGGGCAGCGCATCGAGGGCAAGGTCACCGCTGCGGATGGCAAATCGCTGCAAGGCTGGATCGTCGAATACGAATCGCTCGACGGCCAATGGGTCGACCGCGCGCTCGTGCGCGACGACGGCGCATTCACATTGCCCAACCTGCCGGGCGGCGCGGCGCGACTGCTGCTGCGCGAGAATGCCAACGCGGTGCCGACTGCGATCGTCGCGAGCGTGTTGCCGGACAGCGGCGCGGTGGCGTTCGACCTGTCGGGTGAAGCGGAGCCCAAGGGCGCGATCACGCTGCAGTTGCAGGAGCGACAACGCGCGCCGAGTTCAGCCAAGACGGAACAGGGCACTCGCGGCGCAGAGCAGGCCGACACCCGGCCGGTCGAGATCTCGTTCGGCGGCTCCGTGAGCGAAGGCGCGACGATCCGGCTCGACGGCTCCTCGTTCCGCTTGTCGAACGCAGCGCCAGACGGCGCGGCTGGCGCACGCATCGCGTCCGTGTTCGCGTGGCAGGTCGAGTCGGGCTTCTGCTTCTCGATCCCGCGCGCCGAGGACGGCTCGTTTGCGTGCTCGGGCCTGCGCGCCGGCTGGTATCGCCTCGAAGCGCGCGACGTCGGCATCGGCACGGTCGAACTCGGGCAGCACTTCGTCGACGGCAAGGCGACCATCGATCTCGGCGTCGTGCGCCTGCCTGAGCCCGGACGGTTGCGACTCGAAGGCCGCGAGCCGGACACGACGGTCGACCTCTACCACCGCCGCAGTTGGGGCGACGCGCGCGCCGCGGAAGAGCTCGGCGACCGCACCGAAGTCGAGGTGCCCGCGGGCACGTGGCTCGCGATGTGGCGGACGGGCGACGGCCCCGTCGTGCACCGCGAAGTCGTCGTCGAGGCAGGCAAGACCACGATCTTGCGGCTCGGCGAATAGCACTGCCTGCGCTGCACCGTTCGCGCAGCCACAACGGCTAGCCCGCCGAGCGCTTGCCGCGAGTCAGGCCCCACAAAGAAAAGCGGCCCCCGCCGGACCATGCTTTCCGGCGGGAGCCTTCGCATCCCAGAGGGGTCTCTCACTGCGAGCCGTCCTTAGCACCCTGGTCATCTCCCACACAGGGCGATCCAGACGACGGAAGTATTAGTCGCATATCCCGCGAAAGTTGCAAGGGGATGCAGCGTGCGCCCGGCAGCAGCGGGGATCCGTCGAACCGCACCGCGGATCGCATCGCGCGTGCGACGCTTGCCGTCCTTCGCAGCAGCGGTTCGGCGCGCTGCCGCCTTAACCCACTGCGGCGCAAGAGCCTCCGAACGCTCGCCGACGGGCCCTGGGCCTCTCGGCAGGCGCTGCGGACGGTTGGCGGCCGCGGCGGGCGTGCGCGGCACAACGAGGCGGCGGGGAGGACGCGGGGCCCGGTCCGCACCTCGCCCGTCCGTCGAGCCGCGCCGGCAGCCGCGGGCCCCCGCGCAGACGCTCAGTGCCCTTCGTGGCGCAGTTCGCAGCTCTCGTAGACCGGCCCTTCCGTGCAGGTCTTGGAGTAGGGCCAGCCCTTGAAGCGCGGGCCCTGCACCGCGACCGAGCAGCCGTTGCAGACGCCGTAGCCGCAGGCCATGTAGGTCTCGAGCGACAGGAAGCAGCGCAGCCCGCGCGCCTCGCAGACCTTGGCGACCGCGTGCATCATCGGATCCGGGCCGCAGCAGAACACGACCGCGCCCTTCTCGATCTCGCCGCGGTCGAGTTGGGCCTCCAGCATCGCGGTGACGCGACCGTGGAAGCCGTAGCTGCCGTCGTCGGTCGACGCCGAGATCTTGGCGATGCCGGCGAAGTCGTCCATGCCCGCGAGCGCCGCGCGGTTGCGGCCGCCGAACAGGAGTCGCAGCGGCGACTTGCCGAGTTCCTTGCGCTCGCGCGCGAGCAGCAGGAACGGGGCGAGGCCGACACCGCCAGCGATGCAGACCGGATCGTCGAACTCGCTGGAGTACGGCTGGCCGAGCGGACCCGTCAGGTGCACGCGTTCGCCGGGCTTCTGGTCGACGAGCGCGCGCGTGCCCGGCCCGACCGCCTTGATGAGGAAGCTGCAGAAGCTGCCGTCCTTGGCGCGGTCGTAGATCGAGAACGGCCGCGGCAGCATCACCGGCCAGCGGTGCTCCGTGCGCAGCATGTAGAACTGGCCCGGCCGCGAAGCGGGGATCGGGCCGTCGACTTCGAGCGCGTAGCTGTCGCCGCCGAGGTCGCGCACGGCGCGGACGGTGTGGAGCCGGGTCTGCATGGCGCAGTGGGTAGCCGCTCGCGGGCCTCGGAGCAAGGCGCGCGTGGCGAGACGCAGCGTCTCGCGGGGCGCGATCGGCCACGGACGGGATCGGGGTCGAAGGCGCACGCCCCCATCCGCGAACTCTGCCGCCGACGTCCCGCCGAGACGCAGGTGGCCGCGTCTGCGACGGGTCACGCGGCAGCGCTTCTACCACGGGGCGGCGACACGACCGGGGAACGAAGGCGGATGTGAAGTCCTCTTTCGGTCCCGCGGCACAGCAATGTCATGCGCATCCGCTGGCGAATTGTAATGCGAAGGTAAGGGCCCTTTTGCCCAGCCGCAAACCCATGCGGACATACATGACTTGCACGCGCGGTTGCGCAGACTCGAAAACGCGGGCCTGACCCTTCCTACGAGATTGTGCGGACGGCGCGTTAGGTCCGGCGGCCGCGAGGCAATTTGGCATGTCGTCCACGATGGACGGCGGCCGCATCGCTCCAGGACTCGAGCGGGCAGCCTGCAAGAGAACGACTCCGTCACTCATTGTTCGTCCGTCAGGTCGATGACGAATGAGCGCCGCATCGGGTCCAAGGAACCGATGCGGCGCCCACGACCACGCAATCCGACGGGCGAACGCGATGGGTGCATGCGCTCTCTGCGTGCTGCAGCTTCGAGAACTGGTTCGGACGGCCCTTATCCAGGCTTCGCTGCCTCACAGCGGGCCCCTCGTTCCATGCACTTGTTCACCCTCACATGAGTTTCTCGATTGCGTCTCGTGTCGCGTGCGCGCTCGTCGCCGCGATTTCTGCTTCCTCTCTCTGCGCGCAAGTTCCTGCGCCGAGCATGGTCGATCCGACCCTGACCGTCGACACGGTGGTCAGCGGACTCAGCCAGCCGATCGGCATGGTGTTCCTCGGGGCCGACGACTTCCTCGTGACCGAGAAGGCGTCGGGCCAGGTCAAGCGCGTGCAGGCCGGCGTCGTCACCGGCGTCGTCCTCGACCTCGCTGTCAACTCCAACAGCGAACGCGGCCTGCTCGGCATCGCCAAGCATCCAAAGTTCCCCGTCGTCCCGAACATCTACCTCTACTGGACGGAGAGCTCGACGGGCATCGACAGCAACGTGACGAGCCAGGTGCCGTTGCTCGGCAACCGCGTCGACCGCTTCGTCTGGGACGGCACGTCCCTGACGTATGCGCAGACGCTCAACCGCACGCGCGCGTTCCAGGAAGACAACAACCTCATCACGGACCCGGCCAATCCGTTCAACAACCTCGCGCCGTTCCAGCGCGGCAACCACAACGGCGGCATCCTCCGCTTCGGCCCTGACGGCAAGCTCTACGTCATCTCCGGCGATGCGGGTCGCCGCGGATTGATGCAGAACATCGACACCGACCCGGTCGCAGACGACCAGTTCGGCGGCCCGCTGCCTGACGACGCGCACGCGACGGGGCAGATCATCCGTCTCAACGCGGACGGCACGATCCCGACGGACAATCCGTTCTATCGCTATGGCGCCGTCCTCGCGGCCCAGGCGACGACGCCCGCGGAGATCGAAGCTGCGCGCAACATCCAGAAGATGTTCGCCATCGGCATCCGCAACAGCATCGGCATGACGTTCGATCCGATCCGCACCGAGAACGGCGGCCGCGCCTATGACGAGATCAACTACGTCCGGAGCGGCTTCAACGGCGGCTGGGTCCAGACCATGGGCCCGATCAGCCGCGTCGCCGACTACAAGGCGATCGAAGTCGCTGCGGGATTCGGCACGGCAGGCCCTGCGGGACTCCAGCAGATGCGTTGGCCGCCGAGCAACATCGCGGACGATCCGATCACGGCGAAGGAGCGCATGACGCGCTTCCCGGGCTCGAACTACCGCGACCCGGAATTCAGCTGGAAGAACGTCGTGCCGCCCGGCGGCCTCGGCTTCATCCAGGGCAACGGCCTCGGTGCGCAGTACCAAGGCAACCTCATCGTCGGCTCCGCCGTCGCCTTCGCCGCCAACCGTGGCCACCTGTATCGCTTCCGCCTGAACGGCGGCCGCAACAACCTGCAGTTCACCGACCCGGCGCTGTTTGACAAGGTCGCGGACAACCTCGCGCGCAATGACTTCGTCACCGAGCAGGGCGAACTGATGTGGGGCCGCGACTTCGGCGTCGTGACGGACATCCAGACGGGCGCGGACGGCAACCTCTGGCTCGTCGGCACCTCGAGCGGCACGGTGCGCAAGATCCGTCGTCTGTGAGCGCCTGATCCGGCAGCGGAGGCGTGGCGGTTCCCTCAGGGACCGCTGCGTCCAAGGGCGCGTCGTAGTCGGGTGGCAACCAGGAGTGCGCGCTGGGTCGAATCCTCGGATTCGGCCTCGACGGCGCCATTCCGTGACCAGCCCGGCTGCTACGCGCCCGCCGGACGCGGGCTCCACGAACCGCCAGGAGCCGCCTCCGCCGCCGTCGTTCGCCTGCGAGCAAGAAGCCGCCAAGTGGAGGATTGGCGGTCGATCTCGCGCGAAAAACGAAGGCCCCCTGCATCCATCGCGCGCGTTGTCCACACTGTGGATAACGCCACAAGCCGCAATTGCCGCACGCGATGGGGCGGAAAACCCAAGATGCGCACATCTTCGAATGCGCTGCTTGGGAAGACCCCTACGCACATCTGGGCATCATCGCCTGCAACAAGGCCCGACGATGGCGGCGCAGCGAACGGGACCTCCAATCACGGGGCCTGTGACGCGCGTGCAAACGGGGAGGGATCATGGGCTATCGAAGGGTCATGGCCGCTGCATTGCTGTGCGGCTGCGTATGGGGACAGATCGCGACCACCACGACGCTCGGCAGCGGTTGCGACGAACGCCGCGCGAGCTTCTTCGAACGGTTTGCGCCAGGGACGTTCGACATGGCAGGCACGCAGACAAGTCCTGGCGGATATTCGATGGTCGCGTATGGCGAGAGCTGGATCGTGATCCCGCTCCAGGCGCAATGGCGCATGCCGGAACTCGACACCGCGCCGATCACGTTCGACGCGAACGGACTGTCCGGTCCTCATCCGCTCGGCTTCCAATTCGATTTCCCCGGAGGCTCCACGGCCGACTGCTGGATCGGCGCAGCCGGATTCTTGCAGTTCGGCCCTGACGCATGGGACCTCCGCGGCCTGCCACCGATCCGCCAGCTGTTCTACGGCCCGCCGCGGCTCGCAATGCTCTGGACCGACCTGCAACCACAGAACTCAGGCATGGTCTCCATCCACCGCGAAGGCGGCGCGGGCGGCTGCATCTGCATCACGTTCGATTCGGTGCGCGAGTTCAACACCGGCTACACGAACACGTTCCAGGTCACGATCTACGCAGCGGGCCGCATCGACGTCGCATACGGCCCTTGCGGCGCGAACAGCCATTGGATGCTGTCGGGCTGGTCGCCAGGCAACCGCGCGCTGCCGACCCAGGACATCGACCTGTCGAGCCTAGGATCAAACCTGCTCATCACCCATCCCGATCGCGATCCACTCGTGCTCGACACCTATGACCGTCCGGTGCTCGGTTCGACGCTCGCGTTCGAGACGGTGCACATGCCCAATTCGGTCAAGTTCGTCTTCACGGCACTCGGCGCGCAGGGATATCCGCTCGGCATCGACCTGAGCGCGCTCGGCATGTCGGGCTGCAATCTCTACGCGTCGCACGAATGCGGCATCGGCGTCATGGTGCACAGTGGCGCTGCGCGTTGGATGCTCGCGGTGCCGGTGGACCAAGGCATCGTCGGCGTCAGCGCGTATCTGCAGTCCGTGGCCTTCGATCCCAATGCGAACGACGCGGGACTGCTGTTGTCGAACGGCCTCGAACTGACCGTCGGCACGTATTGACGACGCGAGAAGTGGTTTCACGAGAAGCAGGCCCGCGACGCCGCCATCGGGCCTCTGGGCCGACCGCAACTGCCGAGGGGTTGCGAAACCACTTCTAGGACAAGTTGCAGACACGAGTCGCCGCGAGCCGCCAAGGCGCAACGCCGTGCGCGGCGCGCGCGTTGGAGAAACCGAGGCAGCCTCCGTAGCTTGGTCGGGATGCCGTCCTCGCGTCGAAGGCGGCGCACTCCTCTCATGCGACTCCACCACCTCGCGCTGCTCTGCAGCCTCACGTCCGCCGCGATTGCGCAGTCCAACTGGCCGCAATACCAAGGCAACCCCGAGCACACCGGCTACCTGCCCGTCACGCTCAACCCCTCCACGCTCGTGCATCGCTACACGCGACTCGTGTCGAGCTCGACCGGCACGTGGTTCGAGCCGCTGACGGTCGCCGACGGCAAGATCTTCGCGACCGGCACGGATCGCGTGCTGCGCGTGCTCGACGCGAGCACCGGCACAGAGCTGTGGCAGATCGCGTTCCCGACGGCCAACTCGGTGAACCCGCCTAGCTACGCGAACGGCCGCGTCTACGTGCAGACGGGCAACCACGCGAGCGACACCTACCTGCGTTGCTACAACGCGAACACCGGCGCGCTGGTGTTCCAGACCAACCATCTCGCGCAGTGGGAGCGCTACTACGCGCCGACCATCCGCGACGGCAGCGTCTGGGTCGACGGCGGAACCTACGGCGGCATGTATTGCTTCGACGCCGTGTCCGGCCAGCAACGCTGGTACACGGCTCTGCCGCAATACGACCGCTGGACGCCGGCGGTCGACACGGAAAGCGCCTACTCCTACGTCGGCGGCACGCTGTTCTCGCTCAACCGCACCACGGGCGCCGAACGCTTCCGCATCCTCGATCCGTTCTACTCGTGGCAGGGCTACTCGATGGAGCTCGCGCCGGTCCTCGGTGGCATGAACGACCTGTTCGTGCTGAACGGCGGCCGCCTCGTCCGCTTCGACCTCGCGTCGCGCACGATCGCGTGGCAACTCGGCAGCACGCACGCGGGCCAGCCTGCGGTGCACGCCGGCGAGGTCTTCGCAATCAACGGCAACAGCCTGCAAGTGCGCGAGCAAGCCACCGGCACGCTGCTGTGGTCGTGGGCGCGGCCCGGCGAGACGTTCTCGGGCAACGTCGTCGTCACGAACCAACACGTCATCCTGCGTGGCTCGACCAAGACGTTCTTGGTGGACCGCACGACGCGCGCCTCGGTCTATGAGATCGCGCTGACAGGCCACATCACGGTTGGCGAAGGCGGCATCTTCCTGGCGGGACAGAACGGCACGATCAGCTCGATCGGCTTCTCGATCCTGCCGACCACGACGTCGTGCACGCCGTCTGCGCGCGACTACATGGCGACGGAAGGCGTCGTCACGGTGCGCGGCAACGGCTTCTCGCAAGGCACAGGCCTCACCGTGAAGTTCGGCGACGCGCTCGCGACGAACGTCACCGTCCTCGACGACCAGACGCTGTCGTGCGTGCCGCCGCAACTCGGCCCGGGCGTCGTCGCGATCACGACCGAGAACAGCAACGGCCGCGCAGTGCGCACGCGCGCGTTCGCATACACGCCGGCGATCGACCACTCGGGCGACACCTTCGTCGGATCGACGCCGATGCTCGGGCTCCACCAGCCGGTGGGCACGGCCTTCATCGCCGCGTTCGGCGCGCCGCCCCGCACGTCGATCCTGTTCCCGCAGTTCACCGGCGTGCTCGAACTGCTGCCCGTGTCGACGATCTTCTGGACGCCGTACTGGATGACGAGCCGCATGGACCTGCCGCTGCCGATCCCTGCGGATCCGGCGCTGCGTGGCCAGACCGTCCTCCTGCAGTCATTGGCCGGCCCGGACCTGTTCACCACCGGCGTCGGCAAGTTCTCGAACTGCTACGAGATCACGGTGCGCTGAAACGTGGCGCGGCGTGGTGCGACGACTCGTCGCGTCGCTGCGCCTGCGCCGCTACGGTTGGGCTTCGCGCGACACACGGTCGCGCAGCCCAACTCACCCAGGGAGCCCCATGGAAGACTGGATCGTCCCGGCCGCGCTTGCCGGCCTTTTGCTGATCACGGCATTGATGTCCGTGAAGATCGTCCCGCAGAGCGAGAAGTATGTTGTCGAACGGCTCGGCCGCCTGCACAAGGTTCTCAGCCCCGGCGTCAACATCATCGTTCCGCTGATCGACTCGGTGAAACACCGCATCCCGGTGCTCGAGCGCCAACTTCCGACCATCCGCCAGGACGCGATCAGCAGAGACAATGTGCTGATCCGCGCCGACATCAGCGTCTTCTATCGCATCATTTCGCCCGAGAACACCGTCTATCGCATCAGCAACGTCGACCAGGCGGTGACAACCACAGTGGCGGGCATCGTGCGTTCTGAGATCGGCAAGATCGATCTCGACGACGTGCAGAGCAATCGCAGCCAGCTCAACGCGTCGATCAAGATCCAGCTCGCGGACGCGACCGATGACTGGGGCATCCAGGTCACGCGCGCCGAAGTTCTCGACGTCAACCTCGACGAACAGACCCGCGACGCAATGCTGCAACAACTCAACGCCGACCGTGCACGGCGCGCAGCCATCGCCAAGGCCGAGGGCGACAAGCGCGCGCTCGAACTGCACGCAGAAGCACAGCTGTTCCAGGCGCAGAAGCAGGCCGAGGCGCGACGAATCCAGGCGGACGCAGACGCCTACTCGACCACAACAGTCGCAAAGGCGATCCGCGAGAACGGCGTCGAGGCGATCCAATTCGAGATCGCCAAACGGCAGATCGAAGCGATGGGCCAACTCATCGCGAGCAGCGAGGCAAAGACGATCCTGCTCCCTGCGGACCTGGCGGATGCATTCAAGAGCGCTGCGAAGATGGTGATGGGGAAGATGCCGTCATGATCGAGTTCCTGCGCAACACCACGACCTGGTTCACCCTCGCGCTGGTGCTCGGGATCCTGGAAGTGCTGATCCCTGGCTTCCTGTTCCTCGGCTTTGCGTTCGGCGCTGCGGTGGTCGGACTGCTGCTCATGGTCATCGGGCCTGAGTCGTTTCCTGGCGCTGCAGGCATCGCCTATCTCGCGTCTGCGTGGGGCCTCGCCAGCATCGTCGCATGGGCCGCATTGCGGCGTTGGTTCGTGCCGAAGGACGCGCAGACCGTGAAGACCGTCCGCCACGACATCAACGAGGCTCCCTACAAGGGCGACCGCGACTGAGCGGCCGGCGTCATCGCTTCACGAACTGCACGACAAAGCACAACACCCTGGCCTGTCGTCGGCCCATGCGAGCCACTTTTGCGCGCGGTCGACTTCGCTGAGTTGTTCGTTCCAGGCCGCTGCGATTGGTTGCGCAATCGACGCAGCGCGCCTGCCCCGGGGCGATCCAAGCGGGGCCCTGCCGATCCGTGCGAAGCCCTGGAGCCGATCGGGCTTCCTGGCGCAGGCAGCCACACGGCTCCACGCCCAAGCTCGATCGCACACTCGTAGCCCTCCATCCCATAAGCGGGCGCTGCGCGCTTCCATCCGCCGCCCACGCGACAGAACAGCCTTTCCACGTCGCCGTCTCAGGATGTCGGAGCCGCGAAACGAGGCTTTGCGGCGGAATGCGCTCGAAAACCGCCGGCCCCGCGAACTGGCCCCCATCGTCATCCACGCCGTGGACAACGTAGTAAGCCGGCCATCCGCAAAGGGCTGCGAACCAGCGCGTCGACTCGCCGCCATCCGCGGACCGCCGCTGCAAGTGCAGATGCGCACTTCTGGGCATTCACGGACGGCCAAAGCGATGCCGATCGGCGCAGAACACGGCCAACGAGCAGAACATCCTGCTCGCGCACGGCAACAGAACCCCATAGGTGCAGCGATGGGCTATCCGACGGCGGCAGCAATGATCGCGTTGAGCGCGGCAGCCCATGCTCAGGGCGCGATGTCGATTGGCTATGGGGAAGGATGCGAGGCGCGGCGCGCCAGCTTCTACGAGCACTGGGCACCCGGCGCCTTCGACATGAATGCGCCAACGGGCTGCACGGTCGGCTACACCATGGTCCAACACGGGACCGGTTGGATCGTGTCGCCGGTCCAGTCGCCCTGGCGCCATCCAACGACCAACTCCGCGCCCATCGTGTTCGGCCAAGACGGCATGTCCGCTGCGTTGCCAATCGGCTTCACGTTCGCCTTCGCCAGCGGCGAGTCGTCGTCGATCTGGGTGAACAAAGACGGCTACGCATGCTTCGAGGCCTCGCCGCAGTTCGCCCCGGGCCTGCCACCCGCAATGAGGTTGCGCGAAGGAGCCCCGACCATCGCGCCGTTCTGGAGCGCCTTCGACCTGCACAACTGCGGATCGATCCGCATCGACCACGACCCGGTCGCCAACGCCTGGACTTCCATCACCTGGAACCAGATGCGCGAGACCGACACGAGCAACGCGAACCACACGAGCACGTTCCAGACCGTGATCTACGCCGACGGCACGATCGACGTGATCTTCGCCAACTGCAACGCGAACACCCACGCGGCGTTGTCCGGCTGGTCGCCAGGCCACAGCGCCATGCAGACGGGCACCACGGACCTGTCGGAGCTCGGAACCAACACGCTGCTAACGTTCCCCGACCGCAACTCGATGTCTCTCGAGTCCAGCGATGCAGCGCGTCTCGGCGCAACAGTGGTGCTGGAGACGTCGAACCTGCCGGCTGCCGTGAGCTTCGTCTTCACTGCGCTCGGCACGACGAAGTTCGACCCAGGCATCGACCTCAGCGCGCTCGGCGTCACGGGCTGCAAACAGTTGGCGAGCTACGAGACCGGCATGATGTCGATGGTGCGCACGAACGCCGCCATGCTGACCCTCGTCGTGCCGTTCGACGCCACCTTGGTCGGCGCCAGCGCCTACCTGCAGTCGGTGGCATTCGACCGCACCGCCAACGCAGCAGGCATCCTGCTGTCGAACGGATTCGAGTTCCTCGTCGGCAACTGAGCGACGAAGTCACGCGCGCGCAGGCACAGAGCGACGTGCGCGAGCAATGTCACGAACTGCACGACAACGCCGAGCAACCCGGCTTGTCGTCGGCCCATGCGGGCCGCTTCTGCGCGAGGTCGTCTTCGCCGGGCTGGTCCTCGTAGGGCCGCTGCAGCACGCGCATGAGCCGGCGCAGCTTGCCCAGTTCGCCGCGATGCGCGTCGTCGATCGCTTCTTGCGCGAGCCAGTTGCGCAGCACGTAGCGTGGATTGGCGCCATCCATCGCGCGCGCCGTGGACTCGACGTCCGCTGCCGCGCTGCGCGCGCGCTTCCACCACCGCGACAGCCATGCGGCGCCGGCAGCGCGCGCAGCCGCGTCGGGATCGCGGTAGCAACAGGCGAGGATCGCGGGCGGCAAGCCGGAAGGCGCGGCGTCCTGTCGCAATAGCGACGACAGTGCGCGGAAGAACAACGTCATGTCGACCGAAGCCTGCTGCAGCCAAGCAAACAACTGCTGCACGAGTTCGCCGTCGCCGTCGTCGTCGCCGATGCGCAGGCCGAGCTTCGCGGAGTAGCGCTCGCGCGCCGCCTCGCCGTAGACATCTTCGTAATGGGCCAGCGCGCCTTCGACCGCGCGCTCGTCGTCGTCGAGCAGCGGCAGCAGCGCTTCGCCGAGCCGCGCCACGTTCCACAGTCCGACCCCGGGCTGGTTGCCGAACGCATAACGGCGCTGCGACGCGTCGGTGGTGTTGGGCGTCCACCCGAAGTCGAAGTTCTCGACCCAGCCGTAGGGGCCGTAGTCGATCGTGAGGCCGAGCAACGACATGTTGTCGGTGTTCATCACGCCG
>CAZEQF010000049.1:13751-16194 GCA_964514315.1 uncultured Singulisphaera sp. | reverse complement strand
CGATGCTGCGCGTGCTCTCGCCGTCGTTCAGCCGCGGCAACAGCAGGTCCGCGCCCGCGTCAACCTCGCCCGCAGCGAGCTTCTTGGCCGTCTGCGGCCTGCGGAAGCCGGGGACGAACGCGATCGTCGCGCCGGTCTTGCTGCGTTGGTCGAGGTAATCCGAGCCCGAGGGGCCGCCCATCGGCAGGTCGTCCCAAGCGTCGAACCCGACCGCCGTCTCGACGGGCGAGCCAACCGCGGGAGCCCACGACAGCGCCATCGACGCAGAGCCCTCGGCCGCGGCGGCCCACTTCACGAGGCCGGCTTCACCCGTCGCAGGCGCGTCGAACAGCACGAGCGTCTGCGTCTCCTTGCTCGGCGCGAACTCGAACGACCGCACGCCGTGACGCCGCGCGCCGTCCACCGCGATCGCGTAGTGCTCCAGCACGTCCATCGCGCCGATGCGGTAGCCGAGCACGACCTCCGAGCCGCACAGCCAGTAGCCGCGATACGAGCCCCACGACTTCGGCAGCGGCCCGAACGGCTCCTCGCGCGGATCCACGAAGCGGTCCGAGTTGCTCGACGGGCTGATCGGCTCGCTGACGCCCGGCCCGTTGCGCACGCCCGCGATCTCGCGCCCCTTCGTCGCCGGCATCGGGCCGTGCGATCCGTCGTAGGCCGTGCCGCGCAGGTCGAGCCAGCCGTCGCTCCAGATCGACGACATGCGCAGCAGCTCGGTGTCGAACGCAGCCGCGCCGTTCGGCAGGCGGATGACGAGCGCCTTGTGCGTCACGTCCGACACGCCCGGCGACGTCATCGTCGTCGTCATGCACGGACCGAAGTCCATCGTGTAGGGGAAGCCGTCCTTCTTGCCGTCCTGCGCGTGCAGCGCAACGGCAAGGGCGGCGATCGCGACGGGGAGAACGCAGCGCGAGTGCATCATGATCGGGCGGCAGAGACTACGAACGGACGAGTCGATGCCAACGACGCAACGAGGTCCGAGTCGACGATTCGCAAGCCTGTGCGCGAACATGCTCCATCGAGTCGCGTGGACCGCGATGCATCGAGTCCGGACCACGAAGGACACCTCTGCCCAGAGGCGCGCAAGACCATCGATGCAACCGCCCCGCCCCGACAGCAAGCAACGCACCCCACGCAACGAAGGTCGCGACAAGGTGGAGAACGACGGGCCGCCTTGCGCCGCTCGCATCGCCGCGACAGAGCACTGCGGCCACGCACCAGAGGAGCTTGCGGCAACGCCCTCAAGTCAGCCGCGCGAAGCCCAGGCGCGGACACCCCCTGGCCTTCCAGCAACGGACGGAAGCGGCCTGGAGACTGGAGGCCTAGCTGCGCCTGAGAGCCAAAAACGAGCAGGCGCACGCAGATATGGGCGCCACCCAAAAATAGTTTTTGCGACCGCTGCGCACCCAATAACACGCCAACTACGCACAAGGGCCCATCAAACACTGCGGCCCGACGCAATCAGCATGCGGTGTATCGCCATTGGGCGACGGCGGCCCGACTTGCACTTACTGCGTAGTCGGCATGCGCACAAAGTGCCCTTGACGTCAGGGGTTTGACAGAACTCGCGGATGCCAACTACAGACCCTAGCGCGGCAGGCTTGGGACATTCCCAAGACAGCCATCTCGAGTTTCCTCGCTCCCTTCTGAGACCTCATCCAATGAAGCTCACATCCCATATCTCCATTGCCACCGCGCTGACAGCAGCGCTGGCCACGAGCGCTGTCGCACAAGACTTCAGCGCATTCAACCTCGGCACCGTCCGCGGCCAGTTCGGCTGGACGGTCGGCGACGCGTTCGGCAACGCCGTCAATCCGTGGAACCAGTCGATCATGCTCGACGGCAACGGCAACAAGGTGCTGCAGATCTCCAACTCGCACACCAGCGGCTCGTTCTCCGACAGCATCCACACGCCGTCCGCGGCGCAGGTCGCCGGTGAATCCACCAGCGCGCTGTGGAACGACCGCGGCACGAACCACACGGCCCCGATCAACCCGCCGCTGTTCGGCGCCTACGCGGCGACCAACCGCTTCTCGTACACGACGACCTTCCGTTCCGCGACCGGCGCGGCGCAGACCGGCCTCCGCATCGACCTGGCGGCGAGCGCCAAGCAGTCGCCGGCGCGCATGGGCCTGGTCATCATCCGCGACAACGGCGCGGGCTTCGACCTGACCTACACCGAGGCCGGCGGCCACGCGACGGGCGTCTCCAGCTTCCCCGTCACGACGCTCGCAACGGGCCTGTCCTACACGCAGGCGCACACGCTGAAGATGGAGATCGACTTCGTCGAAGGCGTCGAGAACGTCAACGGCACGATCTACGGCAACGACGTCGTCCGCCTCTACATCAACGGCAACCTCGCCTACACGGGCACGACGTGGGAGAGCTACTACTACCTCAACGAGCTCATGATGAAGCTGCTGGCGCGCGACGATCCGCATGA
>CAZEQF010000049.1:5352-13741 GCA_964514315.1 uncultured Singulisphaera sp. | reverse complement strand
CGCGCAAGCAGGCCGTCAACTGCGTCCAGCACCGCCTGACGGGCACGGCGCAGCCTGCCTACGCCGGCGCGGGCTTCTACTTCTCGACCTACAACTCCAACAACACGACGGCTCCGATCTCTGCTCCGACCAGCGGCGTGGTTGCAGTGAACGGTGGCGCGACGTGGGATGGCTGGAACTACCACAGCAACAGCCAGACCGTGGGTACCCTCGGAGCCCCGGCCACCGGTGACTACGACGTCTACCACACGTCGTTCCGCCTCCCGGCGGGCGCCGCTGCCACGGGCGCCAACCTCGGCAACCTCCACGCGGACCTGTCGACTGGCAGCTTCCAGGCCGGCGACCTGATCGTCGGCTTCGGCGTGCGCTTCAAGAACGGCCAGCGCGGCACCGCCGGCACGATGACCTGCGGCGTCGACCGCAACAACACGGACCTCAACTGGGGCGTCGGCGGCAACAACTCGGGCACCAGCTTTGCTGGCACCGCGTATGTGAACTCGCAGATCGATCCCACGCTGCCGACGCGCACGAACGGCGCGTTCAGCGGCTACGCGATGCGCACCCCGTCGCTCGCGAGCAGCACGGCGAGCACGAGCCTGGTCGGCCCTCCCGGCACGGCCGGTTCGGCGACGTCCTGGACCATCGACGCGCCCGCGGGCGGCGTGATCCCGAACGTCTGGGGCCAGACCATGGCCACCTACGGCGATTTCATCCGCGCCCTGCCGGTTCGCGCCTACGGCGTCGGTGACGCAAGCGGCGTCATCTCGATGCAGTGGTTCTTCAACTCGTCGGCCATGGATCGCGCCGGCCTGCAATACAGCACGCCCGCGCAGTCGTGGACCAACAGCTGGTCCGCGCGCGTCGACCTCAAGGCGAATGGCGTCAGCTCCCTGGTCGTCGTCCAGAACCTTCCGCTGCTGAGCTACAGCTTCGGCACCGCCACGGTGACGGACCTCCCGGCCAACTCGGCCCCGATGGACCTCGCTCTCGCCAACATCGACGGCGACACGGACACGGACTTCGTTGCGCTGTCGCAGGCGCTGGGCGTCCCCGCCATCACGATCGGTCGCAACAACGCCGGCGCCTACGCCGTCAACAACGTCTACATGGGCAACTCCTCGGCTCGCGCTGAGGCCATCGTCGCGGGCCAACTGGACGGCGCCGCGGGCATCGATATCGCGGTGCTCACGTCGAACATCCCGCCGGCCACGACGGAGAACAAGGTCTACATCTTCGCCAACAATGGCTCGGGTGAGTTCTCGTTGCTCTCGAGCGTCGCGCTCTCGGGCATGGTGTCGCCGAACGGCCTCGCGATCGGCAACTTCAACGGCGGCAACGCCGACCTCGTCGTCACCGACGCGGGCTCGGGCAGCCTCGTCGCCGGCTTCGCCACCGTGCTGCTCAACAGCGGCTCGGGCGCGTTCACGCAGAACGACATCGCCGGCTTCACCAAGGCCTGCCGCGGCGCCGCCGTGGCGGACGTGAACGGCGACTCGAACGCCGACGTCGCGATCGCCGAGGCCAACTCGTCGACCGGCAGCCTGCACGTCCTGCTCGGCAACGGCAGCGGCGCCTTCACGGCGATGGCTGGCAGCCCGTTCGCGACCTCGGTCAACACGCAGCGCGTGGTCGCCACGGATATCGACGTCGACGGTGACGCCGACCTCGCGGTGTCCTGCACGAACGACGCGTTCGGCCTCGCCAACGGCAAGGTCAACGTGTTCGTCAACAACGGCGTTTCGGGCCTCGCTCGCAGCGACTTCGACGCGGGCCGCGGCCCGGTCGCTCTCGCGGCCGGCAGCTTCGAGGACGCTGCTTCGACGCTTCCGATCGGCCGTGACGTTGCGGTCGCCAACCTGTCGGCTGGCTCGGTGTCGCTGCTCGGTGAGTGGCGCAGCGGCTCGTTCAGCCAGGGTGGCCTGATCCGCAGCGGCGTCACCCCGACGGCCGTCGGCATCGCCGACATGGACGGCAACGGCTACGGCGACTTCGTGTATGCCGACGCCGCCGCCGGCTCGGTCGTCGTCGTCCCGTCGAAGATCATGGCCCGCGTCGACTCCTACGGTCTCGGCACTGCCGGCACCGGTGGCCTGACGCCCGTGCTCTCCGCGCTGGGCGCGCCTGCTCTGCCGCGCATCCCGTATGCCACGTTCGGCCTCCGTATGTCGAGCTGCCGCATCCTGTCGCCGACGGTCGTCGTCCTCTCGGATGGCATCGCCAGCCCGCTGACGCAAGGCCTGCCGCTCATCGGCAACATCCTGATGAGCTGGGTCGAGCTCAGCGACGTGAGCGGCAACGCCTATGTCGCGCTGCCGATCCCGAACAACCCGGCGTTCCTGGGCGCGTATCTCTACACGCAGGGCGCGGTGTTCGATTCGAACGGCAACTCGTCGTTCTTCCCGGGCCTCGCGCTGTCGCAGGGCCTGCGTCTGCGCCTCGGCAACTGATGCCTGACCGCAGCGCGGCGCCCAAGGCCTGACGGCCGAAGGCGCCGCACCCTTCGCCGCAGCGCTCACCCGCGGCGGCAAGCACACAGGCCCGGCCGCTCGAACGAGCGCGGCCGGGCCTGCTCGATGTCTCCCTCACCCAGACTCTGTTGGATCCAATGCGCACCCTCACCGTTTATGCGCTGGCGGGTCTCGCCGCCGTAGCCCCTGCTCAAAGCGAGTGGCATGTCAGCCAATCCGGCAACGACGCCAACGCCGGAACGAGCGCCAGCAGCGCGTTCCGCACGATCAACCGTGCCGTTCTCGCCGCAGCCAATGGCGACGTGGTCCGAATCGCAGCCGGCATCTACGGCGACGAGCAAGGAACGATCTCACTCGGGTCCAAAGAACTCACGATCTTCGGCGCCGGCATCGGCGCGACGATCCTGCGCGCGCATTCCAGCATCGACCAGAATCTGCCGACGGGCCCGGTGTCACCGACGCCGACCACGGCGCCGCACCGCGTGACCTTGCGCGTGCAAGGAAGTTCGCGCATCGACCTCTTGGACATGACGATCGACGGCGCATTCCGCGTGCCGTCGCACGGTCGCGCCACCTGCATGTTCGTAGCCTCGGGCGCGGACGTGTCGTGCGACCGCGTCGAATTCGCCAATGCGCGCGCCAACCCGCTCGACTCCTCCGCGAACGCCCACGGCATCGTGGTGCGCGGCGACGCCATCGGCGACGCGACGACGTTGACGCTGCGCGACTGTTCCGTTCATGACTATGGCAAGTCCGGCGTGGTCGCGAGCTACGAAGCGTATCTCGAACTCGAAGACTGCCGATTCGACGGCGAAGGCCGCACGAGCTCCTCGACGGTCCCGCAGAACGGGATCCGCATCACGTCCGGAGCCTCCGCCCTGCTTCGACGCGTCACGGTGACCGACCACTGGTACGACTCGAACAACATCGCAGCGACTGCAGTCTCGCTGCTCGACTGCGGGAACGTCGCGGTCGCGGACTGCAACTTCGGCAACTGCGAGAACGGCATCTTCGCGTTGCGTTCGACGCCAGGGCCAATGCCGGTCGCGCTGCGTCGAAACAACATCAGCGGCGCAGAAGTCGGGATCTACGTCCTGAACGCACAAGGCATCGTCGCCGAGGGCAATTCCCTCCACGCGACGCGCGGCGCGAACGGCGCTCCAGCAACGGACAGCGGGTCCAGCAACTACTGGAACGGGAACTACTACAGCAGCCTCGGGACTGCGGCCCCGTTGGCGATCGCCGGCTCTGCAGGCTCGATTGACTGGTTCGCGCAGCCGTTCCTCCGCGGGTTCGCGTTGCCCGAAGCCACGCCCATGCCGCTCGGCGACGCGCCGATCGACGTGATCGCTGCGGACCTCGACGGCGACGGCGACCGCGACTTCGCGGCGCTGACGACGAGCCCGTCTGGACCGGCGCTGTGCGTCGGGTTGCAGCTGGGCGGCGTCTACTCCGTGGCGCGCATCCCGTTCAGCAGCAGTTCAGGCCGCCCCATCGCACTCGTCGACGGTGAGTTCGACGGGCTGCCGGGGCGCGACATCGCAGCGCTCACCGCGCGCATCCCGCCGGACCTGACCGAGAACAAGGTCACCGTCTTCGGCAACAACGGCGGAGTCTTTGCGTCGACGCAGATCGTTCCGCTCGACAACGCGATCAACCCGACTGCGATGGCTGCCGGCGAACTCGACGGCGGCATCGACGACCTCGTCGTCACCGACGCCGGCGCGAGCATCCTCTGGCCCGGAGTTGCGTTCGCGCTGCGCAACAACGGCAACGCGACGTTCCAAGTGACCACGCTGCCTCTCGCGCTCGCCGCGGCCGCTCGCGATGTCGCGATCGCGGACGTCGACGGCGACGGCTCGCGCGATGTCGCAATCGCAGAAGGCGCCCCGGGCCTCGGCCGCGTGCACATCCTGCGCGGCAACGGTGCAGGCGCCTTCACCGCATGGCCAACGGGTCCGGTGACGACCACCGCCAACCTGCAGTCCGTTGCAGTTGCCGACATCGACGGCGACTTGGATACCGACCTTGTTGCCGCATGCGCGCGATCGCCGTTCGGCACGGAGCCTGGCGCGCTCGATGTCTTCGAGAACAAGGGCATCATGGGCTTCGAACGCACCGAACACGTCGTCGACCTGTTGCCGGACACGATCGCGGTCGGACGACTGGACGGAGTTCCGTTCGGCCGCCCCGAAGGACGCGACATCGCCGTCGTGGACCTCGGCATCGGCGGCATCCACGTCTTGAACCGCTACGTGAAGGACTGCGGATTCGCGCAAGGCGGCGCCGCGCGCGCCGGCACCGGCGCAGTGAGCGTCACGCTCGCCGACATGAACGGCGACAGCCTCGACGACATCGTCTACGCCGACGCCGACGCGCGATCGGTGGTCATGTTGCGCCGCGTCTTGCTGGCGCAGTCCGACGCATACGGAGTCGGCACGCCGGGAACGGCGAGCCGCACGCCCGTGATCCGTCCGATCGGCGAGATCCCGCTGCCAATCGTCCCGACGTCGAACTTCGGCATCGGCGTCGTGAACGCGCTGCCCAACTCGTTCGCGGTGCTCGCGATCGGCCTCTCGACGACGCCCAATCTGATCAACGACCTGATCGTGACGTTCGTCAACTTCACGGGCACCCAGGGCAAGGCGGACGCCTACTTCTCGATCCCTCCCGATCCCTACTTCGTCGGCATCCCGCTGTATTGCCAGGCCGGCGTGTTCGACTCGAACGCGCAGCAAGGTCCGCTGCCAGGCCTCGCGCTCACGCAGGGTTTGCGCCTCTTGATGGGCCTGTAGCGCACGACAAGCGCGCCCCCGAAGCACTGCCAAAGCTGCTTCAGAAGCCGCGATGCCCAGATCGTCGCGACCGACCCTGACGTCGAGCGACTCGAATGCAGTCGCTCGGCGGATGCTGCAGCCTCGTCCGCACTACACGCAGGCGCTGCGCCTCACGCAGGCAGCGCGCCCACGGGCGACAACTGGTTCGCGCGCGAACGCTCAGTAGCCGAACGTCCAGCGCACTGCCGAGGTGAGACCGATCGGGACTTGCGCACCGGGCGCGAAGTCGACCAACGCGCCTTGGAAGTAGAGCGGCACGCCGACGAACGCGGTGTCGTAGGGGATCGCCAGCGGCAGGCTCGACGGTTGGCCGGCGCCGAGCCACGGCGGAAGGATGAACGAGCCCGCTTGCGTCGCGAGATCGACGAGCAGTTCGCCGGCCGCGCCGTTGCCGGCCATGCCGTAGCCGGGCAGCGGTGCGCCGCACGGGAACGTGACGAGCGGCGCCGTCGCCAGCACGAGCACCGGCAACGAGAACGGCGACTGCGTGCCGAGCGGGTTGTCGATCGAGAACGTCACCGTGCCGCACAGAGAAGGCGCGGAGGAGACAACGAGGCTCGAGGCCGGGTTGAGCCCGCAGCCATACGACAGCGACGACGCGAGCACCGGCGCGAGTTGCGCATTGCTGCCGATCGTCTGCATCACGAGGTCGCCACCCGCGCCGCGCAAGTCGGTCCAGGCGAGCGTCGCGTTGCCCGACGCGCTCGACATCGCTTGCAGGCGCAACTTGTCGCTGACGACGTTGCTGACGTAGACCGGCGCGGCCCACGACGACACGCCGTTGAAGTCGAGTTGGAATGCGCGCAGTGCGCCCGCCGTGCCGCCGAGCGATTGCTCGAACACGAAGCCCATCGCGCCGTTGCAGTAGGCCGCGGCCTGCGGCGCGACGTAGTTGATCGAGCCGACCGGAACGAGCGTGATGCCGCTCGCGCCCCAGAGGCGGTTGCCCGCGGCGTCGAGGCGTTGCGCGGAGATGCCCCACTGCGACTGCGTTGCGTTGCGCTCGTTGTAGTAGGCGATCACCGACTGCGTCGCGACGTCGACCGCCATCGCCGGGTCGAACTTGTTGTTCGTGTTGGTCGAGAGGTCGACGCCGTTGTGCGCGAAGACCTCGAGGCCCGATGCATCGATCCGCTGCACGCGCGCCGTGAACGCGTTGCCCACCGCGAAGTGCCACGACACGAACGCGCCGCCGAGGCCGTCTGCCTGCATCTTGTGCTGATGCGCGATCGGCACCGACGTCTGGTCGAAGATCGGCAGGCGCACGCCGCCGTTCCACACGGCGTTGCCGAGCACGTCGAACTTCATCGCGTGCAGATGCCGCTGCGCCGTGAACGAAGTTGCGCGCATCCACGTGAGGATCACGCTGCCGGAGTCGCTCGCGACCATCTGCACGAAGCCCGGCGTCGCGCCCGTGTCGCCCGCGAAGCCGACGCCGTCCTGCGCGAAGCGCGGCGTGCCGGCTCGGTCGAGGCGCTGCACACGCACGGTGCGCGTGCCGCTGTTCACCCACGTGAACACGAGGTCGCCATCGCTGGCCTCGACGACGCGCGGGTTCGCCTCGAAGTCCACGTTGTTCGACAACGCGACGCCGTTGGCGCCCCACAGCTGCGTGCCCGCGGGCGTGATGCGATAGGCGTAGCAATCGAGGTCGCCGCCAGCGCGCGTGTCCGTGAACGTCAGCACGCAGTGGTCGTCGCTGTCGCAGACCAGGTCCCAGTCGACGAGCGACGTCGACTGCGGGTTGTTCGACACGACGATGCCGTTGTGCGCCCACTGCTCGACGCCGTTCTTGTCGAGCCGCTGCAGGCGCACTTCGTAGCTGCCGTTGCGGCTGTCGAACCAGCCGACATACGAGCCGCCGTCGCGCATGGCCGCGATCTTGGGCAGCACCTGTTCGCCGGCTCCGTCGGCAACGGAGAGGTTGGTCGACGGCGACGACGGCCACTGCGCGGGAAGCGAAGCGGCGACCACGGCGACGACGGCGGCGGAGAGGATGCTGGCGTGGATTCGCATTGCGAGCTCGATCGAGGTTCGCGCGCAATCGGCGCGCGGGCGAGTCAGAGGGACCGACATTCCACCACATCGCGCAGCGCTTCGCTCCATGCGGCGATCTTGGCACGCAGCGGCATCGACGCATGCGCGGGGCTCGTCGACGGCGCCTGCACGACGCGCAACCGCGCGACCGACTCGCCTTGATACGGCGCCACGTATCGCATGAAGAACGACCGCGCCGTGGCGCCGTTGCAGACCACGAGCCGCAGCTGTGGATGCGCTGCGACGAATGCGCCGAAGTCGTTGACGACGACGGATCCGCGCACGATCGCGCTGTCGAGGCTGCCTTGGCGCTCGCACGAACGCACGACGTCCCACACCGCGATGCCGGAGCGCACCAGGATTCCGACGCGATCGTCGTATGCGAGCCCGGGCCCGGCGCCGAGCAGCGCGTCGAACACCTTCCAGAACGCGTTCTGCGGGTGCGCGTAGTACTGCCTCGCTGCGAGCGACGCCTCGCCGGGCATGCTGCCGAGCACGAGCGCCCGCGCATCCGCGCCCGCGATGGGCGGCAACCCCGCGAGCGGGCCGGCGGATCCGGCCGCGGACGACGCGCGCGAGGGTTTGCGAGGACGAGGTGCCATCGCGCCACGCGTAGCCGAGTTCTTCGGGCCGGCAAGGCGCACGGGCGGGTTTCCGGCGCGACGTCCTTCCGCTAGCCTCCTCCGGCCTGTCTGCCCCTGCACGGCGCCGATTCCCGTCGACGCCCCTCAACCCTCCACCCGTTCCGAGAAGGCTCCGCATGCGGTCTTTCGTCCCGGCTCTCGCCGTCACCCTCGCCGCGCTCGCTCCGCTTGCGCGCGCGCAGACCGTGCCGTCCGGCTTCGTGATCGACACCCTGATCTCGACCGGCCTCAACGGCCCCAACGACTTCACCTTCCTTCCCGACGGCCGCGTCCTGATCGCCAACTATTCGGGCGCGATCACGATTTGGAACGGCACCGCGTCCGCCACGATCGGCACCGTGCCGAGCGTCGAGACCGGCTCCGAGCGCGCGCTGCTCAGCATCTGCGCCGATCCCGGCTTCGC
>CAZEQF010000049.1:0-5316 GCA_964514315.1 uncultured Singulisphaera sp. | reverse complement strand
ACATCTACGTCTGGTACGCGACCACCGCAGACACGTTCATGAAGCTCGATCGCTTCACGTGCTCGGGCGACATCGGCGTCCCGGGCAGCAACAACGTGACGCTGCAGACGGCGACGCGCCGCGTCGTGCTCGGCAACGCGAACGACACCGCGTTCAACCACAACGGCGGCTCGCTGCGCTTCGGCCCGGACGGGATGCTCTACGTGTCCTTCGGCGACGACGCGACCGCGTGCGCCGCGCAGACGCTCAATGACCAGCGCGGCAAGCTGCTGCGCCTCGACGTCAGCACGCTGCCCGCGGGCGGCAGCACGACGGCGCCGGCGTTCACGCAGATCGGCCCGAGCAGCAACCCGAACGGCACGGCGACGGACTTCACGCGCCTCGTCATCGGCTACGGCCTGCGCAACCCCGTGCGCATGACGGTCGATCCGGCCACGAACAACCTCTACATCGGCGACGTCGGCCAGACGGCGCGCGAAGAGTATTCGGAGTACGTCTACAACCCGGGCGCCCTGCAGCTCGTCAACTTCGGTTGGCCGTGGCGCGAAGGCAACGGGACCTACACGACGTGCACCGGCACGGCGCCGACCAACATGACGCCGCCGATCGTCGACGTCGTGCGCGCGCAGAACTGGATCTCGATCATGGGCGGCCCGCGCTACCGCAATCGCGGCGGCCAATACGACTTCGGCGCCAGCTACGAAGGCAACGCGTTCTACTCGGACTACTACGCCGGGCAGCTCCGCATGCTGACGCGCAGCGGCGGCGCATGGGTCACCGCTCCCGCAGTCGCCGGCCAGCCGAACGCAACGGACTGGGGCACGGGCTTCGCCGGCCTCGTCAGCTATGACGTCGGCCCCGACGGCGCGATCTACATGTGCCAGCACGCGGGCACCGGCGCGCAGACGGGCGGCACGTTCAAGCGCCTGCGTCCGCTCGGCCCGGTCAACCAGGTCGTTGCGGTCTCCGGCGGCAGCCAGCAAGGCGCCGCGACGGAGCCGTTCGCGCAGCCGATCGTCGTGCAGGTCAACGACCCGCAGGGCAACCCGATCCCCGGCGGCCTCGTGAACTTCACGTTCACCGGCTCGGCGACGCTGTCGACGACCAACCCCGTGACCGCCGACACGAACGGCCGCGCGCAGACTTCGGTCACCGCCGGCACGATCGGCGGCGCGATCCGCGTGACGGCGACGACGCCGGGCGGAGTCTCGACCGGCGTTGCGTTCGACCTGTTCGCGCGCCGCACGGCGATCACGCGCGCGGGCGGAATCCTCGTCGTGCAGGTGCAGAACACGACCACTGCGCCGGCTCCGGTGCAGGTGCCGATGCTCATCATGTGCTCGATCCCGGGCATCACGCCGCTGCAGACTTCGTTCGGCCCGATCTGCACCAACCCCTACGACCCGTGGACCTTCCCGATCGAGGACTCGGTCGGCGTCTACGCGTTCTACTCGCTGAGCGGCACCGGCGCGATCGGCACGCCGAGCCTCAGCAAGCTCTACAACATCCCGAGCACGGCGCTGGTCGGCACGACGTTGTGGTTCCAGAGCGTGGGCGTCGACCCGATCACTGGCCTTTGGCGCACGAACTGCGAACTGAAGACCCTCTGATCCGAGCGCGATTGCGCGAACGCACGCGGCGCGGCGGGGCAATGACCTCGACGCGCCGCGTTCGTTTTCGGATGGCGCGGTGCGGACCGAAGTCCGCAGCTCAGTCTGCGCAGACGACGTGGCGACGCTGCAGCAAGCTCGCGAGCGCGCGAGCAAGCTGCGCTGGCTCGTGCCAATTGCTGCTTGCGAGCCGGATCGGCTCGGGCGCAGGCTCGTCGAGAAGCGCGAAGACCTGCGCGAACGGCACCGCCTGCTCGATCCCGTTCGCGTCGATCGCGAGCACGGAATCGGGCGGCACGCGCGTCCGGTCGACGCGCATGCCCTGCGCCGCGGCCACGCACAGCGGGATGCCGCGGAACAAGGCCGCCACGGCCTGCTGCAACCAACGGGGACTGGGAACCCCGGGCAGCACGAGCGCGCAGCGTTCGTCCGACGCATCGAGCTCTTCCTTCAGGACGAGCCTCGCGCCGGACCACAACGACGCCGCCGGCAGCGACGCGTCGTCGAAGAGGAAGAAGGGCAACGGCTCGCCGCGCAGCGCGTACAGCCGCGAACGCCACGGATTCTCCGTGGCGCTCGCGACATCGGCGACGGTGACGACGCCGTCCGCGATCACAGCTTCTTGACGAGCACCCAGTTGGTGCGCGTGTTCGCGTCGCGGTACATGTGCACCTTCACGTTCGTCGGGCGCATGCGGTACGTGAACGTGTAGGGGAACAGCACGTTGAGCTTGCCGTCCTTGACGCCGCGCTTGAACGAGCCGAAGAACAGGCTGTTGTTCGTGCACGGCGCGATCTGCGTGAAGAAGCTCTTCCCTTCCGCGGCGCTCGGCTCGACGCTCGCGAGGTCCGCTTCATAGCGGTTGTAGAGCGTGATGTTGCCGGCGTCGTCGACCTTGACGATGCCAAGGTCCTGCGCGTCGATCTCGGCGCGGCTCATCGTCGGGAGTCGACGAAGCAGTTCGTCGCTCGCGAACGAGCCGGTCTGGGCCATCTGGGTCGCGCGTTCGAAAATGGTGTCAGCAAATGCGGTCATTGTGTCTCTCCCTGAAGTCTCGGTGATTCTGGTTATGGATGGTTGTCTGTGTGTCGCTGCGTGCGCGAGAGCGGTTGCTCAGCGCGTCTTCCACGTGATCTGCCAACGCGCGCCCGAAGGCTCTGCCGCGTAGGTCAGCTCGGAGCCGGTTGCCGTGCCGCCGAGCTCGCGCGCGATCCCCTGGATCTGCGCAACGACCCGCGCTGCCTCGCCAACGCCGCTCTCGCGGTCCCGGTAGAGGTCCTGGAGCTGGTGCTCGAGGCTTCCCACCATGTCGATGATCTCTGCCGAGTCCGAGCACCCGAGGTGCTTCTGGAGGCGTTCGCGCTGCTCGTAGAGATCGACGAGCTGCATCTCGACGCTCGAATTCGGCGTCGACTCGCCCTCCTTCTGACCGCTGTGCTCGCGATGGTAGTACAGGTCCCGGAGTTGAGCCTCCAGGCTGCGCACCATGCTCACGATCTCAGCGGCCTCGGACACTCCGAGCTCGCGCTCGAGGTGCTCGCGTTCGCCATAAAGCGACACGAGTTGGGCCTCGACGCTGCCCATGTCCTGGTTGCCGTAATGCGTCATAGTCCGTTCTTCTTGGTTGCCGGGCCACGACTGGCGCCTCGCGTCCTCGACACGATCGCGACGCCATGCGCCCCGGAGCCCGGTGATCGACGCGCGAACTGGCTCGCTGCAGGGAATAACGCGTACTGCGCACTCAGGCTGCGGAGCCCATCCTTGGATGCAGGCATCTCCGGACGAATCGCAAAACAGCGGCGATCATTCCTTCCATGGGTCGTGCGCAACCGGAGCAAGGAACGCAGTCGCGCTGCAGCAAACGCCCCCTTCGACGACCCGGGAACGTTGTCCTGTGCCTCAGGTTCGCATACGTCGCATTCCGAAGGCGACGTCCCAACGAGGACCTGAAATGAACCGCGAACACATCCTGACCACGCTGACCAGCCCTGAGTTGTGCGACTCGATCGCCACCGCAGTCCGTGAGTGGCCGGGAGCCACCCAACCGATCGTCGACCGCTGCGTCGACCAGGTGCGCGACGAGCAACAGTCGTTCGCAGCGGCGATCCGCGAGATCGACGACGACGGCGAGATCGCGACGGTGCTCGCGATCAACTACATCGAGCTGAAGAGCCGGTGGATCGCCCTCAACACCAAGATCAACTACCAGACCTTCCGCACCGGCCAGTGCGAGACGGTCGACGCGCTGTGCGCCAGCGCCACGAGCCTCCTGCTGCAGCAGATCGAGTCGCTGATCGACCACTCGGACATCGAGAAGATCACCGCCTTCCTCGCGCAGCCGGTGTCGCCGAAGGCCTGACGGATGGCGGGCCGAGCGCTCGACGACACGCCGCGCGGCGGAGCGCATTCCGTGGGCGGCCAGGCGTAAGCCAGCCCGCGGCAGGGAGAAACGGACCGGCCGGAAGGAGCGCGGCGATGCCGACCGACGGCCGCCGCCGCCCGCCGCGCCCCGGTCCCGGCGCGATGCGCCGACGGCACGGAACGGAGGGAAGTCTGGTCGCGGGCCCTGGCCGCCCTTGACCGTCCGGGGGGAGGTTCGCACAATCCTCCGCCCCTTTCCCGCAGCCTTCCCTCCAACCAACCCGCCCCGATGTCCCGACCGCTGGCCGTCGTATGCCTTGCCGCAGGCCTCGGCAAGCGCACGAAGGTGAGCATTCCCAAGGTGTTGCTGCCCCTCTGCGGGCGCACCCTCGTGGGCTGCTCCCTCGACGCCACCGATGCGTTGCAACCGCAGCGCACGGTCGTGGTCGTGCACCACCAGAAGGAGAAGGTGGAGAAGGAAGTCTCCGGCCGCAAGGGCGTCGTCTGCGTCGACCAGGGCAAGCCGATGGGAACGGGCCACGCGGTGAAGGTCGCGATGGCGGCGCTGGCCGACTTCGAAGGCGACGTGCTCGTCACCTACGGCGACTGCCCGCTGACGACGAGCGAGACGCTGGCCACGCTGCGCGAACTGCGCGAGAACGCGCCGTGCTCGGTGCTGACCGCGTTCGCCGACGATCCGACGGGACTCGGCCGCATCCTTCGCGACGACCAGGACCGCTTCGTCGGCATCCGCGAACACCGCGACTGCAGCGACGAAGAGCTCGCGATCGAGGAGATCAACGCAGGCATCTACTGCTTCGACAGCAAGGCGCTGCGGCCGGCGCTCGAGAAGCTGCAGCCCACGAACGCGCAAGGCGAGTACTACCTCACGGACGTGATCGCGCAGTTCGTCGCGCAGGGCAAGGAGCCAGCGACGATGACGCTCGAAGACGACCGCGAAGTGCTCGGCGTGAACACGCTGAAGGACCTCGCGCTCGCACGCTCGGTGATGCAGGAGCGCATCCTGGTCGAGCACCTCGAGAACGGCGTGCTGATCCTCGATCCGGGCACGACGTTCATCGACCACGGCGTCGAGATCGGCCCGGACACGCGCATCCTGCCGTGCACGGTGATCGGCTCGGGCTGCAAGATCGGCAACAACTGCGAAGTCGGCCCGTTCGCGCACCTGCGCGCCGGCACCGTGCTCGAAGACGGCGCGGAGATCGGCAACTTCGTCGAGGCCAAGAAGTCGCGCATCGGCGCGGGCAGCAAGGCCAAGCATCTGACCTACCTCGGCGACGCGGTGATCGGCAAGAAGGCCAACATCGGCGCCGGCACGATCACG
>CAZEQF010000048.1:0-16386 GCA_964514315.1 uncultured Singulisphaera sp. | reverse complement strand
CGTCTTCGATCCAGCTTCCGTTGCGTTCGTCGAATGCGCTCATTGGCGTCCGTAGACGCGAACGTAGTCGACGGTGAAGCGGACGCGATCCGCTTTCGCATCAACCGGCCCGCCCATGCCGCCGCCCATCGCGAGATTGACGATGAGGTTCTGCGGCGTCCCGAACGGCCACTCGAGCGGCCCGTTCGTCTTGTCGTAGACGTAGTAGGTCTCGCCGTCGACGGCGACGGTCACGCGGTCCTCCTTCCACTCGAGCGAGTAGACGTGGAAGTCCGTCGCCATCTTCGGCACGGCGCGCGTGCTGGAGATGTGGTTGCCCTGCTTGAAGTAGTAGGCGCGCGTGTGGCAGGACGCATGGTTCTGGCCGTCGCCCGTCGCGTCGTCGATCTCGCGGCCGACGCCTTCGAGCACGTCGATCTCGCCGCAGTAGGGCCACGCCTTCTCGTCGCGGTATGCGTCGCCGAGCAGCCACGCAGCGGCCCATGCGCCGTCCTCGGCTGGCACCTTCGCGCGGATCTCGATGCGGCCGTAGAGGAAGCTGACCTTGCCGCGCGTCGTGAGGCGCGCCGAGGTCCACTCGTGGCCGAGGTCGTTGCGGCGAGCTTCGATCACGAGGCAGCCGTTCTCGCGCCGCGCGTTCTCGAGACGGTTCGCGGTGTAGCGCTGCAGCTCGCGGTTGCCCCAGCCCCAGTCGCCCACGTCGAACGTCCACTTCGTCGCGTCGATCGGGCCGTCGCCTTCGAACTCGTCGGACCACACCAGCGCCCAGCTGTCGCCCGCCGTGCGCTGCACCAGCGCGGTCGGCGTCAGCGCCTGCGGCACGATGCGTTCGAACGCGACCTCGCGCACGGCGACCGGGCCGCCGCGGTGATGCAGGCGCATGCGGCGCTTGCCCGCGTCGAGCGGCGAGCCGCTGCGCGACACCGAGCCACCGCCCTTCGGCACGGCGATCGGCCCCGTGATGTCGTAGGAGCGTCCGTCGGGGTTGCCGATGTAGTCCTCGACCCAGACCTCGGCGCCGCCGGGCGCTTCGGCGAGCGACACTTCGCAGCGGTAGCGACCTGGCGCAGGGGCTTCGAAGTCGAACTCGATCCAGCCCTCCTGCGCGTCAGAACGCACCACCTTGGCGTTCGCGTCCGGGAAGGGCAGAACCGCGACCGCGCGCTGCGCTGCGCAGGCTCCGAGGATCGACGAGGCTGCGAACGGCACGAGCATGGCGCGGCGCATGGGTTCCTCCAGGGGATCAGCTGGCGAGTTGGCGTTCGAGTTCTTCGAGCGAGCGGCCCTTGGTCTCGGGCACGACGCGCCACGTGAACACGAACGCGAGCGCGGAGAACGCAGCGAAGACGTAGAAGACGTTGGCGGGACCGAGCGTGTCGAGTCCGCGCGGGAAGAACTGTTGCACGGCGAACGACACCGCCGAGTTGAAGAAGCCCGCGAGCGAGATCGCCACGCCGCGCACGCGCTGCGGGAAGATCTCGGAGAACATCGCCCACATGACCGGGCCGAGCGAGATCGCGAACGCCGCGATGTAGGCCATGATCGCGACGAGCACGAGCAAGCTGTCGATCTCGGTCATCGAGGCCTTCGCGAGGTCCTCGACGGCGGCTTCGAGCGGAATGCGCGAAGCCTCGGGCAGCGCGGCTGCGCGTTCGCGAACGGCGGCGACGAACGGAACGAACTCCATCGGCGCCGCGCCCACCATCGGCTGCAGCGACGCGATCGCATCCTGCGGCAACTTCGCGCCCGCTTCCGCCAGCCCTTGGTTCGTGAGCCCGTAGCGCGCAGACGAGAACGCCGCGCCGTTGCAGAACAACGCGATCGCCATCACTGCAGAACCGACGTAGAGCAGCGGCTTGCGGCCGACGCGGTCGATGAGCCGCATCGCCACGAGCGTGAACACGACGTTCACGAGGCCGACGAGGATCGCCTGCCACAACGCGGCGTCGCGCGCTGCGCCGGCCATGCCGAAGATCGTCGTCGAGTAGTAGAAGATCGCGTTGATGCCCGTGATCTGCTGGAAGAAGCCGAGCCCGAGGCCGATGAACAGCACGCGCCGCATGCGCGGCTGCAGCACGTCGGACAGGCGCGGCTTCTCGCCTTCGCGGTCGGCGCGCAAGCTCGCGCGCACTTCGTCGAGCGCCTGCGCGGCGGCGGCAGGACCCTGGATGCGCTGCAGCACTTCGAGAGCCTCGTTGTCGCGGCCGCGCGCGGCGAGCCAGCGCGGGCTCTGCGGGATCGTGAACAGCAAGAGGCCGTAGAGCACCGCAGGCACCGCCTCGACTCCGAGCATCCAGCGCCACGACAACCCGTAGCGCTCGAGGAAGTAGTTGGAGAAGAACGCGGCGGAGAAGCCGAGGACGATGTTGAGCTGGTTGAACGACACCAGCTGGCCGCGACGTTCCGGCGGCGCGATCTCGGCGATGTAGATCGGCGCGATCAACAGCGCGCCGCCGACGCCGAGGCCACCGAGGATGCGGGCCCACACGAGCACGGAGTAGCTCTCCGCCACGGCGCACCCGACCGCCGACACCGAGAACAGCACGGCAGTGAGGATGAGCATCGCCCTGCGGCCGAAGCGATCCGCGAGCGGGCCGGCGAGGGCCATCGCGAACGTCGCGCCGACCGTGAGGCAGCTCACGAACCAGCCGAGCGAGTCCGCGTCGAGCGTGAACTCGGCCTTCACCGGGTCGATGGTGCCCGAGATCACCGCGCTGTCGAATCCCATGAGGAACCCGCCCAACGCGCCGACGAGCGACAGCCTCGTCGCGTAGCCCGACTGTTCTGATTGGTTCACGTTGGCGTGTTCCTTTGCTGTTCTGGTCCGGTGTGGGTCCCGTGCAGGACGGGGAATACGGATGGATCCTGCAGCGCCGCCTGGAGCACCAAGGTCGACGCGCCGCGCGCGATGCCTTCGATGCCGAGCGCGCTGATGACGAACTGCGACTGGCTCACCGATGCCGACAGCGTGCGCTCGCCGAGCGTCTTGCGCAGCGGCCGCAGCAGCATCTCGCCCGCGCGCGTGAGGCTTCCGCCGAACACGACCGTCGCGGGGTTGAGCAGATTGAGCAATGCGGCGACGCCGATCGCGAGGTGATGCCCCGCTTCCTCGACGACCGTGCGCGCAAGCACGTCGCCTTCGAATGCGGCTTCGACGATGCGATTCACGGTCAGGCCGCGGCGCGGCAAGACGCTGCGGTCGTTGTCGGTGCGCATCGAACGCACGCGGTCGAGCAGCGCCTGCGTGCCGATGCGCATGTTGAGGCAGCCGTGGAGGCCGCAGACGCAGCGGCCGGCCGACGCGTCGACCGGGATGTGGCCGATCTCGCCCGCGATGCCCGTCGTGCCGCGATAGATGTCGCCGTGGATGATGAAGCCTGCGCCGACGCCGGTCGCGACCTTGATGAACGTCAGATCCTGGCCGTCCTGGCCCGCGCCCCACCACTGCTCGGCGAGCGCGCCGAGGTTGGCGTCGTTGTCCATCACCACCGGCACGCCGAACGCCACCTCGAGCCGCTTCACCGGGCTGTGGTTGGCCCACGCGGGCACGAACACCGGCGACAAGTGGAACGGATCGGCGGGGCTCACCGGGCTCGGCACGGCGACGCCGATGCCGAGCACGCGCGACGGCGCGACCGATGCCTCCGCGAGCGCTTCGCGGATCAAGCGCTCCATGACCTGCAGCGAACCCTCGGGGTCTTCGCGCACATCGTGCAGCTCGGAGCGCCAGGCCTTCACTTCACAACGAAGGTCGGTGACCGCGACTGCGATGTGCGCAGCGCCCATGTCCACGCCGACGATCGAAAGCGCGCCGTCCTCGAAGCCGAGCAGGATCGGTCGCCGCCCACCGAGCGAGTCGCCAGAGCCCGTCTCGCGCACGAGGCCCGTGGCAAGGAGGTCTGCGACGATCGCAGAGATCGAGGATCGGCTCAGGCCGGTGCGACGCGACAGGTCCGCACGCGAGATCTGGCGCTCGCGCCAGATCAGTCGCATGAGCAGCCCGCGGTGCTGCGCGCGGATATGCGCGGCGCCCGAAACCTGGGAGGCGATATCCTCTAGTGCCGCGACTCCGCGGGACCGAGTCCTCTGGTTTACGAGCGCAGAAAGCCGGCGATCGACCATCGTTCGTTTGGATCTCGAACAAACTATATTTGTTACCAGCACGGGTTTACGTCCGTCGACGACCCGCCCAGACCCAGCCAAACCAGCACTAGGTCCCACATAAGGTAGGGAAAAGAAGGAGGATATGCAAGCACTGCACCATGCACGGTCCACCGGATGCGCCGGCGCCGCAGCCCCGCACGCATCGCAACGGCTCGCACCACCCCTTGACCCGACCGGTCCGGCATAGTTAGTTTTGCAACCGAACGAACGATTCCCGCGAAAAGAGTAAGCTAGCTCCACCGCTACCGCGCACGGAACCCCCATGACGACCCGCTACTTGGCGTCCCTGTTCTGCACCACGCTGCTCGCGACTGTCGGCGCAGCCCAGAACCTCCTCTCGAACCCTGGCTTCGAGACCAGCCTCTCGGGCTGGACCTCGTTCGGCCCCAACGTCTACGCCGAAGTGGCGAACCCGCCGGCCGTCGTGCCCCACAACGGCACGCGCGTCTGCAAGATGTTTGGGCAGTTCCTCGGCGGCTTCAACGTCAGCGGCATCTTCCAGACGTTCCCGGCGTCCGCGGGCCAGATCTACCAGATCGACTGCTGGTCGCGGCACTTCGCGTTCGACCCGCTCGCGGGCACGGGCGGCCCCAACGACAACATCGCGGTCATGAAGATCGCGTTCTTCGACGCCGGCGGCGTCGAGATCGCCGGCGCGGAGCGCCGCATCCTCGACGGCACGTTCCCGACGAACACGTGGGTCGACAACGCTCCGGTCAACGGCACGGCGCCCGCGGGCACCGCGACGGTGCAGGCCCTGATCCTCTTCATCCAGCCGACCGTCGGCACGGGCTCGGCCCAGTTCGACGACGTCGTGCTCACGCTGCAGAACGGCATCCAGGGCACCTACCCCGGCTCGAACGAAGACCTGATCCTGTCGAGCGGTGTCGGCGGCGCGACGCCCACGACTGGCCCGGCCAACGACATCAAGACCGCCGCGGGCGGAAGCCTGCTCGAGTTCAACGTGTCGTCCCCGGGCGGCCTCTTCAACCTGCAGGGCTACTACCTCGTCGCGGACCTGTTCTCGACGGGCTCGCCGCTCGCGCAGCCGCAGCTGCCCTACATCCGCGTCAACATCCCGACCCACTTCCTGCTGGTCGACGGTTCGCCGCGCCCGCTGCTGGGCCAGCCGGTGATCAACCCGAACGGCGGCACGTCCGCCTACTTCTTCGCGCCGTCTGGCCTCGCCGGCACCAGTGTCATGGTCCAAGGCGTGGTGATCAGCCTGTCCGCCGCGAACACGGTCTACGCGGCGACGGACGCGCACGAGATCCGGCTCCAGTAAGCCCGCATCACGCTCGCCCACCGGCCATCTGATGCCCCCGTTTCCGATCTCCACAGCAGCGCGGCCACGCACGCCCGGCCCGTCGGGCGTCGCGGCACAGGCCTCTGCGCGAGCCTCGCGATGGCGGCCTTCGCCGTCGCATGCGGGGATTCGCTCGAAGCGCAGCGAGTCGACATCCTCACGGTGCCGGCATGGCGCTCGACTGGGTCGCTCACCGGTGTCGTGACCGGCGTGAACCCTGCCACCCACCGCGTCGCGATCTACATCTACATCGACGGGGCCGGCTGGTGGAGCAAGCCGAACGCATCGACGACGTCGGTGCCGATCCAGCCGAACGGCTCGTTCTCGGCCAACGTCTACACCTGCTGCCTCGATGATCGCGCGTCGATCTTCTGCGCGGCGTTGATCCCCGCCTCGGCGACGGCGCCCGTCGCATCCGGGTCGTGCAGCATCCCGGCCAACCTGCCGGCCATCGCGCGCGATTACGTCGACCGCCCGGGCCGCACGGTCCAGTTCGCGGGCCGCACCTGGGCCGTGAAGGAAGCGCCGACTCCCGTGGGCCCCGGTCCGAACCGGTTCACGGACGAAGCTGCAGACGTGTTCGTCGACGCGCAGCGTCGCCTGCACCTGCGCGTCGTGGCGCGAAACGGCGTGTGGTACTCGAGCGAAGTCACGCTCATGGAGGACACGGGCTACGGGACCTACTGGTTCACGACCGAGTCCCAAGTCGGCCAGCTCGATGCCAACGTCGTGTTCGGCGCGTTCACGTGGGACCCCCACTGTGACGACACGACGATCCCCGCCTGGCCCAACCGCGAGATCGACTTCGAAGACAGCCGCTGGGGCAATGGCAACGATGCGACGAGCTCGCAGGTCGTCGTGCAGCCGTTCCAGCAAGCGGGCAACCTGCTGCGCTACACGACGCCGCTGCTGCAGCCGTTGCCGACGCTGACGCGCTTCTTCCACTGGACTCCGAACCGCATCGATTTCCGCGCCGCTGCAGGCAGGCTGTCGCCCGGATCCTTCGCGAGCGCGACGCCGATCCACGCGAGCACCTACGTGCACAACCCGGCAACGGGTCGCCGCGTTCCGCCGAGTGGCCGCCAGCGCTTCCGCTTCAACCTTTGGGTCAACCAGGGCACGACGCCCGCGAACGGGCAGATGGCCGAAGTCATCATCAGCGACTTCCGCTACTCGCCCGCCGTCGGCGCGTTCCTCGGGGGCTGCGGAGTGAACCCAGCCGGAAGCGCTCGCCTGCTCGGCGGACGACCGAACCTCGGCTCGACGATCACGCTCGGGTTCGACAACCCCGTCGGATCCCAGTCGGCCGGCTCGCTTGCCGCGATGCTGCTCGGAACGCGCACGGCGCGATTCCCCTGCGGCTTGCTGCAGTTCGGCTTCGGCATGCAGACCACTGTCGGTGAGCTGCTCGTCGACCCCAACACGCAGCCGATCGGCATCCTCGGCGGCCCGTGGGCAGGCCCCGGCCAGCCTGCGCCGTTCTCGCTGGGCATCCCCAACGACCCTGGACTCGTGGGCCAATGCGTCAACGCGCAGGGCCTGATCATCGATCCTGTCGGCGTCCAGACCTTCGGACTCGCCGACGCCTTCGAACTCTGCATCCAACCGTGACGGCGACCCCTTCACGAACCTGACCGCGAATGCCGCCTGCGCGCCCCGGATGGACGAGCAGGCGAGTGTGCCAATCCCCAGCATCCATCTCCCAACCAACACGGAAGACAACCATGAGGCTCTCTGTTGCACTGAGTGCGCTCGCTCTCGCGGCGCTCGCTCCCCTGGGCATGGCCCAGACCAACCTGCTCGCCAACCCCGGCTTCGAAACCGGCCTCACTGGTTGGGGCGCGTTCGGCAACTCCTACGGTGAGCCCGCGAACCCGCCTGCAGTGAGCCCGCGCAACGGCGGCGGCATCTGCAAGATGTTCGGCAACTTCAGCGGCGGCTTCAACGTGAGCGGCGTCTTCCAGTCGTTCCCGGCGTCGCCTGGCCAACAGTTCACGCTCGATTGCTGGTCGCGCCACTTCAGCGGCGACCCGATGGTCGGCACCGGCCTGCCGAACAACAACTGGGCGGTGATGAAGATCGCGTTCTTCAACTCCACGGGCGCCGAGATCGGCAACGCGGAGCAGATCGTCCTCGACGGCAACTACCTGCTCGATGTCTGGACCGACAACCCGTCCGTCACGGGCACGGCCCCGCTCGGCACGGCCACGGTGCAGGCCCTGCTGCTCTACCTGCAGCCCGCGTTCGCGGGCGGCGCGGCGCAGTTCGACGACGTGACGTTCACCACGCCGCCGACGACGCCGACCTATCCTGGCACCAACGAAGACCTCCGTCTCTCGACGGGCATCAACGGCGCGCTCGCCACGTTCGGCGTCGGCCAGGACATCAAGACGGCACAAGCCGGCCAGCTGCTCGAGTTCAAGGTGTCGTCGCCGAACAACACCTACACCTACAAGTGGTACTACCTGCTCGGCAGCATCTTCGCGACGGGCACGCCGCCCGTGCCGCAGTTGCCGTTCCTCGACATCTGGGTGGACCTCAGCACCTACTTCGTCATGTCGGGCTCCCTCACGCCGCTGGGCGCGCCGTTGATCGGCCCGAACGGCACGTCGACCTTCTTCGTCGCGCCTGCAGGCCTGCCCGGCGTGAGCGTCATGGTCCAGGGCCTCTGCATCACCCCGATCGCAGCGAACGGCATCTTCGCCGTCTCCGACGCGCACGAAGTCCAGTTCCAGTGATCTCGGGCTGAGCTCGGAACGGGGCTGACGATCGCGAAGGCGGTCGTCAGCCCCGTTTCGTTTCCAGGGCTCGATCGCGCAGTTCCCCGCGCGGCCGAAGGCCCGCGCCGCCGCGCTGCTACGCTGCGCCGCGAGCCATGAGCATCCTCTCGCACATCGGCAACACGCCGCTCGTCGCGCTCGACAACCTGGCGCGCGGGCTGGCCTTCCCCGTGCTCGCGAAGTGCGAGCACATGAACCCCGGCGGCTCCGTGAAGGACCGCATCGCGCTCGCGATCGTCGACGAGGCCGAGCGCAGTGGCGCGCTGCGACCGGGCGCAACGATCGTCGAAGCGACGGCCGGCAACACCGGCATGGGCCTGGCCCTCGTCGCCGCAGTTCGCGGCCATGAACTCGTCTGCGTGATGCCCGAGAAGATGTCCGTCGACAAACGCATCGCGCTGCAGTCGATGGGCGCGCGTGTGGTCATCACCGAGAACGCGCCGCTGTCGAGCCCGAAGAACTTCCAGAACGTCGCGCGTTCGCTGGCCGCGGAGCGCGGCTGGTTCCTCGCCGACCAGTTCGCCAATCCCGCCAACGTGCGCGCGCACGAGACGACGACCGCGCTGGAGATCGTGCGGCAAGTCGATGGCCCGATCGGCGCGTTCGTCGTCGGAGCCGGGACCGGCGGCACCATCACCGGTGTCGGCCGCGTATTGAAGGCAATCGATCCGCGCGTGCGCATCGTGCTCGCGGACCCGATCGGCTCCGGCCTCGCGCATTGGATCGAAACCGGCGAACCCGGGCCCGACGCGGCCTACGAACTCGAAGGCATCGGCGCGAGCAGGCCGCCCGCGAACCTCGACCGCACCGTCGTGGACGAAGCCGTCCGCGTCAGCGACGCAGAGAGCTTTGCGATCACGAAGCGGCTCGTCCGCGAAGAAGGCATGCTCGTCGGCGGTTCCGCCGGCGCCAACGTCGCCGCGGCGCTGCGCGTCGCAGCTCGCGGCGGGCTGTGCGGCCCCGTGGTCACGGTGCTGTGCGACGCGTGGGATCGCTACCGCGCGAAACCGTGGATGCAGGCGTGGGCAGATCCATCGTCAGGCCAACACGCGTGATGGGACGCTTGCCGTGCCGCGGGCATGAACCCATGCACGAACAGCGCAGCCGCTGACCAATGCGGCTCAGCCGCCCACTTCGACGTCGAACGTCACCACTTCGCCGTCGCGCCACGCAACCATCGACCAACCGTCGAGGCGCAGCCGGAACGCGCCGCTGCCCGACGCCTCCGCCGCCTCGAACAACCGCTGCGTCGCGAGCTTGTCGTCGTCGCCGACCGAGATCGCCTGCGGCTCCGTGGCGGGCCGCGCCGAGGCCTTCGGCAACGCCGCGCTCCACGCGACCGGATCGACACGTTGGCCCTTCTTGACGACGAGCGCGCGGCAATTGCGTCGCGCATCGCCGTCGCGTGCGAGCGAACTGCAATCGACGAGCAACGACGGGTTGTCGCTGACGCCGACCAACGCGCCCGTCGCGAGGTCGATCTCGACGCACGCGTTCTCGCCGACGCCGATGCCGAGCGCGAGCCTCGACTGTTCGAGCGCCGCGACGAGGCGACCGACGCGATCGCGCTCCCAGAAGTGCGAGTCGGTGAGGATCCACGACACGAGTCGCATGCCGTTGCCGATCTGCGGGCCGGTGCGGTTCGCGAGCTCGTCCTCGGGGTCGCGGTCCGTGCGCGGGATGCCGAGCGCTTGCGCGCTGCGGCCGGTGAAGAACATCACGTCGCCCATCATCGCGTCGCCCGCGCTGTTGCCGGCGATCACGCCGCCGCGCGCGAGCAGGCGCTTCATCGCGTCCCATTCGGGCGTGTTCGCATCGTCGGGGCGATACCGATCCGTGATGCGCTTCTGGTCGCCGCCGGTGAAGAACATCGCGTTCGCGCCGTCGATCGCTGCGACCGTCGCCGCGGTATCTGTCTCGCGGCTGATGACGGCGAGTTGCGCAGAGGGTGCGCGCGCGAGCACGTTCTTCTGCAGCGACTCCGCGGCGCCCTTCTCGTCGCCGCTCGCGGCCGTCGCGATCACGAGGCGAACACCGGACGGCGTGGCCGCGAGTTCGAGCAAGCGACCGTAGACGTCGTCGTTCTGCTTCGACAACGCGCCGCCGATGACCAGCAACCGGCCCTGGCTGCCGACGGCTGGGGCCTGCGCAGGCGGCATCGCGCATGCGGCGAGGAACGACAGGATCGCGGCGAGCGGGAGGATCAGGCGAATGACGGGATGGCGCATGGCGGTGGGAATGCGCCGCACTCCACCAGATCGCCCTCGCCGTGCGAAGCAGGCTGATGGAACGAATGTGCATCCGCAGGAGCCCCGATGCCTGCCGGACCAGCCGCCGCCGCGGGCGATGCCATGCGGTCGCTGCACCTGGGCATGGGCACGCCACATCTTTAAGTGCCTGTATCGCTTGGCTTTCCGAGCATTCTGCTAGCCGTGCACCTTCGTTCCATCCGCCTGAGAGCCGCGAAACGCACCGATTTCGCGAACAAGCTATCTTGACATGTCGTGTTGTTGCGTTAGAAAGGCGACATGTCTCCTTCGCGCGATTCCACGACCTCCGATGACGGCTACTCGCTACACGACCTCGCCGCCCTGACCGGGATAGAGGCCCGGACGATCCGCAGCTACGTCGAGCGCGGACTGATCCCGGCGCCGGACTCGCTCGGCCGAGGGGCCCGCTACCCGCGGACGACGCTCGACCGGTTGCGCGTGATGCTGCTGCTGCGCGACGCCAATCGCGGCGTGAGCCTCGACCAGTTGCGCGTCGTGCTGCAGAGCCTCAGCCCGTCGCAGATCGCCGCGATCGCCAACGGCGACATCAAGATCGGCGCGCTGATCGACACCGATGCGAAGCCGGCCAGCACAGACCTCGGCGCGGCGGGTTCCGTCAGCGCGCCAACCGACGCCCTGAACTACCTGCGGTCGCTGCGCAGCTTCGCCCCGATGCCGCCGCCCTCGAGCGCGTCGCCCGAGGTGCGCGAGCCATCGTCCGGCTACCAGGCGATCGACCCCGACCTCAGCGCGCTTGCGCAAGCAGCGCAGGCGCTGACAGCGCTGGCCGGCGTCTCCGCGTCGGTCCGCAGCACACGCGGCGAAGCGTGGTACCGCATCGCCGTCACTCCAGACCTCGAGCTCAACGTGCGTGGCCACTACGGCGACGAAGAGCTCGCGCACTTCCACCGAATCGCGGACGCGCTCCGCAACCTCCTCACCAAAGGACCTGCCCGATGAACTCCAACGAACCGAACTCTCCCCGCCCTGCGCAGCCCATCGCGAGCGCGAAGCTCGACCGCGCGCTCGTGAACACGAGCGGCAACTCGATCCGCTACCTCGTCATCGACGTCACCGCGCCACAGGCGACCGTCGTCGAAGGCGCGACGAAGCTGCCGCTCGACATCGCCCTCGTGCTCGACGCGTCGGGCTCGATGCAAGGCGCCAGCATCGACGCCGCGCGCGAAGCGGTTCGCAAGCTGCTCGGATCGCTGTCCGACGACGACCGGGTCTCGCTCGTGTCGTTCGCCGACGACGTGATCACGCACGCCAATTCTGTTGCGACCGACCAACTCGGCAAGGCGCAGATCGAGTCCGAAGTCGCACGACTGCGGACTCGCGGCAGCACGGACCTCGCCGCGGGCTGGCTGAAGGGCTGTGAATGCGTCGCCGTGCGCAAGGCCACAGCCGGCCGACTCGAGCGCGACCATGTGTTCTTGCTCTCGGACGGCCATGCCAACCGCGGCATCGTGGCGCCGCAGCAACTCGCAGCCCACGCCGACGCGCTGCGCCAACGCGGCGTGCCTTCGTCGACGATCGGCATCGGGGTCGGCTACTCGCCGACGCAGTTGCAGGCGATCGCCGAGGCCGGCGGCGGCCGCATGCACGACGCGGAGCGACCCGAGGAGATCGCGGAGATCGTGCTCGCCGAACTCGGCGACACGCGCAACACCGTGCTGCAGGACGTCGCAGTGCACCTCGACCTGCCTGCCGGCACGCAGGCGTTCGCGTTCGGCGCCGCGCACACGACGACCCGCCACAACGGCGTCGAAGTGCTGCTCGGCTCGATGCTGTCCGGAGCGCGTCGCACGCTCGTGGTCCAGTTGCGCACGCCGGCAGGCCACCACGGCAGCAACCTCGAAGTCCGCGCGAGCTTGCGCTGGCGCCACGTCGAGACGGGCGAAGTCGGCGGCGTCGCGCTGCCGCCGAACGAGCTGACGTTCGCGTTCGCGCACGAATGCGAGATGCAGCCGCGCGACGTCCTGACGTCGCTCGTCGCCGTGCAACAGTGGCAGGCCTGGGTCGTGCACCGCTCGATGCAGATGAACCAGGTGGGCGACATCCAGGAGGCCTACGAGTTCGTCGCGCAGCAGCTACGGCACATGACTCGCTACTGCCGCGACCTGCCGGGTTGCGAAGCCTACGTCGAGGCGCTGAACCGGCTGCTGCCCACGCTCAACCGGCGCTACGACATGCCGATGGCGAAGGAAATGATGCTGTCGAGCTACAAGCGCTCGCGAATGGAACAGGACCGTCGCAGCATGCAACGCCACGTCGCGGACGAGTTCCTGCCGGGCTCGTGACAAAAAGCGTCGGCGCGTCGCCTCGGCGCGCCGACGCCCAATCGCAATCGGCGAACGCCACGACGCGACGTATTCCACGTCGATCGCGACAATCGACGAATGACGGCGACGCGGCCGCATGGTGAACTTGGGTCTCTCTCTCGAACCCAAGGGCCCCCATGCAACGCCGTCTCTTCACCGCGAGCTGCCTTTCTCTCGTCACCTGCGGCGCGCTGTTCGCGATCCGCAGCGCCGCAGCCGACGAACTAGGCACGACCCTGGCCGCAGACAAAGCGCTCGTCGGCGCAGTGCTCGGCATGGGCTTCTACGGAATGGGCTACGTGATCGCCGTCGCGTCGCCTCTGTGCGACCTGCTCGGCATGAAGACGCTGCTGCTGCTCGCGTGCTTGCAGCACGTGCTCGGCATCACGGGCTTCCTGTTCGCGCCAGGAACGACGGAAGACCCGAGCCTCGATTGGGCGCGCGCGACGATGCTGCTTGTCGGACTCGCGCACGGACTCGTGGAAGGCGTGATCAATCCGCTGATCGCGACGCTGTATCCCGACGAGAAGACGCACAAGCTCAACGTGCTCCACGCGTGGTGGCCGGGCGGCATCATCCTCGGCGGCCTCCTGGCGTACGCGATGCGCTCGATGGGCATCGGTTGGCAGGTGACGTGGGGATTGGCGCTCGTGCCCACCGTGGTCTACGGCATCCAGGTGCTGGGCGTCACGTTCCCGAAGACCGAACGCACTGCGTCCGGCATCAGCGCGGGCGAGATGGTGAAGGCCTCGCTGCATCCGTTGTTCTTGTTGTTCGTCGCGATGATGGCCGTCACCGCCGCGACCGAACTCGGAACCGGTTCGTGGCTCGACTCGGTGTTGTCAAAGACCGCGGGCTTCGGCGGCGTGCTGCTGCTGGTCTACGGCAACGCGCTGATGTTCGGGCTCCGGTTCTTCGCGGGCCCGATCGCGCACAAGCTGTCCCCCATCGGCTTGCTTACGGCATCCGCCGCGCTTGCAGCGCTCGGCCTCTGGCTGCTGTCGAGCGCGTCGACAACCGCGTCGAGCATCGTGGCGACGACGGCGTTCTTCGTCGGTGTGTGCTACTTCTGGCCGACGATGCTCGCAGTCGTGTCCGAGCGCTTCCCGAAGACCGGAGCGCTCGGCATGGGCATGCTCGCCGCGAGCGGATTCCTCGGCTCGGGCTTCTTCACCGCCAAGATGGGCGAGGTCTACCAGGCTGAAGGAGCAGCGGCGGCGTTCGCGTTCACGACGTGGTTGCCAATTGGACTCACGGTGGTGTTCGCCGCAGTCTGGATCGGGTTCACGATGCGCGGCGGCTATCGAGCGGAGCGCCTCGGCAAGAGCTGAGCGCTGCGCAAGGCGATCACGAGCCGCCGCCTCTCTTGCCGCGCCATGGCGGCGAGGCGGCGATCCAACCAGGAAAGCGCCGATCGACGAAGAACGGCACGATCGGGACCAGCGACGCGACGAAGATCGCCGCGAGCCGCAAGATCGGCCACTTCCGTTCGGTGAGCGCGCGCAAGAGGCACCAGCAGAGCCAGAAGAACAGAGCTCCGTGGATCGAGCCCGTGATGCGCACGAGCATCGCGCCGACCGGCAACTGCGCGCCGTATTTGACCACCATCGCGCCGAGCAGAAGCACGAACGAGACGGCTTCGACGAAGGTCGCGCGGCGCAGCGATACGAGCGGGTCGGTCATCGGATGCGCACCGTGCCCGAGCTGATCGCATCGCGCAAGCGTTCACGTCGACGGGCCGCGTGCATGGTGCGCGAACGGTTGCGCGCGCGACGCAACGGCGCAGCCGACCGGGCCACGCGACCTTCGTCAGCAGGCAAGGCGCACCATGAGCACCGAACTGCGCTGTGCCGCAGCAGCACGCAAGGCGCTGACGGATCGCGACGACGCGCTCACGCCGTCGCGACCGCACGCGCCGCACGATCAGCTGCGCGCGTGCTCCTGGCTGCGCGCCGTGATCGCGATCGCGCCGTTCGCGAGCGCCACTTCGAGCACGCTGCCGTCCGGGATCTCGCCCGCGATGAGCTTGCGGCCGATGCGCGTCTCGAGCTCACGCTGCAAGAAGCGCTTCAGCGGACGTGCGCCGTAGACCGGGTCGTAGCCCTGCTGGCCGAGGAAGTCCTTGGCCTCGTCGCTGACCTCGATCTCGATGCGGCGATCCGCGAGCCGCGACTTCAGCCCGTGCAACAGCAGGTCGACGATGCGCCGGATCTCGCCCTTCTGCAGCGGCTTGAACAGCACGACGTCGTCGATGCGGTTGAGGAACTCGGGCCGGAAGTGGCGGCGCAGCTCCGCCATCACCTGGTCGCGCGCGGACTCGCGGATCTGCCCGTCCTTCGTGATGCCCTCGAGCAGCATCGGCGCGCCGATGTTCGAGGTCATGATGATGACGGTGTTCTTGAAGTCGACCGTGCGGCCCTGGCTGTCGGTTGCGCGGCCGTCGTCGAGGATCTGCAGCAGCACGTGGAAGACGTCCGGGTGCGCCTTCTCGATCTCGTCGAACAGCACGACCGAGTAGGGCTTCCTGCGCACCGCCTCGGTGAGCTGGCCGCCTTCCTCGTAGCCGACGTAGCCGGGCGGCGCGCCGATCAGGCGGCTGACCGCGTGCTTCTCCATGTATTCCGACATGTCGATGCGCACGAGGTTGTTCTCGCTGTCGAACAGCGCCGCGGCGAGCGTCTTGGCGAGCTCCGTCTTGCCGACGCCCGTCGGGCCGAGGAACAGGAAGCTGCCGATCGGGCGCTTGGGGTCCTTGATGCCCGAACGTGCGCGGATCACCGCGTCGGCGACGAGCTGCACCGCTTCGTCCTGGCCGACGACTCGTTCGTGCAGGATCTCGTCGAGCTTGAGCAGCTTCTCGCGCTCGCCTTCGACGAGGCGGCTCACGGGGATGCCCGTCCAGCGCGCCACGATCTGCGCGATCTCGTCGGCGGTGACCTCTTCGCGCAACAGGCGCGGTCCACCCTTGCCGCCTTGCTGCATGCGCGCCTCCTCCACTGCGAGCGCCTTCTCGGCCTCGGGGATCGCGCCGTACTTCAGCTCGGCAGCCTTGTTCATGTCGTAGCGACGCTCGGCCTGGTCCTGTTCGCGACGCAGCGTCTCGATCTTCTCGCGCAACGCGCGAACGCCCGAGATCGACTGCTTCTCGGCGTCGTATTGCGCGCGCATCGCATCGGCCTTGCCGCGCAGCTCCTGGATCTCCTTCTTGAGCTCGTCGAGGCGCGCCTTGCTCGCCGCGTCCTTCTCCTTCGCGAGCGCGGCCTCCTCGATCTGCAGCTGCATCATGCGGCGGCTGACCGTGTCGAGCTCGGTCGGCAACGAGTCGATCTCCGTGCGGATCATCGCGCACGCTTCGTCGACGAGGTCGATCGCCTTGTCCGGCAAGAAGCGATCGCTGATGTAGCGGTGCGACAGCGAGGCCGCGTCGACGAGCGCCGCGTCGTGGATCTTCACGCCGTGGTGCACTTCGAAGCGTTCCTTGAGCCCGCGCAGGATCGACTCGGTGTCCTCGACGCTAGGCTGCTCGACGAGGACGGGCTGGA
>CAZEQF010000047.1:0-16543 GCA_964514315.1 uncultured Singulisphaera sp. | reverse complement strand
CAGGCTGCGGCGCAGCGCGAGCGTGAGGTTGAGGCCGTGGCCGGAGCCGTAGCGGTCTTCGAGCCGGTCGACGACGCGGGCGCCCTGTGCGTTGTGGCGGAAGCCGCCGTGGCCTTCCATGAGTTCGTCGAGCGCGTGCTCGCCGACGTGGCCGAACGGCGGGTGGCCGAGGTCGTGCGCGAGCGCGATCGCCTCGCACAGGTCGCTGTTGAGCCGCAGCGCGTTGCTGACGCTGCGCGCGATCTGGGACACCTCGAGCGAGTGGGTGAGGCGCGAGCGGTAGTGGTCGCCCTCGAACGCGGCGACGACCTGCGTCTTGCCCTGGAGCCGGCGGAATGCCGTGCTGTGGATGACGCGGTCGCGGTCGCGCTGGAATGCGGTCCGCAGCGGATCCTCTTCTTCCGGCATGCGCCGGCCGCCGGCCGAACGGCTGTGCGCGGCCCAGGGCGACAGGCCGTGCAGCTCGCGGTCTTCCTGGTCTTCGCGGCGGAACCAAGCCATCGCAGTCGACCTCCAGAAAAGGCAACGCCCGGCAGGCAAGCCTGCCGGGCGATTGGTACCCCCTAGGGGATTTGAACCCCTGTCACATGGCTGAGAACCACGGATCCTAGGCCGCTAGACGAAGGGGGCGTACGCGCGAGCTTTCTAGGGACCAAGGTGCACTCGGTCAAGAGACTTGTGCACAGCTGCAGAATCTTCGTCGCGATGGGCCGTTCTGCGTCCTTCTGCGTCAACCCGACCGGCCTACCTTGCCGATTTCCGACTGCGCCGACCGCGCAGCAGGAGCCACGTTCCCATGATGCCCAAACTCGCTTCCTGGCTGTTGTCCGTGATCATCGCGATGCCGCTCGTCGTCGACGGGTGGCTCGGCGTCTACCTCGACCCGGAGCACGATGCGCCGCGCGTTCGCGAGTTCGTTCCGGGCTCGCCGGCGGAGGCCGCGGGCATGAAGGCGGGCGACGTGATCCTGTCGGTCGAGGGCAAGGAGACGCCCGACGTCGCGACGTTGCTGAAGGCGCTGGGAGGCACGCGCGCCGGCCAGAAGGTCGCGATCCGCGTGCAGCGCGAAGAGAAGGAACTGACGCTCGCCGTCACGCTCGGGGAGAAGCCGCAAGGCGGTGGCGTCCCGGCCGAGCCCGCGGACGCCGAGCCGGCTCCGCAGAAGGGGCGGCCACCTGTTCCTGCAGTCGAGCAAGAGCCTGCGCCGCAGTCGGGGCGTCCCGCGCTCGGTGTTTCGGTGACCGAAGAGGACGGCTCGCTGCGCGTCACGCGCGTGGTCCCGGACTCGCCGGCGGATCGCGCCGGTCTCGAGGACGGCGACCAGCTGCTGCGCGTCAACGACGTCGCGCTCGGGTCGCTGCAGGCGCTGCAGGAGTTGCTTGCGCAGGCGAAGGGCGGCGCGAAGCTTGCGTTCGTCGTCGCGCGCGACGGCACGGAGCGGAACGTCGAAGTGGAGTTGCCTGCCGCGCCGCTCCGTCCGGCGCAGCCGCCGATGCGCGAACGCAACCGCGAGCCGCGTGAACCGCGGGAACCGGTTGCACCGCGTGAGCCGCGTGAACCGCGGGAACCGGTTGCGCCGCGCGAGCCTGCGCCGATCCTGCGCGACTACGACGCCGCGATGGCCGCTGCGGAAGAATCCGGGCTCGCCGCATTCGTCGTCTACGGCGACGAGCGCGATGCGAAGACGCAATCGCAACTGCGCGCCATCGAACGCGACTCCGTGCAGTCGGCGTTGCCGGGCTACGTCGTCGTCTACGTCGACCAGGCCATGGAGCCTGAGCTGTTCGAGGAGAAGCGCTTTGCCCGGTTGCCCGCGTTCGAGATCGTGCGCGGCGGCAAGGCCGGTTGGCGCCACGACGGCTTCTTGCCAGCCGTTGCGCTGCGCACCGCGCTGCTGGGCGCAGCTGGCGACAGCCGCGAAGTCGAGGATCGCGATGTCCAGCCTGCCGCCGGCAGCGAGGTCGAAGCGCTGCGCGCCGAGGTCGAGGCCCTGCGCGCCGAAGTGAAGCGGCTGCGGTCGGAGATCGACGCGATGCGTTCGCGGCAGCGCTTCCGCTGAACGGCGGAGCCCCGCTGCGATCGGAACGCGATCGCGCTCGTCTGCCCTGCGTCGATCGGCGCGTCGAGGCGCGACCGGACGCTGCCGTCCTGCAGTCGCGCGAGGGCGTTCGTGGCGCGCGAAGCCGGAGTCTCCGCCGTGCGCGCGCAGGGTCGCGCGCCTTGCATGCCGGCGGGAATACGAAGGCCCAGCCCGCGTCGGAGCGGGCTGCCCGTCGCGCCGAAGCGCGGCCGACGTTCTAATCCCGCCCTCGATGACCGTCCGTTCCGCACGCGCTCCGCACGACGAACCCCTGGAGCGCGCGGGCCTTCTCGCGAGCCTGCCTGCGGGGCCGATCACGGTGACGGGCGGCGCGGGCTTCCTCGGCTCGCATCTCGTCGAACGGTTGCTCCAACTCGGACGCGCCGTGCACGTCGTCGACGACCTGTCGTCGGGTTCGCTCGAGAATCTCGCGGCGGTCCGCGGCGACAAGCGGTTGTCGGTGACCGTCGGTTCCGTTGCCGAGCCCGCGGTCGCAGCGCGCGCCGCCGATGCTGCCGCGGTATTCCATCTCGCGGGCATGGTGGGCGTGCAGCGCCTCGCGCAGAAGCCGCTCGACGTGATGCGCGGCAACCTGCGTTGCACCGAGGTCATGCTCGAGGCGGCGGCCAGCAACGGCGTGCCGATCCTGATCGCGTCGTCGAGCGAGGTCTACGGCGACGCGGCGCCGCCGTTCCGCGAGACGGATGCCGTGCAGCCTGGGCCGACGAGCAACTTGCGCGGCGGCTATGCGTGCGCGAAGGCGATGGGCGAATGGCTCGCGCACGCGCATGCGCGCCAGGACGGTCTCCGCGTCGTCGTCGCGCGCTTGTTCAACATCGTCGGCCCGCGCCAGTCCGGCGCCTACGGCATGGTGTTGCCGCGTTTCGTCGCGCAAGCGCAGCAAGGGCGGCCGATCACGGTCTACGGCGACGGCGCGCAGACGCGTTGCTTTGCGCACGTTCGCGAAGTTGTCGACGCGCTGCTGCTCCTGCTCGCGTCGAAGCGGGCGCACGGCGGCACGTTCAACGTCGGCAGCGACCGCGAAGTGCGCGTGCTCGAACTCGCGCAACTCGTGAAGCGCGCGACTGGATCGTCTTCGCCGATCGTGCTCGTGCCGCACGCGAACGTCTTCCCCGAGGGATTCGTCGATCCGCAGCGGCGCGTGCCGTGCCTCGACCGGTTGCGCGCGTGCATCGGCTTCGCGCCTTCGACTCCGATCGAAGCGATCGTCGACGAACTCTGCGCCGTGCCTGCGAGCGAGGCGGTTCAGCGCGCGTTGGCTGCGCGCGCCATGGCGTAGTTCGCCTGCGCGGTCGGATCGTTCGGCAGTTGCTGCGCCGCGAGCGCGAAGTGCTCGAGCGCGCGCGCGCTGTCGCCGCGCTGGAAGTGGCAGATGCCGAGGTTGGTGTGCGCAAGCGCGACGCCGGCCTTCGCCGCGGCTTCGAGCAACGGCAGCGCTTCCTCGAACCGTCGCTGCTCGATGCGCACCGCGCCGAGCCGGTTGAGGACCGAGGGTTCGTCGGGCGAGAGCCGCAGCGCCGCCTCGAAGTCGAAAGACGCCGCCTCGACGTCGCCGTCCTTGCGCGCGAGGTCGCCGAGGCGCACGAGCAGGTCGCGCCCTTGTTCCGTCGGGAACCAGCACGAGGTGAGCGCGCTGCGCCACAGCGAACGCGCTGCGTCGGCGCAGCCCGACGCCAGATGGCTCACGCCGAGTTGCACGATGGCGTCCGTGCTGGCGGGGCACTTCGCGAGGAAGCGTTCGTAGAGGCTCGCGGCGCGCGCGCAGTCGCCGTTCTGCTGGCTCCAACGCGCGAGGATGCGGTCCGCGTCTGGCCACTGCGGATGGATGCGCTGCGCGGCCATCGCGGCGAGGGCTGCCTTGCCCCAGTCGTTGCGCATCGCCGCCAGCGTCGCGCGGCCCGCCGGGTCGTGCTGCCACTTGTCGGCGAACACCGCGTGCTGTCGCTGCACTTCGTCGGCGATCACGATGCCGAGCGCCGCGAACGTCTGGTGCGCCTCGTGGTGGAGGAACGCGTCGCGCGCGATCACGAGCCGCATGCCGCGCAGTCGCGCGCGCAGGCTCAGGTCGTCGTCTTCGTAGTTGCCCGGGAAGAACCGCTCGTCGAACCCCGACAGCTCGCGCCACGTCTCGCGGCGCGCGAGCAGGCACAGGCCCGACAGCGAATCGACGTCCTGCACGATGCCCTCGCAGCCCAGGAGCTCGCGTTCGATCTGCTCGCGGCCCTCTGCGGTCCTGCCGAGGTCGCCGACGGGGACGCGCGCATCGCCCTTCACGCGGTTGCTGATCGGGGCCGAGAAGCCGATGCGCGGGTCGCCGCACAGCGCCCGGTGGAGGTTCGTCAGCAGGGACGGCGCGGCCTGCGTGTCGTTGTTGAGCACGAGCACGAACGGTTCGGTCGCGCGCGCGATGCCGCGGTTGCACGCGCCCGCGAAGCCGCGGTTCTGCGGTTCGACGAGCACGGTGATGCGCGGGTCGAGGCGGGCGAGTTCTTGCGTGGCGCGGTCGTTCGCGTTGTCGACCAGCAGGATCTCCAGGGCGTGGCCGTCCGTCTGCCGGAACAGGCTCAGCAGGCACGCGCGCGTGAGGTCGGCGCGACCGAGGCAGGGGATGACGACCGAGCAACGCATCGATCGGTCTTTTCGGCACGACGGGCCCTGCGACCCAACGTCCGTTGGCTACGGCGCGTCCAGGTGTTCGGTCGACCGGGGGGAACTATCCACAGGCTGGCCGTTGTCCCGTTGGCGAAAAGGGTTACGCTGCTCGGCCTTTGTCCAATACCGCGCGCCACGCTTTGACGGTCGACGAGACCATGGCGGGGATCCACCTGTTGGATTTCCTCGCCGTGAGCTACCCGTCCGTGGACCGGGCAGCGCTGCGTTCCCTGGTTGCGCGCGGTTTGGTGTTCGTGAACGGCATGGACTGCGGCGTCCAGACGCGCCTGTCGTCGTTCGCCTACGTCGAGGTGAGGGCCGACGAGACGGAATTCGTCCCGCACCGCCGCGCGGAGGAGGGCGCCTCGCCGCTGTCGGTGCTCGTCGAGACCATGAGCGCGCTCGTCGTCGACAAGCCGGCGGGGGAGACGGTGGTCCCCGATCGCACGGGCGAGGATGCGGGCATCCACGGCCGGTTGCCGGAGCTGCGGCCGGACGCGGACCTTCGCGTCGTCCATCGCCTCGACCGCGACACCTCGGGGTGTCTCGTGCTCGCGAAGGGTGTCGACGCGGCCCGCCACTTCGACGTGCAGTTCCGCGAGCGCAAGGTGCACAAGACCTACGTCGCGCTCGTGCACGGTTCGCTGCTGCGCGACGAGCTCACCGTCGACGCGTTCCTCGGTCCCGATCCGCGGCGCCCCGGCAAGATGCTGTCGTCGCCGCGCGCGCGCGAGGGCTTCCGCGAGGCGCGCACGAACGTGTTCGTCGAGCAGGCCTTTGCGCAGCACACGTTGGTGCGGCTCGAGCCCGAGACCGGGCGCACGCACCAATTGCGCGTGCACATGCAGTCGATCGGCCACTCGATCGTCGGCGACCAAGACTACGGATCCGCGCCTCTGCTGCTGTCGCAGCTGAAGCGCGGCTACAAGCTGCGGCCCGGGCTGCAGGAGCGACCGCTGTTGGAACGCATGTTCCTGCACGCGCGTCGCGTTTCGTTCACGGACCTCGACGGCGCAGAGATCGAGGTGGAAGCGCCGCTGCCGGATGACTTGCAGCGGGCTCTGGACAAGGTCGCGAACTTCGGCGCACCACGGATGCGGAGGCAATGAGATGCGGATCAAAGTGACACCTGACGACTTCCGCGTGCGCGAGCTGCTCGAGTTCCGGCCCGATCCGGGCGGCGAGCACTTCGTGCACTTGCTGCAGAAGGAGAAGCTCTCGACGCAGGAGGCTCTCTCGCGCATCTGCACCGTCGGCGAGATCGATCGCGCGAACATCGCCTACGCGGGCCTCAAGGACCGCCAGGGCATCACGGAGCAGCACGTCAGCATCGCGGGCCGCGCGTTCGAATGGCGCGAGCCTGGGCTCCGCCTCACGCCGCTCGGCCGCGCCGCGAACCCGATCAACAGCCGCATGAGCCGCGGCAACGCGTTCACGATCGTGCTGCGCGACCTGAAGCCGTTCGAAGCGGCGCAACTGCGTCGCAGCCTGCCGTCGCTGCAGAAGACGGGGTTCCCCAACTACTTCGACGACCAGCGATTCGGCTGCCTGCGCCACGGCCAGGGCTTTGCCATGCTGCAGGTGCTGCGCGGCGACTACGAGCAGGCGCTGCACCAGCTCATCGCTGCGCCGTCGCCGCGCGCGATCACCGGCGACGTCAAGCTCAAGGCCGCGTTGCAGAAGCTCTGGGGCGATTGGGAGGCGTGCTTGCGCACCGCGCGCGGGCCGGTCTACCAGCCGATGTTCGAGCATCTGTGCACGCATCCGCAGGACTTCCGCAAGGCGTTGGAGTTCTTGCCGCTGCGCCTGCGCGTCATCCACGCGTTTGCCTACCAGTCGTTCCTGTGGAACCGCGCGGTGAGCCTGATGCTGCGCGGCGGCGTCAACTCGGCGCAGCGTCTGCGCATCACGACGCTCGCGGGCGACCTGCTCGCGTGGAAGTACCTCGACCCGGAGCGCGAGCAGAAGCTCATGGCGATGGAGACGCCGCTGTTCGGCCCCGAGGGCACGGGCGGCAGCGAGCCGTTCAAGAAGGCGATGCACCAGGAGCTCGAGAACGCGGGCCTGTTCCCGTCGAACTTCACGGAGAACCAGGTGCCTGGGATGATCTGGCGCGAGGAGCCGCGCCTCGTGTTCGTGAAGCCGAAGGACCTCAGCGACGTGAAGCTGGAGCCCGACGACATGCACGACGATCGCGTCAAGGCGACGCTGTCGTTCTCGCTGCCGCGCGGCGCCTACGCGACGATGTTGCTGAAGCGCCTCTTCGCGCCGCCTTACTACAGCCAGGACGGCGACCGTCGCGCGCGCGGCGGCGGCAGGCCCGAGGGGGAACGCAGCTACGGCGGCGCGCGCTACCGCGGCCGCGACGAGCAGGGCATGCAGGGCGGCGACGGCGGCAGCTACGCCGATCCTCGTCGCGGCGGGCCACGGCCCTACCGCGACGATCGCGGGCCTGCGCGGCAGCGCGACGACCGCGCTGCGGCGCCGTGGGAGTCTGGCACGGACGAGGATTTCGACGCATGAGCGAACGGACTCTCGGGATCATCGGCGGGTCGGGGATCTACGACCTGCCGGAGTTGCAGGACCGCAAGGAAGTCGTCGTCGAGACGCCGTTCGGCATGCCGTCGGACGCGTTGATCACGGGCAATCTTCACGGCGTGCGCATGGCGTTCCTGCCGCGGCACGGCCGCGGACATCGCATCGCGCCGAACGAACTGCCGTTCCGCGCCAACCTGCATGCGATGAAGCAGCTCGGCATGGACTGCGTGCTCGGCATCTCCGCGGTCGGCTCGCTCAAGGCCGAGCTCGTGCCCGGCCACTTCGTGCTCGTCGACCAGTTCTTGGATCGCACGCGCGGACGCACTGAGGAATCGACGTTCTTCGGCGACGGCTGCGTCGCGCACGCGCACTTCGCGGATCCCGTCTGGGAGCCGTTGCGCAAGCTCGCACTGCAGGCTGCGAAGGCCGCGGGCGCCATCGCGCACGACGGCGGCACCTACATCTGCATGGAGGGCCCGCACTTCTCGACGCGCGCCGAATCGCGGCTCTACCGCAGCTGGGGCTGCGACGTGATCGGCATGACGAACCTGCAAGAGGCGAAGCTCGCGCGCGAAGCCGAGATTGCCTACGCGACGGTTGCGCTCGTGACCGACTACGACTGCTGGCACGAGACCGAGGGCGACGTCGACGTCAGCAAGGTGATCGCGGTCGTGCAGAAGAACGCGAGCCTCGCGCGCCGCACGGTGGTGGAGGCTGCGCGCCTGCTCGCCGCGGCGCCGGCCGCGATCTCGGCGAAGGGCTGCATGGCGCACTCGGTGATGACGGCGAAGGACCGCATCACCGAAGACGCGAAGCGTCGCCTGCAGTTGCTGCTGCGCGACGTGCTCGGCTGATCGCGCGCGCAACGTCTGCCCAAGCAAACGAGCCCCGTGCGGATCGCTCCGCACGGGGCTCGTTCGTTTCTGCGCGCGGCGCGCGTCAGAACACTTCGCGGACGACGTTGCTGAGGCGGAAGCTCGTGCCGTCGTAGGCCTGCAGGAAGCGCGTGCGGTTCCGCAGGTTCGCCGGGATCGCGATGTTGAGCGTCACGCGACCGTCCGCGCCGGCGATGCCGCTGCCGAGTGTCGTCGGTTGCGACAGGCCCGTCGTGACACGGCGGCCGCCGATTGTCAGCACGCTGCGGCCCGTCGCCGAGCCCATCAGCAGCGTGATGCGCGCACCCGGGGTGACGCCCGTGATGGCGAACGCGTTCACGACGCCGGCCGTGCCCGGCGTCGGCGCCGCAAGCGTCGGCGTCGGCGGCTGCGGCGGGGCGTTCACCGTGACGAGGCCCGTGCGCGTCAGCGTGTTCGCGCCGCCGGGACCCGTGACCGTGAGGCTGACCGTGAACGTTCCCGCGGTCGGGTAGACGTAGCTCGGGTTCTGCAGCGTCGAAGTCGCGCCGTCGCCGAACGACCACGCGTAGCTCGTGATCGTGCCCGTGGACGCGCTGGCGAACGCGACGGACAGCGGGACTTGCCCCGTGGCAGGCGTCGCCGTGAACGCAGCGACCGGCGGCAGCACCGGCTCCGACACGATGACTGCGCCGAGTTGTTGCGCGGTGTTCGTGCCGCCAGGGCCCGTCACCGTCAGCGTGACGTCATAGGTCCCTGCCGTCGCATAGACGTGGCTCGCGACCGGCAGAGTCGACGTCGTGCCGTCGCCGAAGTTCCACAGCACGTCCGTGACCGTTCCGGTCGACGTGCTCGTGAACGTGACCGGCAGCGGCGCGATGCCGACCGCAGGCGCGACGGTGAAGCTCGCGACGGGCGGCACTTCGGCGGCCGCCATGCCCATGATCGAGAACAGGTCCGTGCGCAGCACGTTGATCCCCGGGCCGCCGACGTCCGGTCCTTCGATCTGGAAGTAGTTCGCGCCGACGGGGCTGCCCGTGACCGTGTGCAGCACGTTCGGGTCGCCGATGTACTGGTTGCCTTGCGCGTCGACGAGCGGGAGGCCGCTGTCCCAGCGCAGGAACGGGCCGATGCCGCCGTTCAGCGCGAGGTTGAAGTCACCGGGGACGAAGCCGATGTCCTGCGTGAAGTTGATGCCGCGGCGGCCTGCCGACGTCGCCGTCTGGTAGATCGTGCCGTAGGGCGTGGTGATCGTGTAGACCGCGCCGGGCACGAGGTTGTCGAAGCGCACGCGCATGCGGCCGAACGTGACCTGCTCGCCGGGGATGACGATGCCGTTCAGGAACGCTGCTTCGAGCGCCATGATCAGCAGGCCTTCGCCGCCGCCGTTCGTGGTCAGCGTTGCGCTGCCGGCCCAGTAGAAGGCCTCGCTCGGGAACGTGCCGCCGTAGTTGGCCGGGAACGGCAACGCCGGGTTCACGAGTTCGACCGCTTGCGTCAGCAAGCAGAGCCCCGAGTTGTTGAGGCAGAGGTTGAGCTGCGTGTTCTGCGCGTCCGTGTAGGACGTCGGGAATCCGTGCGCCGGGTCCACGGGGCCGACGCCGATCAATTGCGCGCGGGCCTCGGCGACGGAGAGCAGGGACGCGAGAAGGCAGAGCGCCGGGAACAGGAAACGAGCGAGCCTGTGCATGTTGGGATAAGCAGTCCGAGTGAGTCCGGCCTCGAGTGCGAGGCCAAATACGACAACGAGTGAAATCGACGGGGCTAGGTTGTCAGCCCGTGGTGGATGGGGACGCCCAACCCACATTGCCATCGCGGTTTCGCGCAAGCGGCAGCGCCCTTCGCGCCGCGTCCCGTCTCGGGGACATGCGAAATGCACGCAATCTGCAAGCGATGCGCGAAGTCTGGCTCGAACGATGTCGCGTCGTCGGCGCGTCAGTTCGCGAGGACGACGCCGCTGCGCGCGCGCGCGAACTCCTCGACGTCGGGCCAGAAGCTGTCGAAGTCGTCGGCGAACGCGTCGTAGTCGCGGCGCAGCAGGTCTGCTCCGCCGTCGAGCGCGATCTCGCGCCGCATGCGCATCGCGATGCGGCCCAGCACCGTGCGGACGCCGTCGACGTCTGCGCTCTTCTCGAGCCAGCGGTTCTCGATCATGCGGTCGAGATGCGTGTGGATCGCGCCGTGCAGCAGTTCGCGATGGTCGCGCAACAGCGCATAGGCATCGCTCGCAAACTCGGCAGCGTGCGAGCCGCAGCCGAGTTCGTTCCAGCGACGCAGCAGGAAGTGGTCGTAGAACACGTCGACGAGCACGCCGGAGAACCGGCGCAGCGGGCCGTCGATGCGTCGGCGGCTCTGCGTGAACACCGGGTGCGCGTCGGTGAATGCGTCGATCGCGCGATGCAGTTCGATGCCGCGGCGCACGCCCTCCGGATGCGCCGACAGGTCCGTCCCGCGCACGAAGTCGCCGAGCAGCGCGCCCAACCGCCAATGCGGGTCGGGCGGCGACAGGCGAAGGTGCGCGAGGTGGTTCACTTCGGCGCGGGCGCCTTGCCGAGGATCTCCAGCCGTTGCTCCTCGCGCTGGTCGATCGCCGCGAGCACGCGGATCCAGTCCGCGTAGAGCGCGGGCTCGATCGTGCCGGGCCGCAGGCGCACCGAACGCGTCGCCAGCACCGCGTCGCCGTCCTTCGACAGCGTGAGCTGGTAGTCGAGCGGGCCGAACGAGAACGAGGCCGGCGGCGGCAGCGCGCCGAAGCGACGGCCTTCGCCCGCGGTCAGCCGCACGCGATGGCGGAACCAGAGGTCGGTGTCGAGCTGCAACGGCAGCGTGCGCTCGTCGCGGTCGCCGAAGCTCGCGCGCATCGACATCGTCGGCATCGGCAGCGCCGCGAGGAACCGGCCTTCGCCGGATGCCTGCGCCGCGGGGCCCGTCGCCTCGACTTCGATGCTGAGTTCCTGGCCCGGAGGCTCGAGGCCGATGCACGCGGCGTTGCGCATGCGCCAGCCTTGCAGGAACTGCTGCGCGATCTGGCGCGCGGCGAGCTTCTGGCGGTCGGCCGGGGCCTTGCGCACCTGCTCCGCGACGCTGAAGCCCGCCTGCCCGTGGAGGTGGACCACGGCCTTCAGCTTCGTCGTCGTCGGTTCGAACGCGCATTCGCCCGAGACCTCGAGATCCTGCACCGCGGTGGCGGGAGCCGGCAGTCGCAGCAACTCATACGAGTCGTCGCGCAGCACGAATGCGCGCGCGCCGCCGCGGTGGGCTGGCACGACGCCGATCGGCCAGTGCCGCGGCGAGTCCGCGAACAGCCACGCGCTCGCGCCGTCGCGCGGCAGCAGGCGCACCGTGGGCACGCGCGCATCGGATCCGTCGGCGAACAGCGGCACGCCTTGGCCCGTGAGCTCGACGCGCGCCGATTCGCTCGCAGCGAAGTCCATCGGCACGCCGCCTGCGCGCAGCAGGCCGACCATGAGCAGGAAGCGATTGCCCTTCTTGCGCAGGAGGATCTCGGTCGCGTTGCTCGCCTCGCCGTCGCCGATGTCGCGTTGGCAGAACTCCCAAGCAGTCGCGATGCGCTGCGTGTCGCCCGTCTTGTCGGCGAACAACGTCGCGACGAACTCTTCGAGCACCGGCGTCGTGCGCGTGCGCGCGAGCAGGTTGGCGTGCATGTCGCGCAGCTCGGGCCACGACGCGGCGTCTTCGCCAAAGCCCGCCATCGGCAGGATGCTCTCGCTCGGCGGCGTCGACGTCTCCTGCGGCATGCGCGCGACGTTCGTGCGGCGAAGGATCGTCGCAGTGCGGCCGCCGTCGAGGGCGATCGTCTCGCGTTCGCAGACGAGGTTGCGCGTGCGCAGCTCGCCGCGGCCCTTGTCGGGCGCGATGAGGACCCACTCGCTGAGGTAGAGGGCCTCTTGCTGCGACGCGAACAAGAAGTTCTCGAGCTGCAGCGGATCGGCGCCGGGCGCGCCGATGCGTTCGCGGTAGCGCCACTCGACGAACGCGCCGGGCTCGAGGCGCGGCATCGAGAAGCCGCCTTCGACGCGCGTCGGCACGTAGGTCTTGCCGTCCTTGCCGACGGTGCGCAGCAGCAGCAACTCGTCGGCGCGCGCCGGCGGATCCGCGGAGCGCAGCGCCTCGACGCCTTGCAGGTCGTTGACCGAGCGCAGTTCATGGATCTCGACGAGGGCGGAGCCGTCGGGCAGCAACTCGACGATGCGCTGGTCGATCAAGAGGCTCGTCGACGCGCCTTCTTCGTTCGCGCCCTTCTGGAACGCGGCGATCGCCGCGTCGCCGTCGCGACGGAAGCGCGCGAAGTCCGCGCCTTCGCGCGCGGGGCCGCCGAGGGCCTCGCGCACGCGTCGAAGGTCCGGTTGGTCGGAGTCGAGCGCGAGGCTCGCTTCGATCGCCGCCAGCGCCTTGTTGTCTTCGCCTGCCGCGACGTGCATGTCGGCGATGCGCGAGAACAGGCTCGCATAGGGCTCGCCTGCATGCTCGAACTGGTCGATCGCTGCGCTGCGCGAGGCCGCGTCGTCGCGAGCCTCGGCGAGGCGCAGGCGCAGTTCGGCGATGTCGCGCGCGGACGAAGCGGGCGGCACGGCAGCGGCCGTCTCCTCGACGATGCGTGCTGCATCCTCGATGCGTCCGAGCTCGATGGCGGCGTCGACGCACGAGCGTGCGAGGAACGCATTGCCGATGCGCGTGCGGCGAGCCTCTTCGCGCAGCTGGAACGCCTTGTCCTTCGCGCCGAGTTTCTCGAACCGCTCGGCGAGTTCGAACAATGGAGTCGGGTCGCCAGGGCAAGCCACGCGCCACTGCTCGTAGAACGTCGGCAGTTCGGCTTCGAACCGCAGGCCGTTCAGCACCGAGCGGCAGAGTTCGAACACCTTCGGGCCCGCGCGCTTGCCGTCGATGGCCTTGCGCAGGAGCCGAAGCGCCTGTTCGCGCTGGTCTTGGTCCTCGAGCTTCTTCACGCGCGCGAGCAATGCAGCCGTGTGCAGCTCGGGCAGTTCTTGCGTGGCCGCGTTCTGCAGTTCGCGTGCGCGCGCGTTGCGCAGCTCGTCGGGGAACTCCGTGGCGCGCGTCCAGAGCTCGGCGAGCGCGAGCTTGGCGGCGGGGTCCGTGGGCGGTTCCTTGTGCAGCGTCAGCAAGTGCCGCAGCGCGTCGTCGTGGTTGCGCATGCGCTTGTGCTCGGTCGCGGCCGCGATGCGCAGCGCGGCGCGGTCGTCGCCGCTCGCCTGTTCGGCGGCGGCTGCGAACGCAGCGGCGCTCGTGCGCAACGTGCCGGAACCACGCGGGTCGTCCGAAGCCGTTGGCGTGCGCGGTGCGTCGGCAGGGATCTGCTTTGCCTGCGGCAGCGTCAGTCCGTTGCCGTCGCAGAGTCGCAGCCACAGATCCAAGCCGCCGAGGTCGCCGGTCTTCACGACGATCTCGTGCTGGCCTCGCGTCAGGCGGACGGGGAACCAGTGGACCGCGGCGCCGCGGTTCGATGGGTCGATCAGTTCGTAGGAGCCGACGTCGATGCCGTCGATGCGCGCGAGGATCGGTCCCTCGTAGCGCACTTCGAGGAAACCCTCGGTCGCTTCCGCTGCGTCGACGCGCCACAGCGCGTAGTAGCTGCCGCCTTCGCTCGTCTCCTTGGCCCGCAGTCGGAGCCCGGCCATCGGGTCCTTGCGATCGACCACGCGCGGCGTCACTTCGCCGAAGCGACCGGTCAGCTTGGCTCCCATTGCAGGGAACCCGGCGTCCGGCGCGAACGGCACGCGCAGGAAGCGGCTTCCTGCATCGCCGAACGGTCCGACCACCGCGATGCTCGTGGCGAAGCCCGCGTGGATCGCGCGCTCCGGCTTGCCGACGCGCGCGTTCATGTCGTTGCGCAGGTCGTCGAGCTCGATCTGCAAGAGCCCGTGGCGGACGCTGCCGCTGTCCTCGTCGAGGATCGCGAGCACTGCCTTCGGGTCCGCGAGCTCGTAGCGATCCGCTTCCGTCGCTGCGATCAGCGCGGCAGCGGCGGGGGAGCGCGGAGCCGCGAGCGCGGCGCGCAACAGGTCCTTCGTGCGCGCGTCGGCGTCGTCGTTCTCCGGCGCCAGCGCGAGGATCAACGCGCGCGCGAGCGGCAGTTCGGGATCCTGGGCCGCGGCGAACGGCGTGATCGAGAGGAAGAGGACGAGCGCGCGCGCGCCCTTCACCAACATGGAAGCGCGCATCAGCGGCCCTCCTGCAGCAAGACGATGCGCTGCGAGTCCGCAGCGCGCATGGCGGAAACGAAGTCGCGGAACGCGGCGTAGTCCTGCGGCTCGACGCGCGGCGAGCGCAGCGCGAGCGTGCGGTCGACGACGACGGAGTCGCCGTCGAGCCGCCAACGCATCGAGAACGCGCCGAACGGGCCGTCCTCCGAGACCGGCTCCGGCAGCGACTTGGGCCGGTAGCCAGGCGGCAGCTTGTAGGCGACGGTGCGAGTGTCGCCGCGCGGCACGCCGAGCAGCAGCGGCGTCGTGCGTTCGGGCTCCGCGACGATCTGCGCGAGCGGCTCCTCGGCGAAGGTGGAGGGCAGCTGCCACTCCACGCCGTTCTTCGAGCCGAGTTCCTTCGGCTGGAACCCGACCTGCAGGCGCACGGGCACCGCGAGGTCGAACGGTTCGCTCGCGCTCACCTCCCCGACCTGCACGGAGCCGAAGCGGCCTACGAGTTGGCGTTCGAGCTTCTCCTTGCGGCGCGCGGGCTCGGCCGAGAGCTCCGTGCGCAGGCGCACGGCAGCGTTGCCGGTCGGCGTCTCGACTTGCGTTCCGCGAAGGTCCGCGTCGCGCACTTCGAGGTCCCAGCGGATGCGGTCGTCGTTCTGCTCGGGAGTCGTCCACGGCACGTCGACGACGAGCGCCTTGCCGTCGTCGACGGCGACGACCTTCGCGCCCTGGTCCATCTCCGGCAGCGTGCCCATCGGGTGCAGCGTCGCGGTGCCGTCGAGGAACATCGCTTCGCGGCCGTCCTGCGCGGGCATGTAGGCGATCGCGTGGTTGAAGTGCTCGATCATCGCGAGCTTCAGGTCGTCCTCGCTGCGCATGTCGTCGGCGAAGATGACGACGGGGTGCGCCTTCACGCCGATCTCGGACAGCAGCGCGCACAGCAGCAGGGCCTTGTCCTTGCAGTCGCCGTGGCGGCGCTCGTAGATCACCGACGTCGCATACGGCTTGTAGCCGTGCACGCCGAATTCCCACGCCTCGTAGCGGATGTCGGTCGAGACGAACTGGTAGATCGCGGCGATGCGCTGCTCCTGCGTCGTGCAGTTGCGCGTCAACTCGGCGACCTTGTCCTTCATCGCCTGCGTGGTCTGCATCTGGCCGCGGATGAGGTTCCACCACCAGCTCGCGAAGTGGTCCCAGTCGCGGAACGTCGAGAAGCGCACGAGCGGCGCGCGCTCCTTCGCGTCGGGTTGGCCGGGCTCGGGCTTGATGCGATCCAGCGACGACAGCGCGACGCGGTAGGCGATCGTGCCGTCATCGAGCTTCTGCTGCTCGGGCTCGGGCGCGCCGTTCACGCACTGGTGGCGGTAGTCGCGGCCCGGCTCGGCGAGCACGACGAGTTCCGAGCGATGCACGGCGGATCCGTCCTCGGCGGCGAGGAAGTGCTGCAGGCCGAAGTATTCGCCGAAGAAGCTCGGCGCGAGGTCGTCGACGCGGCCCTTGATCTCGACGATGTCGCCGGGGCGCAGCGACGGCAGCGACACGCCGGCGCCGCGGAGCTTCGGTTCTTCCTTCGTTCCGTCGGCCTTGTGCACCGTGCACGCGAGCAGGCGTCCGCGTTGGTCGCCCGGGTAGTAGGGGAGGCGCCACGACGACAGCGCGCGCACGCCGGACTCGGTGAGCACGCGCGTCATCACGTGCCAGTATTGGCTCGTGGTGCCGTTCTTGTGCGCTTGCACGACGCGATGGCGCAGCAGGTGGAAGAGGCCGTCGTTGTTCGCCGTGGACGCATCGGGCGTCGGCACGGCGCGCAGGTCCTTGGCGTCGATCTCCCACGCGAGGTGGAACGGCGTCGCCTCGGCGGCGAGGAACTCCAGGTAGCGCTGGTCGTCGCGTCGGTTGGGGTTGCACTCGATCGCTGCGCGCAGCGATTCGATCTGGTCGTCCTTGCGGCCGAGCAACCCGTGCAGGCGCGCTTGCGCAGCGTGCGCTTCGTCGTCGTCAGGGCACTTCGACAGCCAGGCAGCCCAGTGCGACAGCGAGCCTTCGAAGTCGCCGTCGGCCTCCGCGAGGTTGGCGCGCAGCTCGAAGATGCGGCGCGACAGCGGCCGCAGTTCTTGCGCGCGGTCGAGCGACGCGAGCGCGGCCGCGCGGTTGCCTTCGAAGAGCCATCGGGACGCGGCGGCGAGATGGTCGCGTTCGTCGCTGCTGTTCTCCGTGATGCG
>CAZEQF010000046.1:1584-16579 GCA_964514315.1 uncultured Singulisphaera sp. | reverse complement strand
ATCGGGACGCGGCGGCGAGATGGTCGCGTTCGTCGCTGCTGTTCTCCGTGATGCGTTGCAGCGCGTCCTTCGCGAGCGAGCGCGCCGAAGCTCCGGCGTTGTCGATGGAGGACATCGCCTGCCGCAGGAAGTCGATCGACGCATTGCGATCGGCTGCGTGCGCGCGCATGCGACGCGCCGCGACCGCGTCGAGCCCGCGTTGGCGATCCGCCTCCGCGAGCAGCCCCATCGAGGGCTCGTGGTCGGGCGCGACGGCGAGCGCGCGCTGCGCCAGTTCCGCCGCCTTCTCGGCCATGCCCGTCGTCGTCATCACGAGGTTTCCGAGCAACGCCAACGCTTCGACGTGCTGCGGGTCCTTCGCGAGGATCGACTCGTAGTCCGCGCGCCGTTCGTTCTCGTCGAGCTCTGCGTTCGTCTTCGCGTTGCGGATTCGCGTCGCTGCGAGCATGAGGCGCGCCTGCGGCAAGTCCGGCAGGTCGGCCGCGGCGACTTGCGCGAACTGATGGTCGCGGCGCGCGTTCTCCGGGTCCGCCGCGCGCTGGAGCCAGAGCAGCGACAGCCACAATGCGTCCATGCCGTGGGCCTGTTCGGCGGTGAGCAGGCTGCGCGCGCCGAGCGCTGCGCGCACGTTGCCGTCCGCTTCGCGCGCTTGCGTCGTGGCTGCGCGCGCCATCGCCGCAGGGTCCGCGGTCACGGCGAGGTCCGGGTGCGCGCCGCCTTCGGGCTTGCGCACGCGGAACGAGGTCACGAACAGGCCGTTCTCCTGGTGGCACGCCTTCACGACCACGAGGTTCGCGCCCGCTTGCAGCGGCAGCACGACGGCGTCCTGGTCGAACGCGAAGCGGCGGTCCGCGTCGCGCTTCCCGACCGTCACGCCGTTGCAGCGAACGACGAAGCTGCCCGAGGTGCCGAGCAACAACGCGGCGTGCGTCGCGGACTTTGCTTCGACGGTGAACGCGAACAGGCACGCGACCTGTTCTGCAGGCCGCAGCGCTTCGCCGATGGGCAGCGCGCCGCGGCGGTTCTGGTCTTCGAGGCGACGCCACGAAACGGGACGCACCTTGCCCGGGAACGTCGCGCTCGCATCGAACGCGGCCTCGGCCGGCAGTTCGCGGCCGAACGCGGCGCCGCGGTCGTTGTCGAACGGGCCGCAGACCCAGAGGTCGCGCACGAACCCGAGCGCGTCGGCGTGTTCGTTCGCGCGCGCGGTGTCGCCCGCGCCGACGCGGTCGATCAGCAAGAACAGCCGCAGCTGGTCGGCGAACGACGGGTCCTGTTGCGCGAGCGGGCCATCGAGCGCCGGCAGCAGGCTCTCGCCGATGCGGTGGCCGGGGGCGAGACGTTCGGCGACGTAGAGCGCCATCTCGGCTGCTCCCTCCGCCGCGATGCGGTCGGAAGTCGTCGGCGACGGCAAGCTCGCGTAGCGCAGCGCGGCGGATGCGAAGCGCTTCGCCGTCTCGTCGTTCTTGCCGCGCGCCTTGGCCTTCAGTGCGGCCGCGACATCGGCATCCGCTTCCGCGCGGGCCGCGGCATCACCGGCCTGCGCAGCAGGCTGTGGGGCAGCAGGCTGTTGGGCGCTCGGCTGTTGCGCAAACGTCGCGACGGCGACGAGCAACGCTGCGAACAGCGGAAGGAGGCGTGGGCGGGACAGTCCAGCGGGGTGCCTGAGGGTCACCCGCGAAGGATTTATCGCCGCGCGCCGCGCTCGACCATGGCCTGGAGGCCTTCCTTCTCGAGGGCCGCGAGCTCCGGGCCGCGGAGCACTCCGTCCTTGTCCTTGTCGGCCGCCGCGAGGATCTGCGGAGCCCACCGTTCGAGCTGCGGGTCGATGCGCCGCAGCGCCCGCGCAAGCTCTTGCGCGCTCACCGAACCGTTCGCGTCGAGGTCGAGCGCCAGCAGGGCCTGCGACCCCGGCTCCTTGCCGCCCTTCTGCAGCGCGCCGCTCTTCTGCAGCGCGTTCCAGTGGGGAGCCAGGTCCGCCTCGTCGAACTTGCCGTCGCGGTCCTTGTCGAGCAGCTGCAGCATGCCGAGGGCCTGCGGCGGCGCGCCGAGCGAACGCAGCATTGTCTGCGCCTCCTCGGTGTCGAGCTTCTGGTCCTGGTTCTTGTCGAACAGCTTGATCGTGTCGGCGAGCGTGGCGTCTGCGAGCGGGGCCGTGACTTCCGTCGAGGCCTTGAGTCCTCGTGCGAGCGTCAGCTGCAGCGAATTGCCGCTCTGCACGAGGTCGCGGTAGAAGCGGTCGAACTCCGGCCAGCTCAGGTAGCCGTCGCGATCTTGGTCGAGCCGCCGATACCACTGGATCTCGGTGGGCGAGCCCGTGCTCTCCATGGCCGCGCGGGCCTCGAAGATGTCCATGCGGTCGTCGCCGTTGGAGTCGCACGCGGCGAACAACGCCGTGCTCCTCGTCGCGTCGTACTCGCGCACGACCACGCGTTCGGTCTTGGGCTTGGTCTCCGCCGCGGGCTGGGCCGCGACGGGGCCGACCGCCGGCGCTTGCGCGCAGAGCGGCAGGCCGGCGAACGAGACTGCGGACAAGATGGCGAGGTGCGTGCGCATCGTCCTCCTTATCGGCCGGAAGCAGGTCGGTCCGTGATTGCGCTGCGCGCGCGCTTTCGGCTGCGCGCAGCGATCACGGCACGAACATGCAGTTCCGGAGCAGGGTGCGGTGGAGGCGGCGGGAATCGCCGTTGCCACCGAAGCCTGCGAGCTCGATCTCGGGCCCATCGTCGCGTCGCGCCACATCGAGCCTCGGGCTCGATCCAGCGACCACGATCACGTCGACAGGCCAACGGGCTTCGGCCAGCTGTCCGCTGAGGGCTTCCACCGCGGAATGCATGTCGTCGCAGTCTTCGATGGCGAAGCCATGGGCGCGCAACACGCGGCGACCGACCTCGGGCAGATCCTTGGTGGCGAAGCACACGGCATGCACGACTTCGTCGTGTCCGGCGATCGCGCCGCGGAGGTTGCGGTAGGAGATCTCGGCCCCGAGTGCGCGCGCCTCGGATTCGAGGGCTGACACGTTGAGCAGGATCGCGATGCGCCGCGGTGCGGGCGCAGCCGGCGGCGGGGTCGCAGGCTTGAAGTCCGCGTAGGACCTGCGCGGCGGCCGCGGTGCGCGATCGTCTCCGTCGTCGCGGTAGTCGTTGCCGCGCCGCGAAGGATCCTCGCGGAAGTCGCTGCGGCGCGGGCGATCCTCGCCGCCGCGCGGAGCATGGTCGCGGGGTTCGTGGCCGCGGCGCGGACCTTGGTCGCGGAACTCGTTGCCGCGCCGAGGCCGGTCGTCGCGGGGATCGTTGCCGCGGCGGGGGCGGTCGTCGCGGGAATCGTCCCCGCGGCGCGCCTGCTCGGGCCTCGCTTCGTGCCCAGGTCCCTCGGGATCGCGAGGGAACGGTTCGCGCGATTCGCGCTGCGGCACGTCGCTGCCTTCGTCGCGCGGGAATGCGTCCGGTTGTGCTTGTGCGTCCGTCGGCTGGCGGTCGTCGCCGTGGCGACCGCGACCGCGGCGACGGCGTCGACGCCCACGGCGTTCGCCGCCGAACGTCGGGAACGGTTCGCCCGCGCCGCGAACGTCTCCGGCCTCGGCTTCCGCATCGTCGTGCGGGACGACTCCGAAACCTGCGCCCTCGTCATCGAGTTCCGATGCGGTCGGCGCAGCATGGGTCGATTCGTCGCCACGTCGCTCGTCGCGCGGCGCGGCGTCCGATCGTGCGTGCTCGGTGCGTTCCTCGTTGCGCGGCGTTGCCTCGCCCGGTTCCTGCGCGGAGCCGGACTCGTCTCTGCCACCGCGACGGCGGCCGCGACGTCGCGGCTTCCTGCGCTCGCCGTCCGCGTCGTCCTCGTTCCGCCCTGCTTCATGCGGTTGGGGGATTGCAGCTTCTGCGGGGGCTTCCGGCTCTGCGGAACGCGCGCGGAACACGACCTCCGGCGCAGCTTGGGGCGCGGGGGCGACCGTCTCGGCCGCAGGCAGGTCCTCGGCTGCGGCCGACTTGCGACGGCGCGGGGCGCGCTTCTTCTGTTGTGGTTCCGCGGCGGCTTCGCCTTCCGCGGCTGGCGCCTCGGGCTCCGGCGCCTTCGCGCCCGCAGCCTTGCGCGGCTTGCGCGCAGGCGGCTTGCTCGGCGGTTCGTCGTCGAAGATGTCGGCCCCGAAGTTGCTCATGTTCGAAGGATCCTAGGAGCACGCGTCGGTTGCGCCAAGGACGTGATGCCGCAGGAACAGGATCCTGCGCCGCGGATCCCGTTCGGCGCAACGAGACGCGGGCCCGCTGCTCACGATGCTCCGATACTTTTCTTTCTGCGGGCTTGTCGGCGAGGCCCCTGCGCGCTTTCCTCTGCGCCACCTCTGAAGCCCTCCGACCCCATCCGAGGAACTCCCTTGAACGCTCGCAACGCTCTCCTCGCAGTCACCTTGACGCTGTCGGCCACGCTCGTTTCGTGCGGTTCGGCCCGCCGCGCTGGCAAGGACATCTTCGTCGGCGCCGCGTCGCCGGTCCTCGTCGTCTATGGCGGCGCCACCGACGGTTTCGACTCGGCCCGTTCGGTCCGCACGGGCCTCGACAGCGGCTCCGCGGTCGAGGTGCTCGCGTTCCCGTTCACGTTCTTCTACCACTCGATCGAGCACGCGATTTACTGCGCGATCCACATCCTGGATCTGCCGCTGACGCCGCTCTACGCGCTCACCGAGCTGCCGCCTGCGAGCACGCCGGTCCAGCCGCTCGACTTCTACCAGGGCACCTGGTTCGACGAAGAGCCGAAGGGCAGCGGCACCGACGCCACGAGTGGCGAGTCGGTTCCTCCCGGCTACCAGCGCTGAGCATCGGCGGCGCAAGCCGCTCGAAGCCTGTTGGCGCATCGCGCCTCTGCACGGCGACCGCTCTGCGGCCGCCGTGTTCGTTTGCGGCGTCCGCCTCGCTACCGCCGTGTTCGTTTGCGGCGACAGCTTGGTGGCTGGCGTGTTCGTTGCCGGCACTCCGTCGATCTGGATTGCGGCCCGCGTCGGGCCTGCGGATCTCTTAGCTGGCCGGCTCGCGAGTCCGCCGGCCGCTGCGCGCACTTGGTGCGGCTCGCGACGGCATGCGGCGAGCCATCCGAGCTAGCGAGCCTGCGGAAGGCCTTCTTTCAGGCGCTCGGCATACAGCGGCAGCCGGTCGATGCGCGCGAGCGCCTTCTCTGCGCCGCCCTTGGCATCCTCGTCGAGCGCTGCCAGCAGCTGCCGCAGGGTCTCGCGCTCGGCCGCGCTGATCTGGCGGTCCTTCTGCCAACTCACGAGGTTCTGGCGAGCCTGGGTCCACGCCGCGGCTGCGTCCGCGGGCCACGGTTGTGCCTTCCAGGTCGGGAACGAACGCAGGCGAAGCGCGTCGGCCTCTTCCGTTTTGCCGGCGAGCTCTGCTCGCGCGATCTCGAAGGCCTTGATGCGCTCGACCACGCGCGCGGTCTCGCTGCTGGAGTTGCGGTTCGGTGTCATGCGGCCGCGGTCGCCCTGGCCCGGGAACATCTGCTCGCGCGCGTGTTGCACGACTGCGGCCACGAGCGGCCGCATGAGCGGCTCGGCCGGAACCGGCGGCTCGCTCCGGTTCGCTCCCTGCGATTGGCCACCATCCTGCGGGGTCGACGAAGGGCGCGGCGAATCCGCGGCCGTGCGCACCGCGGCGGGCACGAGTTCCAACGACTTGCCTGGATCGGCATCGCGGACGCCGATGCGTCGGAGTTCTTCGAGGCGCGCCGCTGCGATCTGTCGCTCGAGCAGCGGGGCCTGCGTGTCCTGTGCGATCTCGCGGTAGCTGCGAACGGCGCCGGCCATGTCGAGATCGAGCGTCTCGCGCAGCCACGCGGCATGCAGTGGGCTCGCCGCCGTCTGGGCCGCGAGCGCAGCGTGGATGCAGGCGATCGCCACGGCTCCGCGGAGCACGTTCACTTGGAGTCGTCCTCGAGGAGCTTCGACTCGAAGCAGTATCCGAGTCCGTGCACCGTCACGACGTGGATGGGGTTGTCGATGTCGCGCTCGAGCTTCTTGCGCAGGCGCGCGATGTGGTTGTCCACGGTGCGCGTCGTCGGCAGGTGCACGTAGCCCCAGACCTTGCGAAGCAGGTCCTGGCGGCTCACGACCTCGCCACGGCGGTCGATCAGCATGCGCAGGATCTCGGCTTCGTAGCGCGACAGTTGGATCTCTTCGCCGTCGCGTGTCACCGAGAACCGCTTGAAGTCGACGGTGAGGCCCTGGAAGCGCAGCACGGGCGCGCCTTCGGTCGAGGGCACGTCCGGCCGACGGATGTTCGTGCGGCGCAAGACCGCGCGGATTCGCGCGAGCAGCTCGTTGAGCGTGAACGGCTTCGTGACGTAGTCGTCCGCGCCGAGCTCCAGGCCTTGCACCTTGTCGCGGTCCTGGCCCTTTGCGGACAGGATGATGACCGGCGTCGCGTTGCCTGCCGCGCGCATCTGCCGCAGCACCTCGATGCCTGGAAGGTGCGGCAACATGAGGTCGAGCAGCACCAGCGTCGGGTTGTCCTGCAGCGCCTTGCGCAGGCCTTGCTTGCCGTCGGCCGCGGTGTCGACGCCGAACCCTTCGAGTTCGAGGTTGTGCTGGAGCCCGGCGCGCAGGTCGGGTTCGTCTTCGATCACCAGGATGCGGATGTCGTTCATGCCGTGAGGGGGGTGGTCATAACCGTGATTCGGAAGATGCTGCCGCCGCCGTCGCGGGGCAGGGCCACGGCGGTGCCGCCGTGGGCTTCGGCGAAGTGGCGCACGAGGCTCAGTCCGAGCCCTGCGCCGCGCACTTCGCCGGCGTTGTTCGCGCGGTAGAAGCTGTCGAAGATGGCTTCGCGCTCGTCGGCTGGCACGCCGCGACCGCGGTCGAGGACGTCGATCTCCGCCATGTCGCCGTTGCGGCGCAACTCGATGCGCAACTCCGCGGCGGGGTCCTCCTCGCGCGCATACTTGGCGGCGTTCTCGAGCAGGTTCAGCACGGCGCTGCAGAAGGCGGCCCGGTCGACCTTGGCGAGGATGCCGTCCTTCAAGTCGGTCGACAGCGTCGAGCCCTTCGCGGTGAGGTGCGGCTCGTAGGTCTCGGCGATGTCGAGCAACGCCTCGCCGAGATCGGTCTCCTGCGGCTCGTAGACCAGCGTGCCCGCTTCGCGGCGCGAGAAGTCGAGGATGCGCTGGATCAGCGTCGTGAGGCGGCCGGCCTCGCGCGTGATGACTTCGCCGAACTGCGCCGCCTGGTCCTCGTCGCGCGCGCGCTTCATCGCCAGCGTCTCGCCGTAGAGGCTGATCAGCGACAGCGGCGTCTTGAGCTCGTGGCTCACGCGCGAGACGAGGTCGACCTTCAGCGCGAGCAACTCGGTCTCGCGCGACACCGAGCGCCACATCCAGACTGCGCCGATCGAAGCTGCGAGGAACAGGAAGCCGAGCAGCAGCGCCGCGCTCGTCTTGCTCGAGCGAGCGCTCTCGAGGTAGCCGTCCATGTCCGTCGGGTACGCGCGCAGCATCATCCCGTGCGAGGCGAGGGCTGGCGGCGCGTAGTCTTCCGGCGCGCGCGGCGCCGACACGATCGGCAAGTCTTCGCTGTCGGCGATCGCGAGGCGGAAGAACCCTTCGCCCGCCAGGAAGGGCTCGAGCGCGCTCGCGAGGATCTGGCCGGCGTCGAGCCGGATGCCGAGCCATGCGGCGCGATCGCGCACCGCCTCGGGCGCGCGGTGCAGCAGCAGCAGCGTGCTCGGCGACCCTGCGGTCAGCACGGGCCGGAGGTCGCTTTGCTGCGCGGTGCTCTCGACCGAGCGAATGCGTCGCAGCACCGTCTCGCGCAGCGTTCGGTCGTAGTCGTCGGCGAACGTGCGCGCATGCAGGTGCAGCCCCACGTCCTCGCGCAGTTCCTTGGCTCGCGCCATGACTGCCTCCGGCGCGCCGGCCAGGAGGCGATCGGCGACGGTGTAGAGAATGGTCTCGCTGAGCTGGTCGCGTTCGCCGCGGGACATCGCGGTCAGCAGCGCGAGGCGTGCATCGCCACCGGCGTCGTCTTCGGCGAGCGCGAGTTCCGCGAGCAGTCCGAGCGTGAACATCTCGGAGTCGAAGCTCGGGTCGAATGTGCGGTTGCCGCGAGAGTTGGCTCGCTGCGCCGCAGTGCGATCGACCGCCTGCGCGAAGGCCTCGTTCGCCTCCGCGCGCTTGCCGAGCTTCTTGCGCACGGTTGCGAGGCGGAACCAGACCGGAACGGCATGGAATGCGCTTTCGCCTGGGCCGCGACGCCGGTCGTGGTGCTCGTCGTCGGCGAGGCGCACGGCAGCTGTCGCCAGCGCGGACTCTGCTTCGGCGAACTTCTCGAGCGCGATCAGCGAGTCGGCCCGGCGCAGCGCCGCGCGGGCGCCGTCTTCGTCGGATCGTCCCCATGGGTCGCGGTGGAACGGCAAGGCCATGCGCGTGCTGCCCTCTTGCGGGTGGCGCAGGCGCGCGTCGTTGCCGATCCAGACGATGTCGAGCACGGCGGAGAAGCCGCGAGCCCGAAGCTGGCGCACGGTCGCCGAGGTCGATTCCGTGCCGATCAGCCGGTCGCATTCCTGCTCGACCGCGGGGACGAACTCGTCGAACCGAAGGTCGAGCGCCTGCGCCGCGCCCTGGAGGAACTGCAGCGCCTCGCGGTCGACCGCGGATTGGACCTGGCCCGCCTGCCGTTGCAGTTCGCGCTGGCCGATCCATGCAATGACCCCGAGCGGCACCAGGAAGGTGCACATCGCGAGCAAGTGGCGGCTCAGGGATCGCGTCTTCGTCATCGGGCGCGTATGGCAGCGCGGGGAGTGCGCGGCAACGCTACGTCCGAGGGCCCGTGCGGCAATCGCGCGCAGCATTCGTGACCATAATGTGGCGACAGAAAACGCAGGCCGTCCGTGCTACACAGTGCGGCCGATGACCGTGCCAGAGGCGCGAAAGGACCGTCGGCTCGCGCGTTTCCCGCTGCGGCGGCTACGGCTGCCGATGGGCGACGGCATCTGCTCCATGGTGTTGCCGCGCGGCCAGTCCGCGTTGGCTGCGGATTCGGTGCAGCGCGGTGGCGAACCGCCCTACTGGGCAGACGTCTGGCCCGCCTCCGTCGCGATCGCACGTTGGGTCTGCCGACGTCGGACGGCCGCGGGCCTGCGCGCCCTGGACCTGGGTTGCGGCATCGGCCTGCCCGGGTGCGCGGCAGTCCGCTGCGGCGCGTCGGTGACGTTCGCCGACTTCCAGCCCGATGCGCTCGCGTTTGCGGAGTTCAACGCGCGGCAACAGCTGGCGGGGCGCGCGGAGCCGACGGGCGGTTCGCCCGGCGTCCGCTGCGTGCTGCACGATTGGCACGCGGGCGCGGTCGCTGGCCCGTTCGACTGGATCTTCCTCGCGGACGTCAGCTATCGGCCGCTGCACCATGCGCCGATCCTGCGCCACCTGCGCGATGGGCTCGCGCCGCACGGGCTCGCGATCCACGCAGATCCCGAGCGCAAGGAGTCCGACGGCTTCCTCGTGCAACTGCGCCGCGAATTCGCGGTGCGCGAGGTCGTCGTGGACACGCATTTCGAAGACGTGAGGCGACGCGTTCGGCTCTGCTTCGCCGCGCGCGAGGCCGGAATACTCGACGACTGGATCGAAGCGCGCACCGCGCATGCGCCGGAGCCCGGAGCCGGCCCTTCTCCTGCAGGAGCCTGATGACCGTCCAACTCGACAACGTGGTGATCCGTTACGGCTCGTTCACAGCCGTGGATGGAGTGACCGTGACTCTGCCTGCGGGCGCCGTGGGCCTGCTCGGCCGCAATGGCGCCGGCAAGAGCTCGATCCTGAAGTCGCTGCTCGGGCTCGTGAAGCCCACCTCGGGCCGCATGCGAATCCTCGACCTGCCCGAAGGCGCGTCGCCTGCGGAGATCCGTGCGCGCGTCGGCTACATGCCCGAGCGCGACTGCCATCTGCCGTCGATGACCGGCTTCGAGATGGTCAGCGTGCTGGGGCAACTCAGCGGCCTGCCGGAGCGCGATGCGTATCGCCGCGCACACGAGGCGCTCTACCTCTGCGGGCTCGAGGAGCAGCGCTATCGCCCGGTCTCGGGCTACAGCGCGGGCATGCGCCAGAAGGCCAAGCTCGCCGCAGCGCTCGTGCACGATCCGCAGGTCGTGTTCCTCGACGAGCCGACGAACGGCCTCGACCCGGACGGGCGCACCGAGATGCTGCGGCTCGTGCATCGGCTCGCGCACAAGCTCGGCAAGTCGGTCGTGCTGTCGACGCACATCCTGCAGGACGTCGAAGCCGTGTGCGACGCGGCGGTCGTGTTGGAGAAGGGGCAGGTCGTGGCGCAAGGCCGCATCGAGGACCTGTGCCGCGCGACGGAACGTCGCTACCACCTGCAGGTCGAACCGGCGACCGTCGACTTGCCTGCGCTCCTGCGGCCAGGAGTGCGGCTGACGTCGGAGGGCGCGGGTCGCTACCTCGTCGACGTCGAAGGCGAGTTCTCGCCGCAAGAACTGTTCGCGCTCGTGCGCGCGCATTCGGGCACGGTGCGCGAGATGGTGCCGCAGCGTCGTTCGCTGGAAGAAGTGTTCCTCGGCGCGGTGCGCGGAGCAGGCGCCGCAAAGGAGGCTCGCGCATGACCGTCTACGGCCTCGAATACCGGCCCAAGTCCTATGTGCCGACCGGCGCGTGGCGGCGGCTCTCGCCGCTCGTGCGCATGGAGCGCAACGTGCTGTTCCGCAGCAAGTGGGGCATCGGCACGTTCCTGTTCTGCGTGATCCCCGTGTTCGTGCGGCTCGTGATCCTGCTGGGATACCTCGGGCTGTTGCCGTTCGCGGGCCGCATGCGCGACGCGGCGGACAACGTGCCGCAGGCCATGCGCATGTGGATCCCGACCAACATCGAGTTCTTCGTCGAACAGGTCGTGTCGATGGAGCAGGGCTTCTTCGTGTTCCTCGTGCTGACCGCGATGGCGACGGCGCGCGCGATCGCGAAGGACCGCGCGACGAACGCGCTGGAGCTCTACTGGACGCGCGGCATCTCGCCGTTCGGCTACTTCGTCGGCAAGTGGTTCGGCGCGTTGTCGCTGACCGCAGGCGTGACGGTGGGCGGCGGGCTCCTGCTCTGGTTCGTCGGGGTCCTGTTCGCCGAGGACTGGACCTACTTCGAGCAGACGGCGCCATTCATGCCGCGCGCAGTGCTCTCGTTGTTGACGTTCACGACCGTGCTCACGCTGATGTGCGTGCTGTTCTCGGCGGTGTGCTCGTCGGCCAACCTCGCGACGATCCTCTGGTGCCTCTTGCTCGGCGGCAGTTCTGCGGTGGAAGTGGTGCTGCGCGAGCTGTTGCCCGGCGAAGCGGGACCGTGCGCGAGCGTGTGGGAAGCGACTGCGACCGTCGCGCGCGCGATCGCGGGCGTGCCGCATCGCGGCCACGATCTGTCCGACTCGGTCTGGCTGCTCACAGGCCTCGGCGTCGCGCTCGCGCTGCTCGCGCGGCGTCGCCTTCGCGCAACGGAGGCGATCCAATGACGACGCACGCAGAATCTCCCGCGCAGCCGCGCGGCGGCGCGTTGCTGCGCTACGAGTCCGTCAGCAAGTGGTACGGACAGGTGTCCGCGCTGATGGACGTGTCGCTGTCGGTCGGCGCCGAGGTCGTGGGCCTCGTGGGCCGCAACGGCGCCGGCAAGTCGACGTTGATGAAGCTCGCGGGCGGCCTGCTGACGCCGAGCCTCGGCGAGGTGCGCATCGCCGGCGCGATCGCGGGCTCGCGCGACGCCAACGCGGCGCTCGGGTTCTCGCCCGACATCGAGAAGCTCTACGACCGCTGCAGCGGGCGGCAGTTCGTGGCCTGGATGCTGCGGCTGCACGGGGTCTCGGGCCGCGAAGCGACCGTTCGCGCCGGCGAGACGTTGGACGAACTCGGCCTCGGCGTGCACATGCACCGGCCGATCCGCGAATACAGCAAGGGCATGCGGCAGCGTGTGCGGCTCGCGCAGGCGCTCGCGCACCGGCCGCGCGTGCTGCTGCTCGACGAGCCCATGACGGGCCTCGATCCGATCGCGCGCCACGAACTGTCGCAGCGCATCCAGCAACTCGGCAAGTCGGGCCTAGCCGTGCTCGTGAGCAGCCATGTGCTGCACGAACTCGAGGCGATTGTCGACCGCGTAGCGCTCGTGCACCAAGGGCGGCTCGTCGCCGAAGGCCCGGTCGGAGAACTGCGCGGCCAGCTGCGCGAGCAGCCGCACAAGGTGCGCGTCGGATCGGTGGATCCGCGCCGCCTCTCGGCTTCGCTCGTGGCGTTGCCGCAGGTGCTCGGCGTCGAAGTGGGGCAATCGTCGGTCGACGTCGCGTTGAACGGCGAACCCGGCTTCTACGGCCGGCTCACCGAACTCGGCGCACAGGCGCAGGGTCTCGTGGACGAGGTGCGTCCGCTCGACGATTCGCTGGCTTCGGTCTTCGGTTACCTGGTGGGTTGATCCATGGGCGCACTTCGCACCGTTCTCGAGATCGCACGCCAGACGGCGGCCCTCCAACTGCAGAACCGGCTGTTCCGGTTGTTGCCGCTCGCGATGCTCGCCGCCGCGGCCCTCGTGTTCCTCGTCGGCATGGACCCGCCGCATTCGCTGTCGGGCCGCAAGCTGTTCGCCGTCGTCTCGTGGTGGCTGCTCGCCAACGTGCTGTTGCCGTGGACGACGATGTACTTCGGCGTGCAGGCCGTGCACGGCGACGTCGAGGACCGCACGTTCCAGTATCTGTTCCTGCGGCCCGTGCCGCGTTGGGCGATCTTCGTCGGCAAGTGCCTCGCGGTCGCGGGCCTCTCGGCGCTCGCGCACGCGGTCGGCATGGGGCTCGTGTTCTTCGCCGGCTCGCTTCACGAGGACATGTGGTCCGACGGGCTGGAGTGGGACCTGCTGTTCGTGTTCATGCAGGCCTGCGCGCTGCTCGGAATCGCCTACGCGGCGGTGGCCGGGTTCTTCGGCGCGTGGTTCAAGCGGCCGCTGGTGTGGTCCGCGGCGTTCATCCTGTTCGGGCAGGTGTTCCTCGCGAACTTGCCCGCCAAGGCGGGCATCCGCCACGCGACGATCGCGGACCCGGTGCGCCGCTTCGTGTTCGACCGCGTCGACCTCGGCGACAACCTGTCGCGCGCGCTGTGGCCCGCGGAGCGCAACTTCACCGAAGACCTGATCGGCGAGCCGCTGTGGGACCTCTCGGTCTTCGTCGCAGTGGCGCTCGCCCTCGGCATCCTCGCCTACGTGCGCAGCGAGTACGACTCGCGCGAACGCGAATGACCGCGACTTCACGGATGCGCGCATGACCGGTCAGGACCTCACGCCGCGGTTGCTCCTGCCGGGAATCGAGCAGGACACGCGCGACCTGCTGTCGCAGATCGCGTGGTTCAACCGGTTGCGTCTGTTCGCCGCCGCGGGCGTCGTGTGGTTCACGGCGCTCGCGACGCATGCGCTGTCGCTCGTGACGGACCCGTGGCCGCTCTACTCGCTCGGCTGCCTGATCGCGCTCGTCGACGGCGCCTACATGCTGCTGTTCCCGCGGCTGTCGCGCATGCCGTTGCGCAACGTGCGTCGCCACGTGCTCGTGCAGATCACGATCGACCTGCTGATCCTCACGGCGCTGCTGCACTTCACGGGCGGCGTGACCAATCCGCTGGTCTCGTTCTACATCTTCCACGCGTTCATCGCCGCGCTCGTGCTGTCCGAGGTCGCGGGCTTCGCCGTCGGCGCGATGTCGGTGGCGCTCGTGTCGCTGCTCGTCGTCGTCGAGCGCACCGGGCTCCTGCCGCACCGGCCGCTGGGCCTCGGGCTCATGGACCTGTTCTCGGTCGACAGCCTCGGGCTCGCGCTGCTGCTGTTCTCGTTCGCGACGACGATCGGCTTCTCGGTCTACTTCGTCGCGCAGGTCCTGCGTCGGCTGCGCGCGGGCCAGGACCAGCTCGTGCGCATGGGCCGGCACCTCGCGCTCAGCGAGAAGCTCGCGTCGATCGGCACGCTCGCGGCGGGCGTGAGCCACGAGATCAACAACCCCGTCGGCGTGATCCGCAACAAGGTCCAGGTGCTGCGGTATCGCGTCGAGGACGGCGATCCGAAGGACGCGCTGCTCGCCGAACTCGCGGTGATCGAGAAGCACGCGCTGCGCATCGGCCAGATCACGGCGGGCCTGCTGACGTTCTCGCGCGAGGCGCCGTTCGAGCTGCGCGACGTCGACGTGTCGCAACTCGTGCGCGAGGCCGCCGACCTCGTTCGCGTGCCGTTCCGGCAAGCGCAGGTCGAGCTCGTGGTGGAGGGCGGGCCGGAGGCGTCCCTGCGCGGCTCGCAGAACCACTTGCTGCAGGTGCTGATCAACATTCTGCTCAACGCGAAGGACGCGTCGCAGGCGGGCAGCCCGGTGCGCCTCGGTTGGACGCTGCGCGACGGCGCAGCGGCGATTGCGATCCGCGACGTCGGCTCGGGCATCCCCGCAGAGTTGCTGCAGAAGATCTTCGATCCGTTCTTCACGACCAAGGACGTCGACAAGGGCACGGGGCTCGGCCTCGCCATCAGCCACGGCATCGTCGAACGTCATCACGGCCGCATCGAAGTCGAGTCCGCGGTGGGGGCCGGAACGACATTCCGCGTCGCGTTGCCACTCGCATTGCGCGGACCGGACACGAGGTTCGCGTAGTCGTCGCACGCGATCGACACACCCATCCGTAGTGGCGGCAAGTGTCAAAAAGTGCTTGCGGGCGAGCGCACCGAAGGTAGGTTGCGCGCCTGTGTTGGGCGGTCGCACCCTGGGAGGGGCCGACAGCACGAGCCGCTGGGACTAGGCACCTCGGCGGCTCGAATCTGGTAGCTCGCGTTGGAAGGTCGGTTCGCCGGCCTGCGGCAGTCCGGCTGGGACCCGGAACATCGAATAGCAAGGCTGCTCCTCGCTGCCGCGCTCTGACGAGAGCCTAGGTAACACGCGCCGCCGGGGTGCAAGCTCCGGCGGCGTACTTTTCCCCCGCGCAGTCGAGTTGGCTCCTGCGCACGCCGGTGCGCCGTC
>CAZEQF010000046.1:0-1574 GCA_964514315.1 uncultured Singulisphaera sp. | reverse complement strand
CCTGCGCACGCTGGCCTCACGCCGGTGCGACGTTCGCGTCGCGAGTTGCCGTCCTCGTGTCGTGGACCTGCGTCAGAGGCGTCTCAGCGAGGACTCCGTCGTCATCAGGGTTCCGCCTGCGCACGCCGAGCCCGTCGGCAATGCAGCGCGAGCACAGGCTCGGCCACCGGATGGCGTCCTGCGGCATCGAAACCAGCCCCCGGAAAGCAGCGCGGGCTGCCGGAATCGGCAGCCCGCGGGTTCTGCGCGTCGCTTGCGCGGCGCACGGCGAGGGGGCGAACCCTCAGAGCTTCACGTCGACGACCTGGTCGACGCGGAAGTCGAAGCTGATCTCCTCGTCGACGTTGATGAGGCGACCGGTGCCCTTGAACTCGTTGAAGATGATGGCGCCCGACATCGAGCGGCCGTCATCGAGGCACAGCTTCACCCAGTCGGCTTGGCGTGCGTTCATCAGGAGGTCGTAGACCTCTTCACGGGTGGGGCGAGTGGCGTTGCGCTCAGCCATTTTCATTTGTCTCTACTCCTTCCGGCGAGGCAGCCGTGGGCTGCTGCGTCCGGGTAACCGCTCGTGAGCCGGGCCCTCCAACTTGGTGGGCAACGCCGGCTTGGAACAAGATCCTCGACCAGGACTCGAACCGCGCGGCATCTTGCCACAGGCTCTCCAGGTCGGCAAGGTGCCGGAACCCTCCGGCCATCTTGGATACTTCGCGCACGCGCACATCGGGCGCATGTGCCGACGGTGCGCCGAAGTCCAACGCGTAGACGAGGCCTGCGTGCACGCGGCCCACTTCCGTCGCGTCGTCGTTCAGCATGCCGAGCAGGCGGGGCGTCGGAACGGGTTCCGCGCGCGGGCCTGCCGCCGATTCGATCCACATCTCCTCGTCGAGCTCCTGCTGCAGTGCGGCTGAGAGGAACGCCGCGCCGTCCCGTTCGGGCGCGCAGGCTTGCGGGTTGACGTGGCCGCCGATGCCGATCGACAGCAGGTCGTGCAGTCGCGCCTCGGTCTGGGCCTTCTTGCGTTGCACGCAGAAGACCTCGCCCGGCCGGCGCAGGACGCAGTAGGGGATCAACTGCTTCCAGGCCGGGTTCGACTCGGCTTCCGGCCGGTCGACGAAGAAGCCGAGCCGGCCGAAGGCCGCGAGCAGCGCAGGCGCGTCGGCGTCGAGCGCGACAAACCCCTGCGGCCAGTCGCCGCCGAAGAAGTCGCTGCGCCTTACGACGAAGACCTGTTCGTGCTGCGCCACGGCCTCAGCTCTTGTCGGCGTCGTCGCGCTTCGGCTCCGACTTCTGCAGCAGGTTGCGCAGGCCCGCGAGCGACGTCAGTTCGCCGCGGTGGCCCTTCTGCTCCGACGCTTCGCGACCGCTCTCGATCGTGAACACGCGCGGGTCGTTGGGACGGCCACGGCTGCCGCGATCGTCGCGGTCGCGCCCACGGCCGCCGCGGTCGTCGCGGCCGCCGCCGTAGCGACGATCTCCGCCGCCGCCACCGCCGCCGAAGCCACCGCCGCCGCCGCCCTGGCGCTCGCCACCGCCCTGGCCGCCCTGCGCGCCCTGCGCGGGAGCCTGCCCATCGG
>CAZEQF010000045.1:873-16664 GCA_964514315.1 uncultured Singulisphaera sp. | reverse complement strand
CTGCACCGCATCGTGGCCGGCGAGGTGCAGGTGCGCCCTGGGCCGGGCGCGCCGCAGGGTGGCCTTGCGCAATGTGGAGCGCTGCCTGCCTGAACTGGGTGCCGACGAGCGGCAGGCGCTGGTGCGATTGCATTTCGAATACCTGGGCCGCAGTCTGTTGGAGCGTGCCGTGCTGTGGTGGGCCTCGCCCGAACGATTGAAGCGCCTCATCACGGTGGAGGGCGAGGTGGACCTGGCCGAGCGCACCGAGGGCCGCTTCATGTGGGTGGTGCCGCACTTCCTGGCCCTGGAGACCGCGGGCACGGCCACGCAACTGTTCCAGAGCCGGCCGGTGACGACGCTGTACATGCAGCAGTCCAATCCAGTGTTCGACCGGGTGATCCGGCAGGGCCGCCTGCGGTTCGGCCGCGCCACGGCACACACCCGGCACGACAATGCCCTCAAGTTGCTGCGCGATGTGCGTCAGGGGGCGGCCTTCTTCAATCTGCCCGATATGGACTTCGGACTGAAGGATTCGGCGCGCGTCGATTTCTGCGGGATTCCGGCGGCCACGACGCGATCGCTTCCGCGATCAAGAACCAGGAACTCGCGTTCCGCATGCAGTCCGCGGTGCCGGGCCTGTTCGACCTCGGCGACGAGCCCACGTCCGTGCAGAAGCGCTACGGCATCGACGATCCCTACGAGCCGACGCGCATCTACGCGCGCCAGTGCCTGATCGCACGGAGGCTCGTCGAACGCGGCGTGCGCTTCGTCGAGTTGCTGTGCCCCAACACCGGCCACGACCGTTGGGACCAGCACGCAAACCTGCGCTCAGGCCTCGCCGACAACTGCCGCATGGTCGACCAGCCGATCGCGGCGCTGCTCGAAGACCTCGCGGCGCGCGGCATGCTCGACGAGACGCTCGTCGTCTACGCAGGCGAGTTCGGCCGAACGCCGTTCGCGCAAGGCAGCGATGGCCGCGACCACAATCCGTTCGGATTCACCACGTGGATGGCAGGCGGCGGCATCCGCGCCGGCGCGTCCTACGGCGCAACCGACGAGCACGGCTACAAGGCGATCGAGAACCCGTTCTCGATCCACGACCTGCACGCAACGATGCTGTGGCTGCTCGGCATCGACCACGAGCGCTTCACGTTCCGCCACGGCGGCCGCGACATCCGGCTCACGGACGTCTACGGCAAGGTCCCGCGCGCGATCCTCGCCTGAGCGAAGCGAACTCCTCGGGCAGCCTGAGCGGAGCGCTTCTCCTCACGCAAACGGAACGAAGCGAACTCCGCGGACAACCTGAGCGGCGCGACCTTCGCGAGCTGCGAGCGCGCGCCGCACGGCGCGCTCAGTCGTCGTTGCTGCGCGAGAACAAGCCAAGCCGCATCGCCCAGTACAGCAGCACGAGCAGCGAGCTGACGAACGCGGCGACGTAGGTCATCGCGGCGGCATTGAGGACAGAGCGCGCTCCGGGCAGCTCGTCCGCGGCGAGCACGCCGCTCTGCTCCAACGTCAGCATCGCACGACGGCTCGCGTCGAATTCGACCGGCAGCGTGACGAGCGTGAACACCGTCGACGTCGCGAACATCGCGAGCCCGATCCACGTCAGCATCGGCGAACCGCTGACGCCGCCCATCATCGCGGCAGCCATGATGATCCAGATGCCGAGGTTCGTGCCGAAGCCGGCGACCGGCACCCACGCCGAACGGAACTTCAACGGGCCGTAGCCGTGCGCGTGCTGGATCGCATGGCCGACCTCGTGCGCCGCGACGCCGACCGCGGTGATGCTGTTCATGCCGTAGACCGTCTCCGACAGCCGCAGCGTCTTGTTGCGCGGGTCGTAGTGGTCCGTCAGCTGGCCGGACACGGACTCGATCTTGACGTCGTGGATGCCGTTGGCGCGCAGGATCGCATCGGCGACCTGGGCCCCGGTGTAGCCGCGGCGCGTGCCGATGCGGCTGTAGTAGGCGGCCGTGCTCTTGACCTTGGCCGAGGCCAGGAAGCCGAGCACGAGGCCGATGCCGACGATCAACATGTAGAGCGGGTCGAAGATCATGCGAGGGTGTTCTGTCCGTTCGTTCCGAGTGCGAGAGGGGGACCTCGTAGCCCATGCCCATGGGCGTTTCCAGCCGCCCCCCACAGGCGCCGGTTGGAGCCGTATCAGGAGTTGCGGCGAGAACGAGCCATGTGGCCCGGTGCTCCCCGGGTTTCCCCTGCCGCCTCGAGACCGGATCCGGCCCCGAGCCCGCTCGTGAACGGCCGCGGCATCGGGCTTCGAGCCCGCGCAGACGCCCGGATCGGCCCCGGACCTTCCCTGGAGCGCGGCGAGGCCTATCGTGCCCCGCTCGCCCTCCCGACCCCGGGGGCACCAGCACCGATGCGCAGCCTGACCTCGCTTTCCCTCCTGCTGCTCGCGACCGCCTGCTCCTCGACGCAGAGCGAAGAAGAACGCCAGCTCGCGTCCTACCAGCGCAACGCGGGCCTCTACTTCGAAGGCGGCAAGTTCGACCAGTCGCTCGGCCTGATCGAGCGAGGCCTGGAGATCGAACCAGACGACTACAAGCTGCTGTCGCTGCGCGCGTGCATCCACTTGCGCCAGAGCGGCCCGGCCTCGGGCTCGGACCACAAGCTGCTCGACCAGTCGCTCGCCGAGTTCGAAGAGGTCTACGACCAGCGCGACCTCGAGTACCACGACCGCTACCTGCTCTTCTACTACTCGCTCGCGCTGCAGAAGCTCGGCAACCGACGCATGGCCGAAGCGGCGCGCATCGACCCGAACGCAGAGGATGCCAGCGAGAAGGTCGCGGCGGCGAATGCGTCCGCGGACCGCGCGCTCGACGAAGCGAAGAAGCTGCTGGTCTCGCTGCTCGAACGCGGCGAGGTGCCGCGGCTCTGCCACTTCCACCTCTTCCAGATCGCCGTGCTCACGCGCGATTCGCAGGCGCTGCTCGACAACGGCGAGAAGTACCTCGAGGCCGCGGCGAAGGACCAGCAGAAGACCCAGGAGGAGATCGACCGCACGACGGTCTACGGCTACGAGCAGTTCCGGAAGAGCTCGCTGCAACAGCTGCGCGGCGACGAGATCGGCGTGCGCGCCCTGTTGGCCCAGCACCTCTACGACAAGGGCAATTTCGCAGGCGCGCTCGCGCACGTCGACGCGATCCTCGCGATCGACCCGCGCCGCAGCGACGAGCACTACAACCGCGGGCTGATCCTGCAGAAGCTCGGACGCCAGGACGAGGCGAAGAGCGACATGCGCACCTTCCTCGCGACGACCACGTTGCCGCCCGACAGCGCGAAGGTCATGGACGCCGTGAAGGCGCTGCAGCAGTGACCGAAGGCGCGAAGCCCCCACGCCTCAAGCTGCCGTCCAAGGCGCGCCTCCACCAGACCCGCGAGTTCCAGCGCGTCTACAAGCACGGAGTGCGCGCGACCGGCTCGTGGATGACCGTCGTCGTGCTGCGGCAGATGACGAAGCAAGGCGTGCGCCTCGGCGTGTCCGTGAGCAAGGACCACGGCTCCGCCGTGCGCCGCAACAAGATCAAGCGACTGCTGCGCGAGGCGTTCCGCATCGAGCGAGCCGGCATGCCGCCGGACATCGACGTCGTGCTCATCCCGCGCGTGACGGAAGCGCACGCAACGTTGCCGCAACTGCGCGTCGAGGTTGCGCGACTCTGCGTGCAGGCGCTGGAGCAACGCCGGCGCAACGCGCCGCGGCGAGACGGGCCCAGCACGAAGGACAAGGCCAAGGACGGAGGCCGCGGCAACCATCGACCCGACCGCGGACCGCGCAAGCCCGAGGGCGGCACTGCATGAGGCAGGTCCTCATGCTGCCCGTGCGGTTCTACCGCGCGTTCCTCTCGCCGCTGAAGCCGCGCTGCTGCAGGTTCGACCCGACGTGCTCGCAGTACGCTCTCGACGCGTTGCGCGAGCACGGTTCGCTGCGCGGGAGCTGGCTCACGCTGCGGCGCATCCTGCGATGCCACCCGTTCTGCAAGGCCGGATACGACCCTGTGCCGCCTCGGCGCGACGCAGGTCAGCGCGCGCGGAACACGTAGATCGACTCGTCCTTCGGCCCCACCCACAACGGCAGGACGGCCGCGAGTTCGCAACGCCCGCGCAACGCGGCGAGCAGCGATCCGTCTTGATCCTTCTCGCGCAACTCGGGCAACACGACTGCGAACGTCGCATTGCGCCCGTCGCGACGGGCGCGGTCGAGCACCGATCGCACATACGCGTCGCCGCCGCCCGCGACCGCGATGTCGCTGCGTTCGATGCTGCGCACGAGCGGCCGACGCGGACTCGGCTCGATGCCACGCCAGTGGTCACGTGCGAGGTAGTAATGAAGGATCGGCTCGTGCGTCGAGTGCACGGTCGACGGCCGGCGCGCCGCGTCGGCATCGACGATGCGCGACGCTTCGTCCCAAGGCGCGCGATCGCCGCGATGCGCCGTGAAGTAGAGGAACGCGCCGGCAACGAGATCGAGCGCGAGGATGCTCGCGACCAGCGCGCGCGGCGCGAACGCGGACGCGGCGCGGCCCGTCCGCACGCGCAGCGAGAGCCGCTGCGCAGCGTCGCCGAGCGCCACGACACCGAGGCCGGCGAGCAGCAACGCGGCGGGCAATCCCACGGCGGCATAGCGGGCCGTGACCTTCACGATGCCCAGGCTCGCCACGGCGAGCACGAGCAGCGGCGTGGACGCCCATGCGCACGCGAACATCGTTCGCCGCTTGGTCCAACCCTGCAGGCCAACCCAAGCTCCCACCACCGCGAACGCGAGCACCGGAACGCGAAAGTACCAAGCCGTCGTCTGCGCGAGATGCAGCAGGGAAGGCGCGGAGCCGCCCTTCGCCTCGGCGAAGTCCTGGAACGGCGGCAGCGACTGCAGCAGAGGGTGCGCGAACACGCAGATCGCGGCGACGACGCCTGCGCCCACGAGTCCCTTGCGCGGCAGGGCGAACGGCAACGTGCGCGGCGAAGCGACCACGTGCGCGAAGAGGAACGCAGGCCACAGCAATGCGCCCGACGGATGGCACGACGCGGCCGTCAACGACAACGCCCAGCCCAGCGCCATGCGACGGCGCGAGCCCGTCTGCATGCCGCGCCAGAATTCGCCGCACGCCAACACCGCGAACAACATCACGAGCGCATAGCCGCGAGCGTTCTGGCTCCAGTAGACGTGCCACGGGTGCACGGCGAGCAACGCGGCGGCAACCAACGCAGGAACACGGCCGACGAGGCTCCGTCCGTAGACCGCGAGCAGCGGGATCGTCGCGACGCCGAGCAGGGCGAACGGAAGCCGCAGCGACCACGCAGACTCGTCCGGCAAGGCGCCGGCATCGAGCAACGCGCGGAGCATCAGGTACGACGTCGGATACCACGCGCGCGCGCTGTCGAAGAACTCCGGCAACGGCATCGTCACGTCGCGCCACGTGTGGGCTTCGTCGACCCAGATCGCGAACGCAGAGAGCCGGAACATGCGCACGAGCAACGCCAGCGCGCACACGGCGACGAGGATCCACTTCTCCGCGAGCGACCACGGCTCGCGACGCAGCTCCGCGCCCGTTGCGTTCCCCGCCTCGCGCCGTCCTTCCTCCCGTCGCGCGGGAGGACTCTGCAGGAACGGCGCGGTCGTGGTCATTGGACGAAGGAAACCCAGCCCGGTGGATCGGCAGCGGACGGGGGGATCGCCACAACGAGGATCGGCGCGCCCGATGGCATCGCGGCGAGCCAACGGCCCAATCGCGCGTCGTCTTCGTCCGCGAACGCGGACACGCCGTCCGGTCCGAACGACCCGTCCACCGCGCCATACGGAGTCAGCACGATGCACTGCGCGCCCTGCTCGCCGACGGCGCGAGGCCATCGCACCGCGAACGGAGCGCCGTCCGCAGCGGCTGCGCGCTCGATGCCATCGATGCGCCGCAACGCCTCCTGCGCGCCGGCAACCGGAGCACAACGATCGCCTGCGAGCTCGAACAGCGCGACCGGAAGCCGCCGCAGCATCGAACCCGCGATCGAGTCGGAGCGCGCCGCGACCAACGGCAGCGCCACGTCCGCGAACGGCGGCTGCGTCGCGATCCCGATCGCCGAAGCGAGCTGCTCGTCCACTCCGTCGCCGAGCAACAGTCCGTGCAGCGGCGCGGCGCTGCCCGCGAGCGCATCGCGAACGGTTCGCAACGGCACGGCGCTGCGCGCAAGGCCGTTCGCAGAGCGGACGGCAACGAGGTGCGGCAGCGCGAGAACGGCGCCGCCGATCGCCAACGACAGCACGCCCCGTTCGCGCATCAGCGGCGCGAGCAGCGCGCACGACGCCGATGCGACCGCGGCCACGCCAGCGAACGTCGCGTGGCCGAACGGAAGGCCCGCGGCGACGGTCACGCAGCCCGCTGCGGCGCAGGACGCGACACACGAACCGAACGACCCGGCAGCCTTGCCCAGCGGCGAGAACCGCAACACAAGGGCAACGACGGCGGACGCGGCGACCGCATATGCGAACGCATCCGACCAACGCGCGATGGCGGCCGTGTCGTGCGCGAGCGCTTCTTCGGCCGCGACCGCGAACGGCGCGCGCAAGCCGGCAGCAGCGGCGGCGAACATCGCGCCGAGCGCGAGTCCGAACAGCAAGGAACCCCAGGCGGGACGCATCGGATGCCGACAGTAGCGGGACCGGCGCGCGCGCAAAGCAGCGTCGTTGCGATCGTCTTCCCCTTGCTGCATCGTCCCGTTCCGTGAGCCAAGAGCCGCCCATCGCCGAAGAGCCTCGCAGGCCGCAATGGGCCTGGTTGCGCCTCTTCCTGTGGCCCGTGCTCTTGCTGCTGCCGTGCCTCGTCGGAGCGCGCACGTTCCTCCCCTACGACCTCGCGCAGTATCCGCCCGCGAGCCTGTCGCGCAGCGAGGCAGACGTGGCGGCGATGCGGGCGGAGAGCAACTACGACGTCACGGAGACGCCGGTGTGGTTCGTGCCGGAACTGCGCCGCGCCGGCAAGACGCTGCGCGAAGAGGGCTCGCTGCCCAACTGGAACCCGACCGCGCGCACCGGCACCGCGCTGCTGCCGCACGGCCACGACGCGATCCTCTACCCGTATGCGTGGCCGGCGCTGCTGCTCGACGACCCGGCGAAGTGGCTCGCGTGGCTCGCGTTCCTCAACCTCGCGACCGCTGCGTTCCTGATGCACGGCTTCTTGCGCGCGCTTCGCCTGCACGATGCCGCATCGCTGCTCGGAGCCGTCGCGTTCTCGATGTCGAGCACGCTCGCCGCGAACGCGCACAACTTCCCGCGGCTCTCGAGCCTCGTGTGGCTGCCGGGAATGCTGTGGGCCCTGCGCGCCGCGCACGAGGCCCAAGGCCCGCGCCGCGCACGCGCGCTATGCGCGTTCGCCGTCGCATTCGCGTTGACGTGGATCGGCGGCTTCCCGCCGTATGCGCTGCCGTGCAGCGCGATCGCGGGCATCTACGGGATCTCGTTGCTCGCGCGCGATGCGCGAGAACGCGGAGCTTCGTTCGCACTGCGTCGCGCAATCGCGGTCGGCGCGTCCGCTGCGCTCGGCGTCTTGCTGTGCGCGCACTACCTGCTGCCGGCGTTCGCGTTCTTCGGTGAGAGCGCCCGGTCGCTCGCGCCGGATCTCGAACGCGTCTCGCAGAGCGCGTTCGACCTCTACGGCCTGCTCGGCTGGATCGCACCCGACCTGTTCGGCCGCCCCGACATGGGGCTGGCGATGCCCTACGGCAACGCGCCGCTGCCGCTGATGCTCGGCACGCGCGAGTCGTTGTCGGGCACGCCGCTGCTGCCCAACTTCAACGCGACGGAATACGCGCTGTTCTCGGGCTCCGCGGCGCTGTGGCTCGCGTTCGCAGGGCTCTTCGCGCGGAAGGCGCCGCATCGACTTCTGCCGCCGATGCTGCTCGCGCTCTGTGTCGGCATGGCGTTGTTCGCCGAGCCGTTCTGGCGGTTGTTCGCGTTGCCGGGCGTGCGCATCGTGCCGCCGTTGCGCTGGCTCGGCCCGTGCGCGGCGCTCGTCGCGTGGCTCGCGGCGCAGGGACTCGACGCAGCGATGCGCGAAGGCAAGGGCGCGCGGCTCGCGATCGCCGCGGGCTGTGCAGCAGTTGCCGCCATTGCCGCCGCATGGCTGTCGTCGCGCTTCGGAACGGGCGACCCGTTCCGCGAATGGGGCCTCGCCGAGCAGCTCGCCGCGCGCTACGCGCCGAGCGCGCCCGATCCCGCGAGCATCACGCCCGTTCGCATCGAGCAACTCGTGCTGCGCGGCGGCGACATCGACTACGCGCAGAACGGCGCGAAGCTCGCTGCCGAGTCGCTCGCATCGGCGGCGCTGCACCAGGCCGTGGCCGCCGCATGCATCGCCGCAGTCCTCGTGTGCATGCGGCGAGGAGCGCGATCCTCGGCGCTCGCGGCGTTCGCCCTCGCGCTCGCCGTGGGATGGGACCTCTACTGCGCCGACCGCACGTTCGCCCGCGGCATCGACGGCGACGGCGACAGCCGCGCCGAGACGCACGAGTTCTTGTTCGCGCAACGCATGGCGCAGAAGGCGAAGGGCGGGTTCCTCGTCGCGCGCGCGGCGCCGTGGATCGATCCGTCGCAGCCGCCCGAGCCGCAGTTCTTGCCGCCCGGGACGCTCGGCCCCGACGGCGTGCGCGACCTGCAGGTCTACACCTACTACGACACGCGCTCGATCCAGCCGTGGGCCGCAGTGCTCGACGCGGCGATCGGCGGCGGCGCCGGCACGGCCGCGACTGCGAAGGGCTACCTCACCGCGTGCTTGCCCGACCACCCTGGCTTGCTGGCCCATCCGCTGCTCGATGCGAATGGCCTCCGTTATCTGTGCAGCACGACGCCGCTGCAGCACGCGCCGAATCCGCCGGTGCACACGACGAAGACGGAGCGCGGCGCGTTCTACGTCTACGAACGCACGACAGCCCTGCCGCGCGCCTTCTGCGTCGACACCGTGCGCGAAGTCGCGGACGACGCAGCCGCGATCGCCGCGATGGCGGCTCCCGCGTGGAAGCCCAAGCACGAGGCCATCGTCGTCGCGGGCGAGACCGACAGCCTCCCGCCGCGCACCGGCGCGGGATGGCGGCGCACCGTCGACTTCGCGAAGGACCACGCGAACGAGATCGTGCTCGAGATCAGCAACGGTCCGCGCTGCTTGCTCGTGCTCGCGGACACGCACTTCTCCGGCTGGACCGCGACGGTTCGCTCGCACGCAGAGCCGAAGGCATCGCCGAGTCCCGTGTTGCGCGTCAACCACGCGATGCGCGGAGTCCTGTTGCCGGAAGGCCCCGCGACTGTCGTGTTCTCGTACACCCCGACGCGGCAGCGGCTCGGGTTCGCGTTGTTCGGAGCGGGCGTCCTCGCGCTCGGATTCGTGTTCCTGAAGACCAGAACCTCAAGGCACGCACGAAGCTCCGTCGAAACTGCGACGTGAGCATCTACGGCAGCGGCCGCCGCGAGGGGATCTTGACGGTGTTGGGCCTCATGGCCTTCGCGCTGTCGGTCCATGGCCTCGGTTCGGCATTCGGCCTCGCCGACGGTTTCGAAGGCGATCTCGCGCTCGCGCGCGGGATGGAAGCCGCGCACCGCGTCGCAGCGGAAGGCGGCATGCCGCTGTGGGACCCGGCTGGCGCAGGCGCGCCGCTCTGGGCTCGCGGCGCCGAGATGCTGTATCCGCCGTGGTGGCTGCTCGGGAACGGCGACGACGCGTTCTGGCTGCCCGTGCTCGCGGCATTGCATGCGGCGATCGCGTGCGCGCTCGCGTTCCGGTTCCTGCGGGCGCAGGGACGCAGCCGCTATGCGTCCTTCGTCTGCGGCGCGGCCTACGGCCTCGGCGCGCACACCGGCCGCATGTCCGGCAGCCTGCCGGAGCTTGCGGCGCTTGCATGGGCCCCGCTCGTGCTCGAACTGTTGCTGCGCGTCGTCCGCGGCGAACGGCAGCGACACCTCGCGCCACTGCTCGGCCCCGCGATCGCGTGGATGTTCTGCACCGGCGGCGTCGCGACCGCGTCGTGCGTGCTCGTCGTCGCGATCGTCTGGTATGTGGGCTGGTCGATGCGCGAACGCATGCGCCGCGGAGCCCTGCTGACCGCTGGCGCAGCCTCGCTGCTCGCCGCCGCGCTGCTCACCGCGCCGATGTGGCTCGGCGCGATCGAATTGCCGCTCGCCCCCGCCGGCGAGCCATCGCATGTCGACGCATTGTCGAACGCACGGCTCGTGTGCGGCCCGCTGCTGCTCTTCTTCGCGATCCTCGGCGCCATGCGACGCCAACGTGGGGCGCCCACGGGCCGCTGGCTCGCGCTCGCGCTCTTCGGCGCCGCGTTCGCGGTGGCGCTGCCGTTCGTGCCGTCGCCGCTGCACGGCGAGGCCCCGTGGCAACGCACGCCGGACGCGCTCTGGTGGCCGGTGCACTTCGCGCTGGTGCTGCTCGCGAGCAACGGCCTCGACGACTTCCTCGACCTGCCGCTTCGCCGCCGCGCCGCGACGATCTGGACGCTGGTGCTCGCGGTCGGCATCGCGCCTGCCGGGTTCCTGCTCGGCGAACACGGAACGTGGCTGCGCGTCGAAGGCGCGGTGCTGCTCGCGGTCGCGGCCCTGTTCCTGCTCTGGCGCACGCTCGGCATCCTGCGCTTCAAGACCGTGGTCGCGGCCGCCGCGATGGTCTGGTTGTCCGTCGCCACGATGCGAGAACATGCTCGCGCCGTGCGCGCCCCGTATCCGCTGCCGACGCTCGCGCGCGTGCAACCGCACCTCTGGCTGTTCGCGGCGCCGGCGATGGAGACCGCAGGGCCGGTTGCGCCGCCGCCACGTGCGCGCATCGCGTTCGACGTGGTGCGGGCAGGAGCAGCATCCGCCGTCGAACCGACGCCGTCCCTTCCTTCGAACGCGCGCGCCGAGGTCCACGGACTGCCGTCCTGGTTCGAGCCGCGCCGCGACGAACGCGCGACCGCAGAGTTCCTCGGCGAGACCTCGCGCGCAAGCGACTACCGCGCGCACCTGCCCACCGGCGCCGGCGCGCTCGTGGTCGACGACACGTGGACGCCGGGCTGGCGCGCGTTCGTCGACGGACGGGAGACGCCATGCCTCTCCACCACCGAAGGCGCGCGCGCCGTGTTGCTCGACCGCGGCATGCACATGGTGCGGTTCGAGTATCGCCCGCTCGCGGAGAGCGTCGGGATTCAGCTCGCCGTCGGCGGCTGCTCGTTCGTCGGCCTCTGGTCGCTGTTCGCCTTCGCGCGCCTGTTCGTCTCGTCGCGCAAGAACACTTCGACCGGCCTGCGCACGAAGAAGGCGAAGCAGCCGCCCACCGCCGCAAGGCCCGCCATCGCGACGAAGGCGCCCGTCGGCGAGAACTCGTAGACGTAGCCTGCGAGCATCGTGCCCGCGGCCATGCCGATGCCCGAGCTGAACGCGCCCAGCAATCCCTGCGCGGTCGCCTGCAACTCCTGCGGCACGCGCAGCCGCAAGAACTGCAATGCGCCGAGATAGGTCACGCCGAAGCTGACCGCGTGCAACCAGTTCACGCTCGCGATCGCCCATGGCGACACGAGCACGGACAACAGGAGCCAACGCGCGATCGCTCCGCACATGCCGATCCAGAGCAGCGTCGTCGGGCGCAGCCGTTCCGCGTGCTCGCGCACGAAGAAGAACAGCAGGATCTCGGCGACCACGCCCTCGGCCCACAGCAAGCCGGCCGTGCCTTCCTCGATGCCGTGCGTGCGCCAATGCAGCGTCGACAGCGAGTAGTAGCCGCCGTGGCTTCCTTGCATGAGGCCGTTGGCCAGGAAGAACAGCACGAAGGTCTTGTCCGACAGCATGCGCGCGACGGGCGCGCGACGCTGCACGTTGGGCTCGCGCACGACGACCGGCAACCGCAGCGAGAAGAGCCACGACACGAGCAGCAGCAACAGCATCACGCCGTAGACCGCGGAGCTCGGCCACTGTTCCAGCAGCGACCCGCCGACGACGATCACGACGAGGAACGACAGCGAACCGAACACGCGAAGCCGCGTGTAGCGAAACCCGCCTTCGCGCGCCGACTCGATCGCAAGGTTGTCGAGCACGGAATGCAGCGGCGGATAGATGCTGCCGTAGAGCAGGCAACAGAAGAACAACGGCAAGAGCCCGCGCCCCAGGTCGAAGCACGCGAACGCGAGCACGCTGAGCAACGACAACAGCACGACCATGCGCGTCGGCTTGCCATCGCGGTCGACGCGCTGGCTGAGCAACGGGCCTGCGATCGTGCGCGCGAAGATCTGCCCCGACTGCGCCTGCGTCACTTCGCGATGGCTCAGCCCGCCCACGTCGTGCAGCCAGACGGGGAAGAACTGCATGTAGATGCCAAGCGCCGCGTAGGTCGCGGCATAGAACGCCGCGAGGCGGGAGAACGTCGACTTGGCGGGTGCGGAAGCGGGCAAGGGGGACGCGGATGGAAGCGAGCGACGCTGCCGAACGCCACCCTCTCGAGTGCGGTGTCCATCCTGCGATCCGCAGCGACATCGCCACGACAATCCGCGGCGCGAGTCCTTTACCGGGAGACGCGCGGGCGCAACGCTGTCCGCCTCCGATGTCGGACGCCATGAAGTTCCCCCTCGCGGCCCCCGCCTTGTCGATCCTGGCGGCGTGCGGCGCGCACGCCGACCGCGCGCCCGGCACGCTGCCACCGGGATCGAGCATCGATGCCGTGCTCGCGCGACGCCCGCCTGCCGACGACGCGGACCCGATGCCGAAAGACGGCGCCTACCGCGTCGAGCTCACCGCGCCGATCGACGTGCTGCGCGCGCGCTGCAAGGATGCAGTGCCGCCGCAGCAGGAGCCGACGCCGCGAACGCCCGACCTCGTCGAGCCCGCCTTGCTCGACCCGACCCTGAAGCTCGACGTCCGCTACGCGACGGACGACAACTTCCTCGGCGCGCGCGTCTACGACGAAGCGCGAGTTTTCTTGCAGCGGCCCGCGGCCGAAGCGCTCGTGCGCGCGCATCGTCGGCTCGCGAAGCACGGCTTGGGCCTGCTGCTGCACGACGGCTACCGGCCCTGGCGCGTCACGAAGCTGTTCTGGGAGGCGACGCCCGAGGCGCAGCGCGACTTCGTCGCGGATCCCGCGAAGGGCTCGCGCCACAACCGCGGCTGCGCGATCGACCTCTCGCTGTTCGACCTCGCGAGCGGACGGGCGCTGCCGATGCCGAGCGGGTTCGACGCGTTCACGAAGGCTGCGCACCCGGAGTATCAGGGCGGCACGCCGTTGCAGCGCTGGCGCCGCGACCTGCTGCGCGCGGCGATGGAGGCAGAGGGCTTCTCGGTCTACGACGGCGAGTGGTGGCACTTCGACCACGCGACGTGGAAGGACTATCCGATCCTCGACGTGCCGTTCGCCGAAGTCGGCAAGACGAAGTGACGAACGCACGGCTGGCAGGCCATGCGCATGCGTGGCGGACGAGCCTCGCGACCAAGGCACGATGCAGGTTCGCGCAGTGGACGCTCGCGTGCGTCGCGCTGTGCGCGGCAGCCTGTGACACGACCTCGCCACGCACCCAGGTGCGCGTCGCAGTCGTCGCAACGATCTCGCATCCCACCGCCGATGCGTGCCTCGACGGGTTCCTCGCCGGCTGGAACGAGAGCGCAGGCGCAACGCTGCGCATCGATGCGCACCACGGCAACGGCGACGCCGCGAGCCTTCGCAGCGCGATGGACGCCGCACGACGCGCGCAGCCGGACCTCGTGCTCGCGCTCGGCTCCGCGGCGATCCGCGAGGCATGCGAGCGCGGCGGCGCGCAGCCGATCGTCGGCGCATGGTGCTTCGACCTTGCAGCAGCATGCGGCGATGCGCCGCGCTGCCGGCCCTGGGGCGTCGAGACGCCGCCGCCGACGCGCCAGCAGATTGCGTTGCTCGCGTCGCTGCAACCCAAGCCCGCGCGCGTCGGCGTCGTCTACGCGCCCACGGAAGCAATCGCGGCGCGACAGGTCGCGGCAGCCAGCGCGGCGTTCGCGGAGTCCGGCATCGAGCTCGTCGAACAACACGTCGCCGACCCTTCGGAAGTCGACGTGGCGGTGCAAGAACTCGCACGACGCGGCGTGAACGCGATCTGGAAGCTCGGCGACACAACCGTTGCCCGGGCAAGCCTGCAACTGTTCGCACGCTGTGCTTCCTTGCGGCTGCCCGTCGTCGGCGACGCGGAGGCGCAGCTCGCGCAAGGAGCCGTCGCGGTCGCGGTCGTCGACTTCCGCGCCGCCGGCCGACGCGCGGCCCGGCTCGCGCAACGCGCGATCGCAAGACGGGATGGCGAAGCTCCCCGATGGGAACGCATCGACGAGTTGCTGGTGATCCACAACGATGCGCGCCTGCGCGAACTAGGCATGAGCCTGCGCTGAGGCGCGCTTGCCGTTCCATGGCGCTGCGGCTCGAATCCGCCGCGTGATCGCATCGTGGTCCGTCGAAGAAGCAGCCGCCGCAGCCGCAGCTGCCGCAGGAGCTGGCTTGCTGCTGGGCTTCGCGTTCGCGACGTGGTTGCGCAAGAGGGACCACGCGACCTTCGTGCTCGCGCGCGCGCCGCGGCTGCCGATCCGCGCGCTCGCCGCCCACGACGACGCATGGCTCACGGGCAAGGTCACGAGCCGCGATCCGCTCGTGTGCCCGTGGTTCGACGTCGCGTGCGTGGCCTATTCCTACTCCATCGAGAAGGAGGTCACGACCACGCGCACCGTCACCGACAGCAACGGCAAGACGCGCACCGAGACGTCGAAGCACTGGGAGACCGTGCATTCGGAGAGCGACACGCAGGACTTCGAACTCGACGACGGCGAACGCATCCTCGTCGCGCTGCGCGAAGGCGACAACGAGGCGATGGAAGGATCGGGCCACTCCTACCAGACGAGCACACGCCGCCATTCCGCGTCCTACCTGCCGATCGACACCGACGTCAGCGTGCTCGGCGTCAAACGCGACGACGGCACATTCGGGCCGTTGCGCGAAGTGCCGTTGCTCGTGACGCGGCAGTCGCCCGAAGCTCGCGTGAAGTCGTCACATCGCAGCGAGGCATGGTTGTTCTTCTTCGCGCTGCTGTTCCCGTTCCTCGGCGTGGCTGCGGCGGCGGGCATCGCGCGCAACGCGCAGACCGTCGAGGACTGGGCGCTCGCCGCGCCGTTCGGACTGATCGTGTGGCTGCCGCAATGGTGGCTTCTGACCTACAACCGCTTCGTGCGCCTGCGGCACCAGGTCACGACGGCGAAGCAACAGATCGCGGTCGAACTCGCGTTCCGCCACGACCTCGTGCCCAACCTCGTCGAAGTCGTGCGCGCGTTCTCGTCGCACGAATCAGGGTTGTTGCAGGGCCTTGCTGCGATCCGCAGCGGCAAGGATGTCGACGCCTCGGTGCGCGGCGAACCCGACGCGCTGCGCTCAGTCCGGTCGGTGCTGCTGCTCCACGAACGCCATCCGAGCCTGCGTTCGTCCGAGATCTACCGCGACCTCCACGATCGGCTGTGGGCCATCGAGGAGAAGATCGCGCACGCGCGCACCTTCTACGACGACGTCGTCACCGAGTGGAACAACCGCATCGCGCAGTTCCCATCGTCCGTGGTCGCGTCGCTGGCAGGCTGCAAGGATGCGCCCCTGTTCGCCGCCGAATGCGACGAGAAGCTGCCGCCGCGGCTCGTGTGAGCGTTCGGTTCCGGCGCGCGCACTCTTGCCTTCCACAGGCTGCGCTTGGCATCCTGCTCCGATGCGGAAGATCTCCCTCCTAATGTCCATCCCGGCGCTGCTCTCCTGCGCCTGCACCACCACCCACGGAGCCAACGCCTACGT
>CAZEQF010000045.1:0-863 GCA_964514315.1 uncultured Singulisphaera sp. | reverse complement strand
GGGCAGCCGCGCGTCGTGACGATCGGCAGCGTGCGCCCGTCGATCGGGAACGCCTATTTGCCGCCCTGCCACTTGGCCAACAATTCCCGTGCGGCAGCATGCTGCGGCTCCAGATCCAGGGCTGCCTGGACAGCCTTCATGGCATCCTGCGAACGACCGACTCGTGCATACACCTGACAGAGGAGGAATTGGTACTGCCCAGACTTCCCATAACGCGCTCCCAACGCCTCCATAGCAGACAGGGCGTAGCTCGCATCCCCTCTTCGCTCCAAGGCGAAAGCAAGCACATCGAGGGCCTTCTTCCGGGTCTTCTCATCGAGCGCTTCCGAGCCATTCAACACCCCCAGAGCGTCATCACACGCCGTGGCAACTTTCGGGCTACGCGCGCGAACCTCCGCGCGAGTCAGGATGAAGAATGGGTTTCCGGCAACGTCCTTCTCCAATGCCGCGATCAGGTCTTCACGCATGGCAGACCCCGCTTTCATGACGGCACGCTCTGCGACACCCGCAGCCCTGGCACGCATCGACGCGTCCAACGGGCGCCCGGCAGACACCGCCAAACCGGTCTCGACGTCAGCCCAACCATCGTCCAACTGCCCACGGTCGAATGCGTCGCATGCTCGACTCATCAGGAAGTTGGGCATTTCAGCCCTCGAACGTTCGCGCCACACCGCCCGCGCAGCGGCGGCTTCCCCCGATTCAGGCGGCATCGGCAGGACTGCCATCAGTTTCTGCAAGTCCGCAAAGTTGTCGATGAACGTCTCCGCCGGAGGGGCTACTTTGCTCATCTTGAGCCAATCCACCGGGATCACGGGGACCCCGAGAAACTCAAACACGAGGTCGTAGCGCACGCCTGGAGCGAT
>CAZEQF010000044.1:16351-16670 GCA_964514315.1 uncultured Singulisphaera sp. | reverse complement strand
GTGCAGGTCCCCGGCGTGCGCGGGCAGGCGCTGCGCTTCGACGGCGACGACCACGTCACCGTGCCGCGCGTCGTCGGCGGCTCGTTCTCGATCACGTTCTTCGTGCGCAGCGAACGGCGCGGCGGCGGCAGCGGCAACGACACGCGCTGGTTCACCGGCACGGGCCTCGTCGACGGCGAGGTGGCCGGCATCGTGCGCGACTTCGGCGTCGCGTGGCACAGCGACGGCCGCGTCGTCGCCGGCACGGGCGACCCCGAGACGTTCGTCGCGTCCGGCCCCGGCCACCACGACGGCCAGTGGCACCACGTCGCCTTCACGC
>CAZEQF010000044.1:8628-16341 GCA_964514315.1 uncultured Singulisphaera sp. | reverse complement strand
GCCGGACTCGAGGCGGTCGCCCTTCTCGCGGGAGAAGACCTTGATGCCGACCACGCGCCCGCCCCCGAGGTGACGGCCACCACGGATCAGGCACAAAAAGCGCCGGCGACGGCGGGCTGTGCGGCGAGGCGACCGGCAGCAGGGAGACGCTGGACGCGCCGAAGGAGCTGACGATCGCGCGCATGCACCCGGGCGGCCGCGGCTTCGTCGGCGACCTCGACGAGATCGAGTTCCACGGCCGCGCGCTCGGCGCCGCCGAGGTCGCAGCGCTCGCCTACCAGCTGCCCGGCGGCGTCGCCGCCGCCGCCGCGATCGCCGACCTGCCGGCGTTCGCCCGCCTGCGCGCGCTGCGGCGGCCCGACCTCGAGACCGTCGAGGTGCTCGCCGTGCAGGAGCACGGCGGCCACGGCCCGGAAGCGTTCGTGCGGCTGCGCGGCAACGTGCACAGCCCCGGCCCCAAGGTGCCGCTCGCGTTCCCGGCGCTCGCCGGCGGCGGCGCTCCGGCTCAGGTCGTGCCGACGCAACACAGCTCCGGCCGGCGCACCGCGCTGGCGCAGTGGATCACCCGGCCCGACCACGTGCTGACGTGGCGCGTCGCCGCCAACCGCGTCTTCCAGCACCACTTCGGCCGCGGAATCGTGCGTTCGAGCAGCGACTTCGGCCGGCTCGGCGACCTGCCGACGCACCCCGAACTGCTCGACTGGCTGGCGACCGAGCTGCTGGCGCGCGGCCAGGGCCTCAAGGCGCTGCACAAGCTGCTGGTGACCTCGGCGACGTACCGCATGGCGTCGACCTTCGACGAGAAGGCCGCCGCCGTCGATCCGCAGAACGACGCGTTCTGGCGCTTCGACCGCCGGCGGCTGACCGCCGAGGAGATCCGCGACTCGATCCTGGCGATGACCGGCGAACTGAACCTCGAGCGCGGCGGTCCGAGCGTGTATCCGCCGATGCCGGCGGAGGTGCTCGCCACCGCCTCGCGACCCGACGACGCGTGGGGGAACTCGCCGCCCGAACAGGCGGCGCGCCGCAGCCTGTACGTGCACGTCAAGCGCTCGCTCGCCGAGCCGCTGCTCGCCGGCTTCGACCGCGCCGACACCGATTCGAGCTGCCCGGTGCGCTTCGCCACCGTGCAGCCGACGCAGGCGCTGACCATGCTCAACGGCGACTTCGCGCAGCTGCAGGCGCAGCGCTTCGCCGCGCGGCTGGCGCAGCAGGCGCCGGGCATCGCGGCGCAGATCCGCCTCGGCATGGAGTTGGTGACGCAGCGGCCGGCGCGCGCCGACGACGAGCGGCGGCTCTTCGCGCTGGCGAGCGACCTGCGCCGCGACCACGGCCGCGACGAGGCCCAGGCGCTGCAGCGCGTCTGCCTCGTGCTGCTGAACGTCAACGAATTCCTCTACCTCGACTGATCCCGCGCCTTCCACCGGCTCCGCCGCGACCGCCGACCACCGCATCGACCATGGCTTCGATCCGCAACAGCTTCTGCGGCCGCACCCGCCGCGAGTTCCTATGGCAGGCGGGGGCGGGATTTCCCGCGCTCGCGCTGACCGACCTGCTGTCGCGCGACCGCTTCTTCGGCGGCGACGAGCCGGCGGCCGGGCCGCTGGCGCCCAAGGCCCCGCACCACCCGGCCAAGGCCAAGGCCTGCATCTTCCTGTTCATGTACGGCGGCCCGAGCCAGGTCGACACGTTCGACTACAAGCCCAAGCTCTACCCGCTCGACGGCAAGACGATCGACATCGAGACGAAGGGCCGCGGCGGCTCGAAGGGCAAGGGTCGCGTCGTCGGCCCGAAGTGGAACTTCAAGCAGTACGGCCAGTGCGGCAAGCACGTGTCGGACCTGTTCCCGCATCTCGGCCGCTGCGTCGACGACATCGCGTTCGTGCACAGCATGTATGCCGAGTCGCCGCTGCACGGCTCGGCGATGCTGATGATGAACAGCGGCCGCATCCTCACCGGCGCGCCGTGCCTCGGCAGCTGGGCGACCTATGGCCTCGGCACGCTCAACGAGAACCTGCCCGGCTTCGTCGTCATGCTCGACAAGAGCGGCGGCCCGATCAGCGGCGCGAAGAACTGGTCGTCGGGCTTCATGCCCGCGGTCTACCAGGGCACCGTGCTGCGTCCGCAAGGCGAGCCGATCCTCGACCTCGACGTGCCCGAAGGCATGTCGGCGAGCGAGCAGCGCCGCATCCTCGACGCGCTGAAGGAACAGAACGAGTCGCACCTGCAGCCGCGCCACGACGACACGGACCTGCAGGCCCGCATCCACAGCTACGAGCTCGCGTGGCGCATGCAGTCGCACGCGCCCGAGGCGATCGACCTGTCGCAGGAGAGCGATGCGACGCGCGCGCTCTACGGCCTCGACGATCCGCGCACCGAGGACTTCGCCCGCAAGTGCATCCTCGCGCGGCGACTCGTCGAGCGCGGCGTGCGCTTCGTGCAGATCTACTCGGGCGGCAACCACAACGACCACAACTGGGACGCGCACGGCGACCTCGTGCACAACCACACGCTGCACGCGGGCGCGACCGACCGGCCGATCGCGGCGTTGCTGACCGACCTCAAGCAGCGCGGCCTGCTCGACTCGACGATCGTCGTGTGGGGCGGCGAGTTCGGCCGTCAACCGACCGCCGAGTACGAACAGGGCACGGGCCGCGACCACGACTCCGCGGGCTTCACGATGTGGCTCGCCGGCGGCGGCATCAAGGGCGGCGTCTCGGTCGGCCAGACGGACGAACTCGGCTACCGCGCCGTCGAGAAGCCGTTCCACGTTCGCAACCTGCACGCAACGGTGCTGCGCCAGCTCGGTTTCGACGGCAACCAATTGTCCTACCTGCACGCAGGCTTGCAGCAGCGGTTGGTCGGGGTCGCGGGCGCGGACCCGATTCGCGAACTCATCGCGTAGCGGGCAAGCGCCGCGCCCGTCCTGTTCGCGTGCATCAGCGGCGTCTTGCGGAATCCGTCGAGCCGCAACCGCCGCCGCTCAGTTCGTGCCGAACTCGCCGCGTTCCGAGTCGTCGGTCCGTCGCTGCAGCACGAACATCTCCAGCGCGACCATCGCTGCGATCCAGCGTGCAGCATCGTCGGGGCTGCCCGTGACGAGGTCGCGGGCGACCTGCACGAACGTGCGGAAGGAGATCGACGCCCCTTCGGCTCGCGCGAGCAGTTGCGCGCCGAACGAGGCTGCAGGTTCGGCGCAGAGTTGACGCAGGGCGCTCTCGGGGTCGCGCCATCCGAGGTTCTTCATCACGGCAGGGTCCTTTCTTCCTTGGGGCCACGGCGCAGGGCGCCGAGCCGGACCGTGCGAAAATGCGCGGGCCGGCAGGAGAGGGACGCTTTGGGGGGGAAGGAAACCTTCGGACGGTCGCAGAATCCGTCGCGCGTCAGCCGCGCAAGCTGGCGATGAACGCCGCCTCGACGGGGAACTCGCGCTCGCGGTTCTTCTTGTCCCACCTCACGTCGCCGTCGACGGTGACCTTGAAGTCGCCGCGCTGGCCGGGCGACATCGTGACGGTGACGGCGGGGAACGCCTTCTCGAGCGCCGCGGCCAGACTGGCCGCGATGGGTTCGTAGTTTCAGACGACGCAGTAGTCGATGTGGACCTTCATGGGGGCGGGGAGGATAGGCCGATGCGGTCGTGCCGTCGACCCGCGCGACTGCGTAGGCTCTGCGCGAACCCGCCGCACATGCCTTTGGCCGAACGTGATCCCGCGCAGCCGGCGCCCGCGCCGCGCATCGACGAAGCGCTCAGCAAGAAGCTGCGCGCGTTGTCGTTGCTCGGCATCGTGATGGTGGTCGTCGGCCACGCGCCGTCCTACCGCGACCCTGCGGCGGCGAGCGATCGCACGTTCGCGTTCGCGATGGCGGAACGGTTGTTCACCGACGCGTTGCCGCGCGTCGTCGTGATGATGTTCTTCGCGGTGTCCGGGTTCCTCTACTTCGTGGGGCACGCGGGAAGCGCACAAGACCATCGGCGCAAGCTCGTCGCGCGCACGCGTTCGTTGCTCGGGCCGTATCTGCTGTGGTCGATGCTCGGCATCGCGCTCTACGCCGCGCTGCAGTCGTTGCCTTGGACCGCGCAGTGGTTCTCCAACTCGTCGCGCATGCTGGCGGGCAAGCCGTGGAACGAGCTCGCGCGCATCTGGTTGTTCGATCCGATCCCGTACCAGCTCTGGTTCCTGCGCGACCTGTGGCTCATGGTCGTCGTGTCGCCGTTGTTGCTGCCGCTGCTGCGCCGATTCGGCGCGTGGGTCGTGGTGGCGCTGTTCGTCCCGCACGCGCTCGACTACGGCGTGCCGAGCCCGGGCACGACGCGGCTCATGACCGGCGACGCCTACTTCTGGTTCACGGTCGGCGCGTGGTTCGCGGTGCGTGGCCTGCCGGTGCGATTCGACGCGAAGTGGGCGTGGCCCTGGCTCTTCGCCGTCGTCGCGCTCGCGCTCGGCCGGAGCCACGTGCTCGCCGACGGCGACTGGCCGGTCGACACGCCGTTCGCCGAGACGCCGGACCTGTTCTGGTTCAAGGCCGTGCACCTCGTCGGCGTGCCCGCATTGTGGGTGTGCTACGACCGCTGGCTGCGGTGGATGGAACGGCCGTTCTGGCTCGGCATCAGCGCGTATGCGTTCTTCGTCTTCGTCGCGCACGAGCCGCTGATGACCATGCTGCGCAAGCCGTTGGTGCGATGGCTCGGCGCGGGCGACGCGATGCACGCGCTGCAGTTCGCGATCACGTTGTGCGGCACGCTGATGATCGTGCTCGGCGCGGGCGCTGCGCTGCGCCGGTTCTTGCCGCGCGTGTTCGCGTTCGTGTGCGGCGGCCGCGGCGCGTAGCGAACGGCGCCGCGGTCAGCGGAAGTGGATCACGTGCGCGTTCGTGATCGTGCAGAGCCCGTTGCGCGCGGTCGTCGAGATCGTGCCGCCTTGCAGGAAGACCGAGAGTCCGGCCCACGCGCTCTCCACCGTGAACGTCAGCGTCGGGCTCTGGCCGTTGCTCGGCAGGATCGAAACGGGCAGCACGATCTGCGCCGCCGCGCCGAACCACGTGTCGGGCAGCGGGCCCACGGGCACCTGCCCGGTGGTCACGACGTCGGCGACGATGAGGCAGAACGTGTTGCCCTCGGTGTCGAACGGCGAGCGCAACGCGGCGCGCACGACGTTGCCGGCGACCGCGTTCTTCGTGTCGACTGGGTCGAGGGCTGCGTTCGCGCCGATCGCGGTGCCGAGTTCGCAGTCTTCGAGCGAGCCGGGATACGCGGACGGGCTGATGACGGTCACCTCGATGCCGAGGTTGCCGTTCAGGTCGGTGTTGTCGCTGTAGAAGCTGTCCGGCACGCAGACGAACAGGTGCACCGAACCCGCGGGCACCCGGACGTTCACTTCGTTGGCGTAGCCCGTGCGGCTGATCCAGAAGTCCTGCGCGATGTCGATCGGCAGGTTGCCGACGGCAGTGCCCGTCGTCGGCACGTACTGCGGGCCCGTCGCGATCGGCTGCGGCAGGCGATTCTGCTGCGAGCCGTCGAGCAGCACGCCCGTTGCGGCAAAGCAGCCGACCATGTCGCGCAGCACTTCGCCGGCGATGCCGTTGTTCCAGTCACCGATGCAACGCAGCTTGAGCCACTGGCCAGGCGACACGCCGAATGCGCCGATCGGCAGCGAGAACGCGTTCGTAGCGCCCGCGTCCTGGTTCACGCGGTGGAACGTGTTGGTCGCGGCGATGGGGAAGACCTGCTGTGCGGTCGTGGTCGCGGCGAACGACAGGGCGAGGCAGACGGACGCGAGAATGCGCATGCGGAAGGTGCGGCGGGGCGAAGGAACGGTCCGTCCACTGTAGCGCACCGCGGCTGTGCGCGAAGCCGCGCGCTGGTCCCGAAGTCGCGTCGTGTGTTTCCGTTCGCCGCAACGGCAGCGCGCGTCAGCGGCGCTGGACGCTGCGGTAGACGGCGAGCAGTCGCTCCGCATCGTGCTGCGGCGTGAAGTGCGCGAGGTAGCGCGCGCGCGCGCCGTCGCCGAGGCGCTGTGCGCGCTGTGGATCCGATGCGAGCGCATCGAGCGCGCGCGCCCATGCGTCGGCGTCGCCGGGCGCGACGCGGATGCCCGACGCGTCGTCGACGACTTCGTCGAGCGCGCCGATCGCCGACGCAACGACGGGACGGCCGAGCGAGAACGCTTCGATCGCGGTGAGGCCGAAGGTCTCGAACCACACGCTGGGGCACAGGATCGCGGTCGCGTCGCGCATCGACGCGGCGAGCTGGTCGGGCGACAGCTGGCCCAGCAGCTCGGCGCGGCCGCCGCATGCTTCGGCCATCTGCGCAAGTTGTGCGCGTTCGGGACCGTCGCCGGCGATCTGCAGCAGCCAAGGCGCGCGCGCGCGCTTGCAGGCTTCGAGCAGCACGTGCACGCCCTTCTCGCGCACGAGCCGGCAGGCGACGAGGAAGCGGGTTGGCCGGTCTTCGGACGTGGCGGGCATCGGCGAGCAACCGCGGTCCTCGCACGACAGCCACTTCGCCGTGACGCGCTGCGGCGCGAATCCGTCGTCGAGGAACTGTCCGCGCGCGAACTCCGTCGGCGTGAGGATGCGGTCCACGCGATGGAACGTTCGCAATGCACGATGCAGGGCCGTGCTCACGAAGCGTGTCGCGCTGCCGGCCACGCCGCGGTAGCAGCGATGCGCGACTCCCTTCCACGGCAGCGAGCCCTTGCAGTCGGTGCAGATCGCGCCGTCGCGGAAGAACACGCCGTTGAGGCAGAAGAGGTAGAAGTTGTGCGCCGTGAACACGGTCGGCACGCCTTCGCGTCGCGCGGCCGCGAACACCGACGGCGACAGCAGCGGCCACACGTTGTGCGCATGCACGACGTCGGGGCGATGCGCGCGGCACAGTTCGCGCACGCGTCGATACGACGACGCGGACCACGCGTTGCGCAGCGGCAACGCGAGCTTGTCGAAGATCCCCATGCGGGAGATCTCGTCGTTGTGCGCCGCCTCCTGCACGACCTCGACGCCAGGCGTCGCCGCGAGCAGGCGCGCTTCGCGCTCGGCGGCGGCCGACTCGCCGCCCCAGACCTGGTAGTGGTTGTGCAGCCAGAGGACCTTCATCGCGCGCCTCCGTGGAGCGCGACCCACGCGGCCTCGACTTCGCGTGCGAGGCGTTGCGGCGAGAAACGCGACAGCGCCTGGCGTTCGGCGTTGCGGCCGAGCTGCGCGCGGCGAACAGGATCCGCGGCAAGCGCGTCGATCGCGTTCGCGAGGGCTGCTGCATCGCCAGCAGGAACGAGCAATCCCGCTTCGCCGTTGCCGAGCGCGGACGCGACGTCGCCGACGTCGGAGCTCACGATCGGCAGTCCCATCGCCATCGCCTCGAGCACCGCGAGCGGCAGGCTCTCGCGCAGCGACGCGTAGGCGTAGAGATCGAGCGCGGCGACCGATGCGAGCGTGTCCTCGGGCCGTTGCTGGCCGATCACGTGGATGCGGCCCTTCGCGCGCGGCAGCGCAGCGAGCTCGCGCAGCTTCGCTTCCTCGTCGCCGTAGCCGAGGAGCACGGCGTGCACGTCTTTGTTCGTGCAGCGCAGCACAGCCTCGGCGAGCACTGCGTGGCCCTTCGCGTGGTGCAGGCGCGCATGCATGCCGACCGCGAACGCGCCCAAGGGCAATCCGAGCGCCGCGCGTGCAGCGGCCTTGCGTTGTTGCGCTGCGATCGCGAGTGTCGGATCGAGCGCG
>CAZEQF010000044.1:2598-8618 GCA_964514315.1 uncultured Singulisphaera sp. | reverse complement strand
CCCAACGACTCGGTGACGTTCGTGTCGCGGAGCGTCTTTCGAACGGACATGCAGCTGCCCCGCAACTGGCCGATGTCGTCGCACTGGAAAGTCGCGGGGATTTGCGATGACAGGGTCGCCATGCGCTGCGACCCGGCCGACCTCGAGCGCGAGCGTCGGATCGAGCGCGTTCTCGAAGCAGCGCAACGGCACGCGTCGCGGCAGCATCGCGCGCACGTCGCGCACCGCGTGTTGCGAGCCGACCCACACCTCGTCCGCGGCCCGCACGCAGAGGCGGTCGACGAACTCGAACGCGCGGAGCTTCAGGTCGCCCGCACGGCCGGCCCATCCGTGCACGTGCGCGACGAACGGCGCACCGAGCCCTCGTCGCGCTCCGGCGAGGCGGCACAGCAGGTCGCAGCGCATGTCGTGCGCGTAGACGCCTTTTGCCCCGTGCTTCGTCACGAGCTCGCGCAAGGCATGCACCGCGCCCGCCGCGTGCCGCGCGCCGCGCCACACGATCGTCTCGTGCGTGAGGCCCGCGAGCTCCCGTGCCGCGAAGTGGCACGACGATGGCTGGCCTTCGGTTTGCACTTCGACGAGCACCGGGTCCACGACGCTGCGGTCCATGTGCAGCAGCATCGTCTCGAGCAACCTGCCGGCGCCGCACACCGGGAAGTAGTTGGCCTTCAGCACGAGGACCTTCATGCGACGGCCTCCGCGTCCCGTTGCAGTCGCAGCCACGCGCACGAAAGGCCGAGCCACATCCAGGGCATCGGCGCTTCCTGCATGTGGATCACGAGCGTCGACAACAACACGGCGAGCAGGCCCGCTTCGCAGCAGAGCCCGAGGCTTCGGTCGAGCGACCCGCGCGGCAGCGTGCGGTTGTGCTTCGCGAACGCCAGCGCCAACGACGCGATCGCGCAGAACGCGAGCAGCAAGCCGGGCAGGCCCTGTTCCACCCAGATCTCCAGGTAGGTGTTGTGGCCGCCGATGTCGCCGAGCCCGTAGGCCGCATGTTCGGAGCTCGCGAGCATCCACCGCGCCTGTTCGACGTAGCGGCCCTTCGCCATCGCTTCGTAGAGCACGCCGTAGCAGCCGTAGCCCGTGCCGAACAGCCCGTGCTCCATGCCGATGTCGAAGCCGTAGAGCTGCATCTCCATGCGCGCGATGAGCGAGTCGCTCTTCGCGAAGTGCGTCGGGTCGAACACGCGCTCGACGAGCGTCGCCGGCAGGAACGGCAGCGACGCGAGCCCTGCGCACAGCGACGCGGCGATCGTCGCGCCGACGTTCCGCACGCCGCCGCGCAGCGCATACAGCACGAACGCAGCGCCGAGCGCGAGCACGGCCATGCGTGAGTAGGTGAGCGCCACGCCGACGCATTGGATGGCGGCCGACGACAGCACGAGCCAGCGCCCCCGCAGCGTCTTCGCCGCCTGCAGCAACGCGGGGGTCCAGCACAACGACACCGTGAGCAGCAGCGCGAGCCCGAGCGGGTGCGCGAGCGTGCCGGTCACGCGCACGATGGAGCCCGAGCCCAGCTCGTCGTCCCACACCAGCGCGGAGCCGACGGCGCCTTCGGTGTTCTCCTTCACGAAGTCGACCTGCAGCGACGGCAACAGCCACTGCGCGATGCCCACGACGGCGGCAGCGCAGCCGATCGCATGCAGCGCGCGCAGCATGGCGATCAAGTCGCTGCGCGAACGGATTGCGGCGAACGCGGCGAACGCCCAGACCGCTGCGTGCAGCGTCCGCACGCCGAAGCTCGCGAACACCGATGGATCGACGGCCCACAGCCCCGTGAACGCGGCGTGCGCGATGCCGAGCCCCGTCCACAGCAACGCGCGCACGGGCCGCGGCTCCATCCCGCGCGCGGCCCATCGCAGCAGCAGCGCTGCGAGCACGAGCCCTTCGAGCGCGTAGGGGAGCTTGCCGACGGCGCCGCGCGGCATCAGGATCGAGACCGGGCTCAGCAGCAGCGTGCAGGCCATCGCGAACGACGCCGCGCGAACTGCTGCCGAAGCTCCGCGAGCATCGCCGTGCGCGAGGACCGGCTGCGACTGCGGCTCAGCGTGCGCGGCCGCGGCGGTCATGACGCGGCGCGTTGGCCCGCGTTCTTGCGTTCGGCGTCACGGAAGAGCATCCACGCTGCTCCGAGGCTTGCGCCGAACGCGACGCAGAACAGCAGGACGGCGACGCGCGCGGGCAGGCCGAAGCTCTTCGTCGGCGTCGGCAAGAAGCTCGGCGGCGTGACGACCGCGACGTTGGCGATGTTGTGCTCGTCGAGCGCTCGCTCGATGCGCGCGAGGCGCAAGCCTTCGCGCGCCTGCACGAGGTCGCGCTTCGACTCGTCGACGTCCAGTTCGCGCTTCTGCAGCGCAGCGCGCCCTTCTTCGACGGCGAACAGCCGCTGCTCGATCGCCGTCGCCGAGCCGCGCGCGAACTGCAGTTCCGCCGCGACGCCCGACTCTTCCGCCGCGGCCTTCGCGAGCATGTCTCGCAGCGAGTCGTGCAACGGGTCGCGGCCGGTCGTCTGCGCGTCCTGCCGGACTTGCGCGGTCGCGGCGCGCAGTTGCTCGACGACCTCGACCTGCTGCTTCGCGGTGCGGACCTCGGGCGCGTCGTCGGTGAAGCGCTCCTTCGCGAGCGACAGCTGTTGCAGCGCGTCGGCGTGGCGGAGGTCCAGCGCGTCGCGCGTCGGGTTGGAACGTTCTTCGGTCGCTACGAGCAGGCTCTGCGGCGTCCGTTCGAGCAGGCCCTGCAGCAGCGTCTTGCGCGCGAGCGCGGAAGCGAGCAGCCCTTCGAGGCGGCGCACGTCCTCCTGGGTCTTGCCGCGGCGTTCTTCGAGTTGCGCGACGAGCAGGTCGACGTCGACGACTCCCAGCGACTTGCGAAGCGACGTGAGCTCGCCCTCGGCCTTCGCGAGCTCCGTCTCGCGGTCGCGGAGGAACCCGTCGAGCACGCTGTCCATGCCGCGCCCGCCGAACGCGCGTCGGTGGTCCTCGAGGTAGGTCTGCAGCATCTCGTCGAGCAGCTTCTTCGCGGCCTCGGGCCGGTCGCTGCGGCAGTCGACGGCGAGCATGGTCGAGCTCGGGATCGCCGCGATGCGCAACGAAGCGGCCCAGCGGTCGAGGGCGCGTTGCTCCTCGGTGCGAGACGGCACGAGGCCGGAGCCTTCGGCGATCGCCGACAACGTCGTCGAGACGAAGCCTCGCGCCTCGCCGAGCGCCGCGTCGCGGTCCTTCTCCAGCAAGCGGTCGAACGCGCGGCGCAGCAGGTCGCCGCTGCCCAGCATCTCGACCTCGGTCTGCACGTCTTCGCGGCGCGGATTGCCCGCGAGGAACGGGGCGGGCGAGCCGACCATCGACGGGCGCGAGCCCGCAGTCTCGGGGCCGATCTGCAGCAGCACCTTCGCTTGCACGAGCCACGTGTTCTTCGTGGTCGCGGCTGCGACTGCGCCGACGAGGAGCCCGATGAGCGCGCCACCGCCGACGAAACGGATGGCGCGGCGGCGCATGGAGTTGGCGGGCTCGGTCGGTGCGTCGGACATCGTCGGATGGGTGGCTGCGGTCCGTCAGGCTAACACGAAGAAGCCGCTGCGCGGCGGTCGCCATGGGTGTCGCGCATCACGAACCACACGATGCCCGCGCCGAGCGCGATGCGACCGGCAGTTCGGACCCACGCGGTGACTTCGGCCCGGTCTGCGCCGGGCGCGAACAGGTTGCCGAGCACGACGATCGCAAGCATCAGCGACGACAGCAGCACGAAGCGGCCCGGCTTGTCGCGGCTCACGAACGAGAGGCCGAGCGGGTCCGTGGCGGCGGTCACCGCGGTGCCGATGCACACGATCGGATACAGCTCCGCGGCGTGCGCGTAGCGCGGCAGCAGCAGCGGCAGCACGAGCGTCACGATCGGGATGCTCGCGGCCGCGAGGCCTGCGATCGCGAGCCCCGCGGTGCGCGCGCGGCGCAGCATCGCGCGCAGGTCATCGCCGGAAGCCACGCGTCCCGCTTGCGGCAGCAACGCCGTCATCGCCGCGCTGGTCGCGAGTTCGAGCGCAGTCGCGAACAGCACGGCGACGCGCAGTCGCGCGGTCGCCGCGTCGTCGCTCTGCGCGTCGAGCAAGAACAGGTCGATCTGCGCCGCAGTCGACGCGAAGGCCGTGGCGACGATCATGCGGCCCGAGAAGCCCCACAGCCGCGCGCGCGCCGCCGCAGCTTCGTTCTCCTCGCCAGCGAGTGGCAACGGCCCCGCGCTGCGTCGCGCGAGCAGTGCGAGCAACGCGGTGGATGCGAGGTGCGCGAGGACTGCGGCCCAGAGGCTCATTGCGCCCGCGGCCCACAGCAGCGCCCACAAGGCGACGCGCGCCGACGAGTTCGCGACCATCAACGAACTCATCGCGAAGAAGCGTTCGCGAAGTTGCAGCAGGCCGAGCTGGAACCAGAACACGACGCCGAGCGCCGAGCCGATGGCTGCGCATGCGAGCATCGCGGCGCGCGACGGTTGCCCGTCTTCGTCCACGTAGGCGCGCAACAGCAGCGCTGCGACGAATGCCGCCGCGAGCCCGGCTCCGAGCAGCCGCTTCTGCAGCGACCACGCGCCGCGCACTGTCGCGTCGCCGCCGCCGCCGCGTTCGCGCTCGGCTGAGGGCCACAGACGCAGCACCGCCCAGTTGAGGCTGCGGCCCATGAGCTCCTGGCCCCACTGGAACGCGGCGAGGAAGAGGCTGGCCGCGGCGAACGCTGCCTCGTCGAGCGCGTTGGGCAACAGGATGCCGTTGCCGACGAACCCTAGCCCCGCGACGAGCGCATTCGCCGATGCGATGGCCGACACGCGCGCAACGAGGCGCTTGCGGTCGGTTCGTTCGGCTCTGGCTTCCGGCTCGGTCATGAAGCGGGCCCGCGTCGACGGGGCTCTTCGAGGGGTGGCAACAACGCGTGTTCGTGGCAGGATGCGTGGCCCTGCGCCCGCGAGCGCGTCGCAACGCGACCGCTGCTGTGGGCCCACAGTTGACCGCATCGTTCTCCCTGCCGCCATGCTCCGCAGCAATCCACGCCTCGGCCCCGCGTTCGTCGTGTTGGGCGACCACATCGCCATCGCGGCGTCGGCGGCGGCGGCCTTGGCGATGGTGGACGTGCGCATGCAGCCCGGCACCGCGTTGCCGGTGTCGCTGTTGCACTTCTTCGTCGCCGCGGACGCGGGCCTCTACGGCCAGATGCGCTACGTCGGTGGCGCGCAGCTGCTGCGCAAGGCGCTGTCGGTGTGGGCTCGCGTGGCGGTGGTCGTCGCTGCGGTCGGACTGTTCGCGGCCGAGTCGGTTCCGCGCTCTGCGATCCTCTGGTTCGCCGCGTTCTACCTGTGCGCGTTCGGCAGCGTGCGTTTCCTGACGCTGTGGCTGCGTCGCTTCGTGCGCCAACGTGGCCGCAACCTCCGCTACCTGGTCGTCGCGGGGACCGGCCCGGAAGCGCAGCGCGCAGCCGAGACGTTCAGCGGCGATCCTGGGCATGGCCTTCGGCTCGTCGGCTTCCTCGGCGACTCGCAAGGCTTCACGCTGCCGCAGCCGATCCTCGGCCGTTTCTCCGACCTCGAGTCGATCGTGCGCGACCGCGTGGTCGACGAAGTGGTCGTGGCGGCGCCGACGGCCTCCGTCGCCGAGACGTCTTCGCTCGTCGAGACCTGCAACCTGCTCGGACTGCGCACGCATCTCGTCGGCGGCTTCTTGCCCGGCGAATGGCGCAACGTCGACGCGCGCAATGTCGGCGACGAAGTCGTGCTGAGCCTCACGCCGTATCCGCACGATGCGCTCGCGCTGCTCTGCAAGCGCTCGCTCGACGTCGTGGTGTCGTTGTTCGCGCTGATCGTCTTGCTGCCGCTGCTGTTGCTGGTCGCGCTCGCGGTCAAGCTGACGTCGAAGGGCCCCGTGTTCTTCGTGCAATGGCGCATCGGCCTCAACGGCCGCAGATTCCGCTTCCCGAAGTTCCGTTCGATGGTGCAGGACGCGGAGGCACGGCTCTCGGAGGTGCTGGCGCAGAACGAGATGG
>CAZEQF010000044.1:0-2505 GCA_964514315.1 uncultured Singulisphaera sp. | reverse complement strand
TGACCGGACCCGGCAAGGTCCTGATCACGGCGAGCCTCGCCGAGCTGCCGCAGCGATGGTGCGTGCTGAAGGGCGACATGAGCCTCGTCGGCCCGCGTCCGCTGATGCCGCACGAGATCGACGGCCACGCGAGCTGGCAACGTCGCCGCCTGTCGATGCGGCCCGGCCTCACGTGCCTGTGGCAGGTGAGCGGCCGCAATGCGGTGGACTTCGACCGTTGGATGCGGCTCGATCTCGAGTACATCGACGGCTGGTCGCTCGGCCTCGACTTCCGCATCCTGATGCGCACGGTGCCCGCCGTGCTGGGCGCGCGCGGCGCGAGTTGAGCACGAGCGGCGCCTGTCCCTACGCCATGAACCTGACCTCGCATCCCTTCGCGCTGTTGCTGGCGCTCGTCCTCGCGTCGATGGCCGCGTCGTGCGGGAGCTATGCAGGGCTCGCGGTGGGCGAGACGCGCATCGTCGAGACGCAGTCCGAGCTGGAGCCGCCCGTCTACCGCGTGCAGCCAGGCGACGGGCTCGTGGTGGAGTTCGCGCACCATCCGACGCGCCGCGCCGAGGTCGTCGTGCGACCCGACGGCGTGCTGTCGATCCCGTTCGCGGAAGAAGTGCGCGTCGCGGGCCGCACGATCCCCGAAGCGGACGCGATGCTGACCGAGCTGGTCGGCAAGCGGCTGCGCGATCCCGAGCTCACGATCCTCGTCGCGACGGTTGCGAAGTCGCAAGTGTTCGTCGGCGGCGAAGTGCTGCGGCAAGGCGCGGTGCCGCTCGTGCCCGGGATGACCGCGTTCCAGGCGTTGACCGCAGCCGGCGGCATCGCGCCGACGGGCGCTTCCGACAGCGTGATCCTCGTGCGCGCAGACGGGCCCGGCAAGCGCATCGTGCGCCGCGTGTCGTTGGAAGAAGGCGACATGCTGACCAATGACGTGGTGCTCGGCCCGTTCGACATCGTCTACGTGCCTCGCACCGCGGTCGCCGACGTCGGCGCGTTCGTGAACGCGAACGTCAACGCGATCATCCCGCGCGCGTTGTCGTTCACCGCGTTCTACAACATCCAGGACGCGTTCGAGTGAGCGCGAGGCCGCTGCGCGTCGCGATCCTCGGCGGACGCGGGATCCCCGCGAACTACAGCGGCTTCGACACGTTGATCGAGGAGCTGTCGGCGCGGCTCGTCGCGCGCCACGGCATGGACGTGACCGTCTACTGCCGTCGCCACTACTACGAAGAACGTCCTGCGACGCATCGCGGCGTCCGCTGCGTCTACCTGCGCGCCGTGCGCGGCAAGGGGATCGAGAGCATCTACCACACCTCGCGCAGCGTGCTGCACGCGATGCTCCGCCGCCACGACGTCGCATTCGTCGTCGATCCCGCGAACGCGCCGTTCGCGTGGCCTCTGCGAATGCTCGGCACGCCGACCGTGTTCCACACCGACGGCCTCGGTTGGATGCGCAGCAAGTGGAGCGGAGCCGCGCGGCGCTACTACCGTTGGGTCGAAGGCTTCTGCGCGCGCACGGCCACCGCGCTCGTCACCGACGCGCGCGCGATGCAGCGCTACTACGAGACGACGTGGGGGCGCGAGTCGACGTTCCTCGCCTACGGGTCGGAGTCGCAAGGCGGCGTTTCCGACGAAGGGCTCGCGCGCTTCTGCGTGCGGCCGCGCGACTACTACCTCGTCGTGGCACGGCTCGAGCCCGAGAACAACACCGAGCTGCTCGTGCGCGAACACCTCGCGTCCGGAGTCGCGCGGCCGCTGCTCGTCGTCGGCGGCGCGCGCTACCGCACCGCGTTCCACGAACGGCTGTTCGCGCTGGCCTGCGACCGCGTGCGTTTCGTCGGCGGCGTCTACGAGCCCGCGGTGTTGAACGGCCTCTACGCGCATTGCCGCGCCTACCTGCACGGCCACGAGGTCGGCGGCACCAATCCCGGGCTCCTGCGCGCGATGGCGCACGGCGCGCCCGTTCTCGCGGTCGATTGCGAGTTCAACCGCGAAGTCGCGCAGGACGGCGGTCGCTACTTCGGCAAGGCTGCGGGCGAATGCGCCGCGGTGCTTCGCGCCGTCGACGCGGACGATGCCGGACTCGCGCGGCTCGGTTCTGCGGCGAAGGTGCGCGCCGAGTCCGCGTATCGCTGGGATGACGTTGCCGACGGCTACGCGGCGCTGTTCTCGTCGGTGGCGCGACGTCGCGACTGACGAGCGGTCGTCCTGGATCCTCCCAGGCTGCCCACGGTGGCCGCGATCGCGGCCCTGCAGAGCCCGCGCAACCGATCGTTGCGCGAACTGCGGCTCGCCGTCGGTCAGGCTTGCGCTGTCTGCTCGTCGACCGTGCCGAAGAACGCGCTGCCCATCGACGACAGTCCGTCGGCGACGAGGTGGGCGAGGTCGGGGTCGAAGTGGCGGCCGGCCTGTTCGCGGAACAGCGCGACGATCTTCTCGACCGGCCACGCGGGCTTGTACGAACGTTGCTCCGCGAGCGCGTCGTAGACCTCGGCGAGGATCAGGATGCGG
>CAZEQF010000043.1:5067-16674 GCA_964514315.1 uncultured Singulisphaera sp. | reverse complement strand
CCATTGCGGGCGCAACGGGCCCGGCAAGGAGGGAGACGCACAGCGGGGGAAGGCCAGCCGCGGATTCTCGCGCGCGGCGGCCGTTCGTTGCTTCAGCGCGTGCTCGGCACGCAGTGCGCTCAGCGCGTGCTCGGCACGCAGTGCGCGTGGCCCATGCGTTGCGCGTGAGCGCCGTTGCCGGACACGTCGGGCGTCCAGAGCGAGAACTGGCTCACGCACGGCAGGCTCAACGCAGTCGCGTCGTCGCGCACGTGGCGCATCGAGGGCGCGAAGCTCTCGCCGGCGTAGCGCGCGACGGTCGAGATGCGCACGTGCTGGACAGCGCCGTGCAAGAACGACTCGGGCGCGCCCTTGGCAGTAGGGTCGGCGCCGACGAACAGCGGCAGTTCGTTGGTCGCGCGTGCGCCGGCCGCTGCCTTCTTGGCCACGAGCTGGCCGTCGACGTAGAGGCGCACCTCGCGCTCGTCGTAGACGCCGGCGATGTGGCGCCACTGCCGTTCACCGTCGAGCGCCGTGGGCGCGGTCGCCGAGACGTAGGCTCGGCCGAGGCGGATCGAGAAGTGCGGCTTGCCGTCGTTGCAGTAGAGGCCGAACTCGCTGCTCTGCGCCTTCGACACGATGGCGCGCCGGCCCTTCTGGTCGTCGATGCGCACCCATGCTTCCACGGTCAGCGGGCCTTGCGGAAGGCGCAGTCGGTCGTGTTCGACGCGAAGGCACGTGCCAGCGCTGCCGTCGAGCACGATGGCTCCGTCTGCGTTCTCGGGCGGCGGCGGCACGTCTCCAGGCGACAGCGAGAGTTCGCGCACGAGTTCCGGCAGCGACACGCGCAGGCCGCCAGCGAGATAGTAGGCCTGGAGTCGCAGGCTCGGCATCGTCGGCGCGCCTTCCGACGCCGTTCGACGAACGGCCATCTTGGCGCTCGCGCGGCCGCCTGCCGCGATCTGCAGGTGCACGTGGTCCTGGGCAAAGCTCCAAGACTCGTCGCCATCGGCAATCACCATGAGTTCGATGGGTTGCGCCGCGGGGTTCTCGAAGTCGACGACGAGTTCGCCGAGCGCGCTGCCGTCGTCCTCGAACGTCACGCCGCGCGCGTTCTGCGGCCGCAGTTGCGTGTGGATCCGTTCGACGTCGTCGCTCATCGCGGCCGTGATCGCCTTGGGATCCATCACCGTCCCGACCGGCAATGCCGCGAGCTGGATGCCGTCGTCGCGCACGGTCACGACATGGAACTCGTGCAGGTATCCGACCTGCGGCAGTTCGAGGTCGAGGAATGCGCCGACCGCGGCAATCGTCAGATACTGGATGCCGTCGCGAACGCCGTCGTAGCGCATGCGGTGGATGTGGCCGCCGAAGACCGCGGTCACGTTCTTGGCCGCGACGAGCGCTTGATGCACGCGTTCCCAGTCGGCGCCTGGATAGCGCGCCTCGATCCAGCGCGGGTGGTGCAAGAACACGAACACGTGCCGCTTGTCGCGGTGCTTGCCGAGCGTGTCCTGCAGCCACGCGAACTGCGCGTCGGACATGCGCTGGCACTTGGGGTCCGTGAAGTCCTTCTTGCCCGACTCGGGGTCGCCTTCGTCGCTGTAGAGCGAGACGAACAGGCAGTCCTTGTGCTCGACCGCGTACCACAGCGGGCCGAAGTGCGTCTCGAAGTCCTTCTCGTGTTCGCCTTGCGGCTTGTCCTTGCCGCGCCAATAGACGTCGTGGTTGCCCGCGACGGGGAACCAAGGCATGCGCAGTTGCGCCATCGCGGCCTTGAACTCGTTGGCTTGTTCCAGCCACGCGGGCTGCTCGTTGTAGCCGTTCACGAGGTCGCCGACCGTGAACACGAGGTCGGGGTCGAGCAGGTTCGTGTCGCGCACCGCCTGCTTCAGCACCTCGATGCCTTCCTTGGGCCCGCCGGTGCGGTCGCCGAACACGACGAATCCGAACGCATCGTCTTCCTTCGGCAGGCGCAGCAGCTGCACACCGTCGCGGTTCGTGTGGATGCGATCGTGCGCGGCAGTTGCGGTCGCCGCGACGACGGCGGGCTCGGCCGGCGGGAACTCGCGGCAGTCCGGCGCGGAGCAGGCCGCGAGCAGGGCGGCGAGGACGGCGGGCGGGAAGCGAAGCGGGCGGCGCGTCATGCGCTGCAGGCAACCCGCGTTGGCGCGCGTCGGCAAGGGCCGACGCGACACTTCATGCAGCCGATTCGATCAGTGGTGGTGGCCGCCCGGACCGTGCACGTGGCCGTGCGAGAGTTCTTCCTTCGTCGCCGAACGCAGCGAGAGAACCTCGATCGTGAAGTTCAGGCGCTGGCCCGCGAGCGGGTGGTTCGACGTGATCGTGATCTGCTTCTTCGCGGCGTCGACGGCCTTGACCCACAGCGGGATCGGGTTGCCGTGGTCGTCCTCGGTGTGGAAGCCCATGCCGGCCTGGATGTCGACGTCAGGCGGGAACGCGCTGCGCGGCAGCGTCTGTTCGCCAGCCGGATCGAACTCGCCGTAGCCTTCGGCGGGCGGAACCACCGCGTCGAACTTGTCGCCCGCCTTCTTGCCTGCGAGCTGGCGCTCGAGGCCGGGGACGAGGTTGCCGTGGCCGTGGAGGTAGGCCAGTGGATCGCCGCCGAACGAGGAATCGGCGATGGATCCGTCGTCGAGGGTCAACTTGTAGTGGAGGGTGACGACGGAGTTCTTGGTGATCGTTGCGTTGGTCACGCGGCGGACTCTAGGGCTGAGGTCGTTTGCCGCCACCCCTGCGGCGAGAAAGTGGCCCACTGCACCGTTCCAACGGACGCGGCCGTACGGGACCATGCGGCACTCTCGCTGCGAGGGCTTCCGCGCGCGCACGGTGCGCATCGGACGGCCGCTTTGCGGCGAGCGCCTCCTACGCCATATGGGCCGTCACGACATCAGCAGCGCATTCAGCGACGAACAACTCCGCGCCTTCATGAAGGCGATCCTCGCCGACGTGCACGCATTGGAACGCATGCTCGACGAAGACCGGTTCGAGACCGGCGTGCGTCGCATCGGCGCCGAGCAGGAGATGTTCTTGATCGACAAGTCCGGCCGCGCGTGGTGCGGCGCGGACGAGATGATGCGGAAGCTCGCGGGCAACAAGCAGTTCACCTACGAGCTCGCGCGCTTCAACCTCGAGTGCAACATGAGCCCGCAGGTCTACGGCGGGAAGTGCCTGTCGGCGATGGAGCAGGAGCTCAACGGGCTGCTCGACACGGCGCGCAAGACGGCCAACGAACTCGGCGGCGACATCGTGCTCGCGGGCATCCTGCCGACGCTGCGCCGGTCGGACCTCTCGCTCGACTCGATGGTGCAGAACCCGCGCTTCCTCGCGCTCAACAACGCGCTCGCGCAGCTGCGCGGCGGCGAGTTCCAGTTCCGCATCAAGGGCGTGGACGAGTTCGAGATGACGCACGACAACGTCATGCTCGAGTCGTGCAACACGAGCTTCCAGGTCCACTTCCAGGCCGGGCCGAAGGAGTTCGCGGAGCTCTACAACTGCGCGCAGGCGATCACCGCGCCGGTGCTCGCGGCAGCGACCAATTCGCCGATCCTGCTCGGCCGACGGCTGTGGCGCGAGACGCGCGTCGCGTTGTTCCAGCAGTCGGTCGACGGACGTTCGGCAGTGCACCAGCAGCGCGGCCGCAGGCCGCGCGTCGACTTCGGCGACGGCTGGATGCGCTCGTCGGTCCTCGAGATCTTCCGCGAGGACATCGCGCGCTTCCGCTTGCTGCTCGCCACCGATCTCGACGAGGACCCGATGAAGGTGCTCGACCGCGGCGGCGTGCCCAACCTCACCGCGCTGCGCCTGCACAACGGCACGGTCTACCGGTGGAACCGCGCGTGCTACGGCATCAGCGACGGCAAGCCGCACCTTCGCATCGAGGCGCGCGCGTTCCCCGCGGGCCCGAGCGTGCTCGACGAGATGGCGACGGCCGCGTTCTTCTTCGGCCTCATGTCCTCCGTGAGCCACGAAGTGCAGGACGTGCAGCGCGTGATGAAGTTCGACGACGCGCGCGCCAACTTCATCGCTGCGGCGCGCCTCGGCCTGCAGGCCAACATGACGTGGTTCCACGGCAAGGAGTACCCCGCGCCGGTGTTGATCGAGGAGATCCTGCTGCCGCTCGCGCGCGAAGGCCTCCAGCGCGCGAAGGTCGACTCCTCCGACATCGACCGCTACCTCGGCGTGTTGCACGAGCGCGTGAAGCGCAACCGAACCGGCGCACGGTGGTCGCTCGATTCGCTCGCGGCGATGGGCGAGAAGGGCACCAAGGACCAGCGCATGTGCGCGATCGTGCGCGCCGCCGTCGCGCGCCAGCGCACCGGCGATCCGGTGCACCTCTGGGAGCTTGCGGACACCGGCGAGTTCGACGGATGGCGCGAGAGCTACATCCAGGTCGGCCAGTTCATGACGACGGACCTGTTCACGGTGCACCCGGAGGACGTCGTCGACCTCGCGGCGAGCCTGATGGACTGGCGCCACATCCGCCACGTGCCGGTCGAGGACAACGAAGGCAAGCTCGTCGGCCTCGTGTCGCATCGTTCGCTGCTGCGCCTCGTCGGCCAGGGCATGAAGGGCAAGGAACAACTGCCCGTCGCCGTGAAGGACATCATGAAGCGCGATCCGGTGTGCGTGACTCCGGGCACGCCGACGCTCGATGCCATCGAGTTGATGCGAAAGCACAAAGTCGGGTGCCTGCCGGTGGTCGAAGACAAGCGCCTCGTCGGCATCATCACGGAACGCGATCTCATTCGCGTCGCCGCGATGCTGTTCGAGAAGCACCTGCGAGAGAACCAGGCCGAATGACCATGACGTTGACCGAGGTGCCGTCCATCCGCCGCGAACTCGGCTCGTGGGACAGCGGCGTTGCAGGGCCCACGCTCTGCGTGCTCGCGGGCATCCACGGCAACGAGCCTGCTGGCGTGCTCGCCGTGCAGCGCGTGCTCGGACGGTTGCAGGAGTCGGAGATCGGGGTGACGGGCCGCATCGTCGCGTTCGGCGGCAACCTCACGGCGCTTTCGCGCGGCGTGCGATTCTTGCAGCGCGACCTCAACCGGCAGTGGGGCGAGGACCAGATCGGCCGCCTGCTCGCGCGCGATCCCGCGACCGACGGCGACGAGGACAAGGAGCAGCGTTCGCTGCTTGCCTCGTTCGAGCGCGTGATCCGCTCGGCCCGCGGGCCGGTGATCTTCGTGGACCTGCACACGAGCTCGGCGGACGGACCTCCGTTCATCTGCCTTGCCGACACGATCGACAACCGTCGCGTCGCGATGTCGACGGGCGTGCCGCTGATCCTCGGCATCGAGGAGACGATCGACGGCGCGTCGTTGGAGTGGTGGAGCCAGCTCGGCATCGTCAACTTCGCGGTCGAAGGCGGCCGCCACCAGCATCCCGACACGGTCGGCAACCACGAGGCCGTGTTGTGGCTCCTGCTCGACAGCCTCGGCATCCTGCCGAAGGGCTCCGTCGACGTGCGGCCGTTCCGCGCGCACATCGAGAAGGCCACGCGCGGCAACCCGTCGGTGGTCGAGATCGTGCATCGCCACGCGATCACCGAGAAGGATCGCTACGTGACGAAGCCTGGCTTCAACAACTTCGATGCGGTGAAGAAGGGCCAGCAGATCGGCACGGATGCGCGCGGGCCAGTGGTGGCGCCCTACGACTGCCGCGTGATGCTGCCGCTCTACCAGGCGCTCGGCGACGACGGGTTCTTCCTGTCGCGCGACGTGCGGCCGTTCTGGCTCGTCGTCGCGCGCGTCATGCGTCGATTGCGGCTCGATCGCATCGTGCACTGGATGCCGGGCGTCCGCCGCGACCCCGACGACATCAACACGATCCTCGTCAACCCGCGCATCGCGCGGTACTTCGTGACCGAGATCTTCCACCTGCTCGGCTTCCGCAAGGAACGGAAGCGCGGATCGGTGCTCGCGTTCACTCGTCGCTGGTCGCGGCGCGAGAACCGCGGCCTCGCGCGCTAGCGCGGCATCGCGCGCGCGGCTTCCTGGCTCAGTGCTGGAAGCCGTAGAACGCGCGGTTCTTCACGGTCGGGCACAGTTCGGGCGGCAGCAGCAGCGTGCGCGCGGCCCAGATCTCCGGGAACACGCGATACTTCAGCGCCGTGTTGTCGAGGTAGGCGACGCCGTCGCTGCCGCCGGTGCCGACTCGCCGTCCGATCACACGTTCGACCATGCGCGCGTGGCGTTGGCGGAACACGAGCATGCTCTGCTCGCACTCGATGATCGCGTCGATCACCTGACCAGGCCACGACAGCAGCGGCAGGCTGCGATGGCTGTCGACGAACAGGATCGCGGCGCGCACGCGCTTCACCGCTTTGCGTGCCGCGTCGTCGACGTCGAGCGCGAGCAGGTGCGTGCGGGCCGAAGCGAACTGGGCGTCGTAGCGCGCGCGCAACTTCTGCTCGTTCTCGCCGGTCTCCTTCTGCATCGCGATTGCATACGCGCTCGCGTCGCGCAGCAGCCGTTCGTGGCCCTTCAGGTAGTCGTCGACGAAGGTGTCGACGACCGCGCTGTCGCCCTCGTCACCCGGCGAGCTGCCGTCGATCGGCGTGCGCGAGAGCCAGCTCAGCACCGCGTCCTTCAGCGTCGGCTTGTCGCGTTCGCGCGCTTCGACGCGCTGCAGCGCGGGCGAAGGGGCGCCGCCGGGCGCCTTCAGCGACGTCTTGTAGGAGAACTCCTGGCCGAGCGAGATGCGGTCCTTGTCGTCGAGGCCGAACAGGATCTCGATCTCGCGCAGCTGGCCCGACTGGAAGCCCGAGGCCGGATAGAGCTTGTCGCGGAACAGCAGGTAGTCCTGCGTCCGCATCGTCTCCATCAGTTGGAAGTGCTGCGCGGCGAGGTTGAAGATCAGCGTGATGCGGCGCAGCGCCGCGACTGCGAACGCGAGGTCCGACTCGGGCACCGGCACGCGCGCGAACAGGTTGCGTGCCGTCGCGAGTTCGCGCAGCACCAGCTTGAACCACAGCTCGTCGATTTGGTGGATGACGAGGAAGCGGACTTCGTCGTCCGACAGCTTCGCGTCGCTGCCGTCGCGGCCGCCTTGCAGCGCGAGCAGTTCTTCGACGCGGATGTAGTCCCAGTAGGTCGTCGGGGTCGGCTTGACGGTCGGCTTCGGCTCCATGCGGCGCGCAGACTAGCCCGCGCTTTCTCGCCAAGCACCTGCTGCGCCGTCGCAACTGCGAGCAGCGAGGGCGTCAGGCTCCCTCGCTGTCCTCCGTCACTCCTCCGCACGCGAGCTGTCGCAGTCGCGGGAACTGCCGCGGCGACCCTTCCGGCCGCCTCCTACGTTCACATCGAGAGGTCGAAGTTCTGGACGATGGAGTCCTGGCCGGCGCCCACGACGAGCGGCCGTTCGGTCTCCTTCATCTGCTTGAAGCGGCCGAACACGTCGTCGTTGCCCGCTTCCTTGAACGCGTGGATCTTGTAGGAGCCCGGCGGCACGCGCTTGCTGAAGCGGTATTCGCCTTCGCCGTTCGAGATCGCCGTCGCGGTGAACATCATTCCGCCGATCGGTCGGCCCTTCGCGTCGATCTCGGGCTTGTAGCCCGTCGGCGGGCCGATCATGACCTTGATCTGGCCGGTGCCGCGGCCGCCGACGCGGCAGACGCCTTCGACCAGCGCGCCGCGGCGGAGTTGGATGTCGCCGACGTTGCGCTCCTCGCCTTCGTTCAGCACCTGGATGTCCACGGACGTGCCTTCGCAGAAGTCGGGGTGCGACACGCGGATCATGTACTCCGCGAACGCGAGGCGCGACAGGCGGAACGTGCCGTCGCGGCTCGTCGTCTCCGTGCGCACCGTGTGCTTGTCCGGCAGGAAGTTGCGGAACATCTCGAGGAAGCCCTCGGCCGCGAGGCTGCCGTTCATGTCGGTGACGACCGTGGCGCCTGCAACCGGCGCGCCGGCATCGTCGACGACGCGGCCCGTGATCATGCCGCCGAGCGTCATCGTGACGTCGACGACCGGCGGCTCCTTCTCGGCCGACATCGTGAAGTTCGTCGTCAGCGTCTTCGCGTGCTCGCTGTCCATGACCTGGAACACGAACTCGCCGTTCGGCACGTTGCGGATGATCGCGTAGTCGCCCTCGTAGTCGCCGGGCGTGACGCGCACGTCGCGGAACTCCTGGACCTTGCCGATGCTGCCGGGGTTGTTCGCGAACCAGCGCTTCAGGCCCACGGTGTAGTTCTTGATCGGCGAGCCCTTTGCGCTGAACACGCGCAACTTCACGCGGCCGCGCTGCTCCAGCACGATGCGCACGTCTTCGGAGCCGGCGAACACCGGCTTCTCGAGCGCGTCCTCGTAGTTGGTCGCGCTCACTGCGAGCTGGTAGGGGCCGGAGCGCAGCAGCGGCAGCGTGAAGCGGCCATCCGAGCCCGACGAAGCCTGTCCCGTCTGCGGCAGCTTCGCGCTCTGCGCCGTCGCGAGCACCGTGGCGCCGCCGATCGGCTTGCCTTGCCCGTCGACGACGACGCCGGAGATCGGCTGTCCGCGCGAGAGTTCGATCGTGAAGTCGTTCGGCGCGTCGGACTTGACGATCTGGTTCTGCAGCTCGTGGAACGCGTAGTCGCCGGACTCGGCGCCGAGGTTGATCGAGCCGCCGCGCGGCGCGTTCGTGTAGCGGAAGAAGCCGTTCGCGTCCGTGACCGCGAGGATGCCGCGTTCACGCCCGGGCGTCGGCAGCATCTGGTGCGTCATGCCGGGGATCGTCAAGTAGACGCGCGCCTCGGCGATGCCGAACTTCGCCGCCTCGTCGAGCACGCGGCCCTGGACGATGCTGCCGATCGCGAACTGCAGGTCGCCGGTGTCGTACCAGTCCTCGGTGCGGATCTTGATCGACTTGTGCTGGATCTCGGGGTGCTCGTCGCTGACGACGCGGAGGTCGAACGAGTCGCCCGCCTTCTGCATGCCGATCGCGAAGCGGCCCTCGGCGTCGGTGCGGACGTGGGCGACGGGCTCGGTCTTCTGGCCGCGGCGATGCGCGAGGTAGAGGCTGAGCGGATCCGCCGTCGAGCTCTTGAGCAGGTAGACGTCGCTCTCGGGCGCCGGCGAACCGTTCGGCAGCACGACGCGGCCGCGCACGCCTTGCGGCGCGTCGGGGTTGGAGCTCGACGCGACCTTGATCTCGATGCGCTGCGGGTCCTGCGCGGCGGTGCGCGGGGACGGCGTGTCGGCGACGGCGGGCGCCTCAGGTTGCCGCGGTTCGTCCTTCGGCGTCTCGGGCTCCGAGGTCGGCGGGACATCGGGCTCGGCGACGGTCCCTCCGCTCATCGCGAAGTAGACGCCGGCGCCTACGCCGAGGACGAGCAGGACGGGCAACAGCAGCTTGGCAGCGTTCAAGACAACCTCGAAGCGGTGGGGAGCACGGGTCGGATCAAGATCATCCGTCGATCCGGAGCTCGACCTCGGCCGATGGTTGGCCAGGGCCGATCTCGAGGCGGACGGAGGACTTCTTCATCTGCAGGATCTTCTGGAAGGCGTCGGCGCCGGAGCCTGCGCCTGACAGCGATACGCCGCGCAGTTCGTAGACTCCAGGCGGGATGCGTCGGGGCAGTTCGAACCGGCCTTCCTGGTTCGTGACCGCTTCGACGCGCGCCACGGAAGTTTCGTCCGACGATCCTGCGGGTGCTGCGGGCAACGGCTGGCCGGTGTCGGGATCGTTGCGCAGCGGCGTCAACACGACCTGGATCTGCGCGGCCGGGAGCCCGGCGGCAACGGCGCGTCCGGCGACGGCGCACCCGCGCACGAGGCGGAACGGGGCCGCGGTCTCGGTTCGATCCTCTGTGATTTCGATGCCGGCGCGCAGGGCGCGGCAGTGTTCGGCGTGGTCGACGGCGAGCTGGTAGCGCGCGTGCGCGAGCGGCCGGAGCACGAACGAACCGTCCGCGCCGGTGGTCGTCTCCGCGCGCGTGATCCGGTCCGGGGTCATCGCCTGGAGCATGCGCCAGACGGGGTTCTCCTCTTGGGCTCCGTCGGGCTCCGTGCGCACGCGCGCGCCCGCGAGGGGCCTGCCGTCGGCGCCGAGCACGATGCCCGAGATCGCGCCGCCGCGGTGCATCTGCACCGTGACCTCCGCATGGCGGCGCGTGGCGTCGATGCGCAGCGGCGGCGACAGCGTCGCGACGTGGCCGTCGGCTTCGACCTGGAACACGAAGTCGCCGTCTTCGAGTCCGTCGACGAACGCGACCTCGGCTGGCGGGTCGATTCGGACCACGCGTTCCGGCACGTCGCGCACCGTTCCGATCTGGCCGCCGCCTGCCTCGAACCAACGCCGCACGGCGAGCCGGTAGCGACGCAACGCGGAGCCGTCGGCGGCGAGCACGCGCACGCCGGCGCGGCCGCGAGGCACGAGCTGGATCACGAGTTCGGGCCCGCCCGAGGCTACGTCGTCGCGTTCGACCGGCTGGAACCCGTCCGCGGCGATCTGCACGAGGTGCATGCCGTCGCGCAGGCCATGGACCGCGAAGGTGCCGTCGGCCTCGGCGCGCCCTTCGAACTGCGGCTCCGCAGTCTTGGGGAACACCGTGATCTTCACGGCAGCGAGCGGCAGGCCGCCGGTGTCGAGGCGGCCGCGGATCGACAGGCCGCGCGGCAGCGCGAAGTCGACTTCGATGACGGTGCGGCCCGTGAGGTCGATCTCGTCGCGGACCTGGCGGCCGAAGCCTGGAGCCGAGGCGAGCAGCCGGAACAGTCCCTGCTGCGGCGCGTGCCGGATCTCGTATCGACCGTCGGAGTCGACGGCGGCGAAGCGACGCTGCGGCCACGCTTCGAACTGCGCGGGCCCGGCATCGACGAACGGATTGCCGCCGGCGAGCGCGACGATGGCTTGCGGCGCGGGGAGATCGGTGCCGGCGACGGTCACGCGGCCGCGGATCGTGCAGCCGCGCGTGAGCACGAGGTCGCCGAGTTCGAGCCACGACTCGGGCTGCACGACGAGGTCGCCGTGCGTGTCGGCGGCGAAGCCCTCGGCGACGACGCAGAGCTGCAGCTTGCGGTCGGTCGGCACGCGCAGGCCGAGCGCGAAGACGCCTGCGTCGTCGGTCTGGCTCTGCGCGAGCGCGAGGTCGGGGATCTGCTGGCTGCGCTGCAGGAACTTGCCCAGCGGGTCGTTCTGGAAGCTGTCGAGCAACGCGACCTGGGCGCCGGGGATCGGCGTCCCGCGGTCGTCGACGATGCGGCCGCGCGCGCCTTGTGCGGCGTCGGATTCGGCGCGCACGGGTTCGACGCGCTCGCGCGGCTCGGCGACCGCGGCCTCGCGGCGTTCCGGCTGCTCGCGTTGCGGCGTCGCGTCGGGCGTGGCGGCGACGGTTTGCGGCGCAGGGCTCGGCGGCGCAGGTTCGGCGGGCTCGTCGCTCCGGCCCAGCCAGACCGCGAGCCCGAATGCCGCGAGCAGCAGCAGTGCGAGAAGGCGGATGGCGGTGGGGCGACGCATGGCGGGTTGGGACGGACGAGGGGCGCGGGATCTTCGCGTTCGGCTCGGCATCCTGGCAACGGCCGATTCCGGCCTCGCGCAAGAAGCGGTCGCGTCCGGTTGCAGGGTGTCGGCCGCGCTCGGGCAACCGTTCGCGTCCCGAGCTCACGCACCCTGCGCACTGCGCGG
>CAZEQF010000043.1:0-5057 GCA_964514315.1 uncultured Singulisphaera sp. | reverse complement strand
GGCATCCTGGCAACCGCAGATTCCGCCCTCGCGCAAGAAGCTCGCAGGTGCGGATCGATTCCCCGCGGCGTCGCGCGCGGCAACTGGGGATTTCGGTCGACGCCCGCCGTCGATCAGCGAAGCACGACGACGAGTTCTTGCGGGCCGTGCACGCCGACGACGAGCTGCAGTTCGATGTCCGCCGTGCGCGAAGGCCCCGTGACGAGCGTCAACGCGTGGGGGAGGCGGCCCGAAGCGGCGACGCGCGCCAGCAACGTGTCGAGCGTCGGTTCGATGCGCGCCTTCTCCAGCACTGCGAGATGCAGCGGCGGCAGCAGCGAGGCGCGGCGTCCGCGCGCGGCTTCGTCGTCGAGCGCGATCGTTCCGGTCTCGGCGATGCCCCACTGCGCCTCGGTGATGCCTGCGTCGGCCTGCGCGACCTGCTCGGTCGGCGCGTCGTCGGCGAGCGTGTGGAAGCCACGCTGCGCGAGCGCCGCCGCGAGCTGTCGCATCGTTTCGCCGCCGCCGAACGCGATCGTGCGCGCAGACGCGGCATGCAGGCGCGCCGCGACTGCGTCGACGAGTTGTCGGCTCGCGTCGAGATCGAGGATCTCGCCGGCGACGGCAGTGAGCCGTTCGCGGAAGTTCGCGAACAGGTCGGCGGGTGCGGCGCGCCGCGACGCGGACGGCGGCGCGATCGCGCCGTTGCGTTCGCCGAGCGCATCGCGCACGCGTTGCAGGATCCGTTCGCGCGCGTTGCTCACAGTCCGTCCCTCCACAGCGCGCGGAACGACTTCTTCGCGATGCGCGGCGCTTCGCGGCCCTTTCGCCAACGCGACAACGGCGGCAGCGCGCGCAGCACCGGATGCAGCCAGCGGTCGCATGCGCGCGCGATCGCGGTGGCCACCGCGTAGCGACGCTTGCCCCGCATCGCGAACGACCACGCCGCGAACGCCATCGCCTCGATGCGCGAGCGCGCAGCCGGCGCGCGACCTTCGCCGCCTTCCTTCACTTCCTTGCGCAGGTGCAGCAGCAGCGACGGGATGTCGATCTTGACGGGGCACACGTCGCGGCACGCGCCGCACAACGTGCTCGCGAACGGCAGCTCGCGCGCCTTGTGCAGGTCTTGCAGTTGCGGCGTGATCACCGCGCCGATCGGGCCAGGATAGACCGAGCCGTAGGCATGGCCGCCGACCTGTTGGTAGACGGGGCACGCGTTGAGGCACGCGCCGCAGCGGATGCAAGCGAGCGATTGGCGCGTGATCTCCTCGTGCAGCATGCGCGAGCGGCCGTTGTCCATCAGCACGACGTGCAGCTCGGACGGCCCGTCGCACGCGGCGCTTCGCTTCGGGCCCGTCAGCAGCGATTGGTAGGTCGTGAGGTCCTGGCCCGTCCCCGAGCGCGGCAACAGCCGCAAGAAGACCGGCAGGTCCGCGAGGCGCGGGATGACCTTCTCGATGCCGACGACGGCGATGTGCACGTCGGGCAGCGTGGTGCACAGGCGCGCATTGCCTTCGTTCTCGAGGATCAGGATCGAGCCGGTCTCCGCGATCGCGAAGTTCGCGCCGCTGATGCCCACGCCGGCCTGCAGGAAGCGTTCGCGCAACGCGGTGCGCGCGGACGCGGTGAGCTCCTTCGCCGTGGCCTTCGCGTCGACGCCGGTCGCCGCATGCAGGATCTCGCCGACTTGCGCGCGCGTCTTGTGGATCGCGGGCACGACGATGTGGAACGGCGTCTCGCCGGCGAGCTGGATGATCCATTCGCCGAGATCGGTCTCGACCGCGTCGATGCCCGCGGCTTCGAGCGCGCGGTTCAACGAGATCTCCTCGGTCGTCATGCTCTTGCTCTTCACCGCGAGCTTCGCGCTGCGCGCGCGGCAGAGCTCCGTGACGATGCGCGCAGCCTCCGTTCCGTCCTCGGCCCAGTGGACCACCACGCCGCGCGCGATCGCGTTCTGCTCGAACTGCGCGAGGTGGCGGTCGAGGTGCAGCAGCGCATGGTCCTTGATCGCGCGCGCCTCGTCGCGCCACTGCTCGAAGCCGCTGGCCCGCGACAACGCGCCCGTGCGACGTTCGCGGAACAGTTCGGTCGCGCGATGCAGCGCGTCGCGCTGCACCGGATCCGCGAGCGCCGCCTTCGCGTTGTCCGCGAAGCGGTCCATCGGCAGGTGTTCGCCGCTCACGAGGATGCCTCCGTTGCGGTCCAGCCCGCGAGCAGTTCCGCGAAGTGCACCGCGCGCGTCTTGCTGCCGACGGAGCGAAGACGGCCGTCGAGGTGCATCAGGCAGCTGACGTCGCCGCCGGTCACGACGTCGACCGAGGCCTTCGCGATCGAGTCGAGCTTGCGGTCGGCGATCGCGACGGAGAGTTCTGGATGCTTCACGGCGAACGTGCCGCCGAAGCCGCAGCAGTCTTCGGAGTGCTGCAGGTCGACGAGCCGCAGGCCGTCGACCATGCGCAGCAGGTCGCGCCCTTCTTGTCCGAGGCCGAGGTCGCGCAGGCCGTGGCAGGAGTCGTGGAACGCGACGCTGCCTGCGAACCGCCCGGGCACGGACTTCAGCTCGCAGCGGTGCACGAGGAACCACGACAGCTCGAACGTGCGCATCGACAGCGCGAGCGCGCGTTCGCGCCACGCAGGTTCGTCCGCGAACAGCCCCGCGTAGTGGCGGATCTGCGCCGCGCACGAGCCGGACGGCAGCACGAGCGCTTCGGCGCCGCTGCGTTCGAACGACGCGATGACGTTCTTCGCGAGTTGCGTCGCGTGGCCGGGATAGCCGCTGTTGCACGCTGGCTGCCCGCAGCACGTTTGCGCGTCGTCGAACGCGACCTCGCAGCCGGCGTGGCGCAGCAGCCGCACCGTCGCTGCGCCGACGCGCGGCTCGATCTGGTCCACGAGGCAGGTGACGTAGGGCGCGACCTTCATGGACGGTTCCTCACGACGCCACGTCCTCGACGCGGCGCGACACGAGCGCGCGCATCGCGGCGTCGAGCGCGCGCATGTCGAGCGCCGCTTGCTCGCCGGGGCACGGGAAGTCGTCGCGGTCGTCGATCCAACGCGCGAAGCGACCGACCAATTCGAAGTGCTCGCGCAGCGGGTCGTCGGCATCGCGGCGTGGCAAGGTGAGTTCTCGCTGTGGATCGACGTAGGCGAACGAGTCGCCCCTGTATGCCTTGCGGCCGCGCATCCACACGCGTTCCGGCCCGATGCGGATGGCTCCGTCGGTTCCGTGCACCGCGAACTCCGCGCCGCGCGTCGCGTGGCTCGCAGCGAACGTGCACAACGCGCCGCCGCGCAGCGTCACCGCCGCGACCGCCGATTCGCGCGGCAGCCGCGTGACGCCTTTGGCATCGATCGCGAGCGCCGCGGTCGCGGGGCGTTCGCACAACCAGACCGCGAGGTGCAGCGGCTCGGCCGCGAAGGACAGCAACGGCGCGCCGTGCGCGTTGCGCGCGTCGAGCAGCCAGTGTCCGTCGTCCGGCGGTTGCCGCAGCGCGCGGTCCGAGGCTTCGATCGACTGCACGAGAACCGGCGCGCCGAGCCAGTCGTCGGCGATCATGCGGCGCAACTGTTCCATCAGCGGCTCTGCTTGCTGCGGAACCGCGACGCCGAGCTTCACGCCGGCCGCGTCGCAGGCGCGGACCATCGCTTCGGCGGTGGCCGCGTCGGGCGCCATCGGTGCGGCGACGAGGCAGTGGACGCCTTGCTCCGCGGCGGCTTCGACTTGTCGCAGCCGTTCGCCGAAGGGGCCGGCGAGCACCACGAAGTCGACGCCGGATCGCAGCAGTTCGTCGAACGACGAACAGCGCACGTCGATGCCGCATTCGTCCGCGAGCGTCGATGCGGCGCCTGTCGCCGGATCGTGCACCGCGTGCGCCCTGCAGTGCGCGTGCATGCGGCTTCCGCGCAGCAGCTCGCCGCCGCGGCGGCCGCAGCCCGACAGTCCGAAGGTCGATGCGCTCCTGGCCACCGGCAACGCCTCAGCCGCGCGTCCTCGTGCGCAGCAAGTCGAGTTGCGCGTGCACGGCGCACAGCGCCGACTCGGTGCGCAGCGGGTGCTGGGACATGCGCACGGGCAAGAACCCGCAGCGCGCGAGATGGTCGACTTCGTAGGGCAACAACCCGCCTTCGGGCCCGAGCGCCACGGCGACCGGCGCGCCGTGCGTGAGCGCGAGGTCCGCGGTGGAGGTCTCGGCGAACGGGTGCGCGCAGAAGCGGTGTTGCGGCAGCGGCAGCTGCGGCAGGTCGTCTTCGACGAAGGGGCGGAACCGCAGGAACGTGCGCACGCGCGGCATTGCCGTGCGGCGCGCCTGCTCGAGGCCGAGGCACAGGTGGTGGCGCTGCAGTTCCGCTTCCATCGCCTGGCTCGACAGGTGGCTCTTGTCCACGCGCCAGCTGCGGAACAACACGATCTCGGCGAAGCCGAGCATCGCGGCGATCTCGAGCATGCGCAGCAGCACCTTGGGCCGCGGGACGGCGAGCAGCAGCACGTCGTGCGCGACCGGCGCGGCCTCGGTGCAGACCGCGCGCACGCGAACGGCGTCGCTGCGCACTTCGAGGACCTCGGCGTTGCCGACCGGGCCGTCGACGAAGCCTGCCTGCAGCGTGCGTCCAGGCGTGACCTGCAGCACGGTCCTCATGTGCTCGGCGCGCCGGTCGGTCAGGACGGCGGTCCCGTCGTCCGCGACTTCGGCAGGGTCGAGCAGCAGGAGGTTCACGCGCGGCATGGTGGCCGCTTTCCGCCCCGTCCGCCAGAGGCCTGCAACGGCTGCTCCGACCCGATGCGTCGGACCGTCCGGGCGCGTAAGAAGGGCCCATGGCTTCGCCCGCTCAACACGTCGCGCGCTGCATGGTCGCCGGGGCCGTGGCGCTGTTGCCGCTCGTCGGCTCGGTCGTGATCGTCGTCTACGCCGAAGGGGCGATCGCCGGCTCCTGGCTCGCACAGCAGCCCTACTACTTCCCGGGGCTCGGGCTGCTGGCGACCTCCATCGTCATCTACGGCATCGGGCTGTTCGTCACGACGTTCCTCGGTCGCTGGCTCTGGCGCGCCTTCGATCGGCTCGCCGAACGGCTGCCGTTGC
>CAZEQF010000042.1:0-16694 GCA_964514315.1 uncultured Singulisphaera sp. | reverse complement strand
CATGTGCAACTGCAATGATTAAAAGAAGATGAGGAATATTGTTGACCGAACTCACAAATGGAAAAAGCCTTGACATGCAAATGTTGGACCTCCAAAATTCTCCAAAAGTAAGAAGTGTCATTCCATCTGTCAAACTTCAACTGCTACATTTCTTGTCACAATATCTCTTCCAACTCCAACATATGAGGTAGAGAACAAAAAGTCGGAAATGACCTCGTCGTCGCGCTGCGCCTGCACGAGTCGGGTCGGCAACAGCGATCGCAGGCCACCGTCGTCGCCGCGATCGAAGAACGCCATCTCGAGGCGACGGGGCGCGTGCGTTCGGTCGTCGACGCCGAACTCGACGAGGAGCAGGGGCGCGTGTTCGCCGTGCGCGTGCGCGCCTACCGCGACCTGCGGCTCGCGAGCGCGCGCGGCGGCGAAGTGCCTGTCGATCGCGCGCACGAACTGCTGTTGCCGCTGCTGCGCCGCGACCCTTCGCGCTGGCTCGGCGAGTCGAAGGAAACGCAGGCGTTCCTCGCCCGCGTCGCGTTCCTGCGCGAACGCATGCCCGAGCTCGCGCTGCCGGAGTTCGCAATCGACGAGCAGCTCGAGGCCGCGATCCAGTCGCTCGGCGCCGCCACGGACTTGCGCGGGCTGCGCGACGCGGACTTGTCGTCGATCCTCGCCGCGCGTCTTTCCCCGCAGCAGTCGCATGCGCTGCGCCAGCACGCGCCGGAGCGCGTCGAGTTGCCGTCCCACCGGCACGTGCCGATCGACTACGGCGCGCCGGCTGGCCCCAAGGTCCGCGCCCGCATGCAGGAGTTCTTCGGGCTGCCCTCGGTGGGGCTCCTCGCCGGCGGGCGTGTGCGCCTCGTGCTCGAATTGCTCGCGCCGAACCACCAACCCGTGCAAGTGACGACGGATCTCGCGAGCTTCTGGCAGAACGTCTATCCGACCGCGCGACGCGAACTCATGCGCAAGTACCCGCGTCACAGTTGGCCCGAAGACCCGTTGGCTGCGACGGCAGAAGCCCGTCCGAAGCCGCGTCGACGCAGCTAGGCGAACCTGAGGGGAAACGTGCGCATGCTCCCGCGCTGGGACATGCCCAACGCTGAGGCTTGTGGCTCAAGCAGCCGTCGCCGCGTGACGAAACGTTCCGCGAAGACGAACGCCAATGGAACTTCGCGCCACGACCAACCAGCGGATGGAGCAACGGCTCCTGCCGCAGATGCTGCAGTCGATCGAGATCCTGCAGCTCGCGACCGCCGACCTGTTGCAGCTCGTGTCGCAGCAGATGGAGACCAACGAAGCGCTCGAGCTCGCGCCGGTCGCGGAGACCGCCGAACTGAGCGCACAGATCCTCGATGCCACTTCGCGCGCCGCGGAGGAGTGGGAGGTCCCGGCTGTCCGGCAGACGAACGACGAAGTCGACGGCCGGCGCGCGTTGTTGGAGAGCCAACCGGCTCCGACGGACGAGTTGACCTCGGTCGTGCGTCTCCAGGCGTCGTTGCGGGGGCTGCCGCAAGAGCTCTGCGACGCCGTCGGCGCGATCGCCGAGCACCTCGACGAACGTGGCCTGTTGTCGATGTCGCTCGCCGACGTCGCCGCATCGGCCGCGTTGCCGCTCGCAACGGCGCAGCGCGCGCTCGACGAGCTGCGCACCATGGAGCCGCGCGGGCTCGGCGCGGCAACTGGTGTCGAGGCGATGCTGCTGCAAGCGAAGGGCGACCCGGACTACGTCGCGATCGAGCGACTGCTGACCCAGCACCTCGACCAGCTCGCGGCCAACAAGTGGCCCGAGGTCGCGCGCGCGATGAGCCTCTCGCTCGACGAGCTCGCGGAGTTGGTCGAACGCATGCGCCAGTTCAACCCGGCGCCCGGCGGCGAACTGCGATCGTCGGCGGAACCGACGGTGACAGCGGACGTCGCGGCCTGGCTCGTCGACGGCGAACTCCACGTCGCGCTCGCCGAGGACGGCGTGCCGCAGATCGCGGTGAGCGAGCTCTACGCGCAGATGGCGGCCGACAAGACCGTCGCGAAGGATGTCCGCGAGCGGCTTCGCTCGCAGGTCCGGGAAGCGCGTGAACTCGTCGACGCGATCGCGCAGCGGCAGGCGACGTTGTTGCGCGTCACGCGCGCGGTGTTCGAGCGCCAGCGCGACTTCCTCGAACGCGGCCGCGCCGCGTTGCGCCCGTTGCGCATGACGGAGCTCGCCGGCCAACTCGGCTTGCACCCGTCGACGGTGAGCCGCGCGATCGCCGGCAAGCACGTCGCGACGGCCGTCGGCACGCTGCCGTTGCGCGACTTCTGCGCCGGCGGCAGCTCGGACGGCAGCGATGCCGCGGGCCACGCGCGCGGAGCCGTCGCGGAACGCATCGCCGCGCTCGTCGAAGGCGAAGATCGCGCGCGTCCGCTGTCGGACGACTCGATCGTCGAGCAACTGGCCGCGAACGGCGTTGAGATCGCGCGCCGCACGGTCGCGAAGCTGCGCGAAGAGCTCGGCATCCCGTCGAGCTACCGTCGCAAGAAGCACGGAGCGAAGAAGCCATGACGCAACCCGGCTACGACCCGTTCTCGTTCGGACAGGTTCGCCTCGGCGCGGACACGAAGCCGAAGTCGGGGACTCCGGCGCCCGAGGACTCGCTGTTCGCGCCGGCTCCCGTGGCCACGGCCACCGACGGCCGCGACACGAGCTGGGACCCGCCGCCGCAGTTCGAGGAGCCCGTTCCGCCGCCCGCGGCGAAGGGGCCCTCGCCCGCGGTGGTTGCCCAGGCCGTGGCTGCGCCGTCGCGTGAGCCCTCGGTGCCAGCCGCGCACGAACGCACCGCAGCTGCGCCCGCCGACCCGATGCCGCGCGCACGCGTGGCGCCGATGCCGATGCGCCACGAGCCACCGCGCTCGCCGGGCGTCACGTTCGTCGAAGCGGCTGCGCCGATAGCGGCGCTCCTGGTCTGCGAGTCCGCGGCCGCGTGGACGTGGGTCTCGCTCGACAACCCGGTGCTCGGCGCGCTCGCTGCGTTGCTGGGAATGGGCCTCGCGGCCTTCGCGTGGTTCGCGGTGCGTCGCTGATCGACGATCGCTATCCTCCTCGCCCCGTGTCCACGTGCTTGCTGAAGATCGCCTATGACGGGACCCACTACTCCGGCTGGCAGCGCCAGCTGGGGGAAGCGACGGTGCAGCAGCGGCTCGAAGAAGCGCTCGTCACCATCTTCGGCACGCGCGTGGTGGTCGAAGGCGCGGGGCGCACCGATGCCGGCGTGCATGCGTTCGGCCAATGCGCGCACGTCGTGTTGCCGCGGCCGTTCCCCGTTTCGCAACTCGTGCCCGCGTTGAACGGCAACCTGCCCGACGACATCGCGGTGCGGTCTGCGCGCGCCGCGCCCGATGGCTTCCATGCGCGCTTCTGCGCGATCGGCAAGCGCTACGCATACCGTTGCGTCACCAGCCGCATCCGGCCCGCCGTGGGCCGCGGCTACTACCATTGGGTCAAGCGGCCGTTGGACCTCGACGCGATGCGCGAAGGGGCGAAATTCCTGGTCGGCAAGCACGACTTCGCGGCGTTCGCGACGAACCCGGGCTACGAGCGGAAGCGCGGCACCGTGCGCACGATCCAGAGCTTGCGGATCGCGCGCCGCACCTGGGGATTCGACCTCGTCGTGCAGGGGGACGGGTTCCTCTACAACATGGTGCGCGCGATCTCCGGAACGATGATCGACGTGGGCACCGGCCGTCTTTCGCCGCAGAACGTCGGCGAAATCCTCGCGAGTTGCGACCGCCGCGAGGCTGGGCCGACGGCTCCTGCGTGCGGCCTGTATCTCCTGCGCGTCCTCTATCCCGATCCGCTGACGCCAGCAGTGGCTTGCGCGGATCCCGACGATTCTCTCTCCTAGCTCGCGCGGCATCGCCGCGCACCAACTCATGACCAACGACGACGAAGTCACGATCGAGTTCAAGGGCCGCCACGACCACATCTCCGCGCGCATGCAGTCGCACGCGCTCAAGAAGCTGGAGAAGCTCGGTCGCTTCAACGACCGCGTCGCACGCATCGAGGTCGTCGCCGACCATGCGCACGAGTCGCCCGAAGTCGAGCTCATCGTGCACATGCGCCGCGGCAAGCCGATGGTCGCAAAGGACCAGGGCGAGACCTTCTCCGCGACGATCGACGCGCTCGTCGGCAAGATGGAGAAGCAGCTGAAGAAGCAGAAGGAGAAGCGCAAGGACCACAAGATCCCCGGCGCGAAGGGCGCCGCTCCGGCGCGCCCCGCCCGCGCGCGCGGCAAGGGCGCCAAGGCCGCAAAGGGCGAGGAGACCTACGAGGAGGTTGTCCGCAAAACGCTGCGGGGATAAGACCTTCGCCCCGAAGGGTGGCGTAGCCGCCCGAATCCAGGCCGCGGGCTGGCGCGTTCGGCGCACCGCGGCTGCAACGATCTCGCCAAGAGAGACATGATCGACACGCTGGTTTCGTCTGCCACGATCCTCGAAGAGGTGACGGCCAGGACGAAGGACGCCGCGCTCAAGGAACTGCTCGCCGCCGCGCAGGCCTCTGGCGTCGTCGCCAAGAAGTCGATCGCGGTTCTCGGCAAGAAGCTGCTGGAGCGCGAAGCGATCGGCAGCACCGGGCTCGGCAACGGCGTCGCCGTGCCGCACATCAAGCACGCGGACATCGCGGCTCCGTCCCTCGTGCTCGGCCGCTCGTCTGCGCCGATCGAGTGGCAGGCCATCGACGGCCGGCCCGTTTCGATCATGTTCCTCGTCGTCTCGCCTGCGCAGGATCCCGAGGCGCACCTCCGTTGCCTGCGCTGGATCTCCACGCTGGCGCGCAACGCGGACTTCCGCCGCTTCCTGCTCGACGCGAAGGACGAGGCTGCGATTCGCGACTTGCTGCGGGAACTCTCGCAGAAGGCGTGATCGCGATGGCCGACTCCGACAAGACCTGCAAGGCCGAGGTGGCGCTGTGCAACCGCGATGGACTGCATGCGCGTCCGGCGCACCTGTTCGTGCAGACGGCGAACGCCTACGCGAGCCGCGTGTCCGTGCGCCGCGCCGGTGAGGCCGAGGTCGTCGACGGCAAGTCGATCATGGGCATGATGATGTTGGCCGCAGAACGCGGCGCCGTGCTCGAACTGCAGTCCGAGGGACCTGACGCCGACCTCCAGGTCCGCGCGCTCGTCGAACTCGTCGAAGCGGGCTTCGGCGAGGAGTAGCGTCACTGGCGCGCGGGGCCGCGCGCCGCCAGGTCGTTGCGGCAACGTTCCGCGCGGGCTCGGACGCCGCCTTGGTGTCGCGTTCTTGGACGCGGAACCATCCACCCGAGGCGGATCGTCGCGTTCCACCGCGGTCGGGCATTCGTGCCGATTGGGGCGCCGAGGTCGACGCACAGGCCCGTTGCGCAGCCCGCCCGAGCCTTGGCACGGGATTCCTCCTGCAAGCCGACTCAATCCGCGACGGCTCGAACGCCGATAGGTGCTCCGGATCGGTCCACCCCGCACGGAGCGCGCAAAGGAGCGCGGCACGCAATGCTGAAGCAGCGAAAGAGCATCGTCGGTCTCGACTTGGGCACCAGCTGCATCAAGGCCGTTGAGATCACCCAGGACAAGTACGACTTCGTCATCACGGGCTACGCCCAGATCGAGGTGCCTGACGAGCAGGCGCGGCATGAGGCCATCGCGGAGTTGTTCCGCCAGGGCCGGTTCCGCACCAAGCGCGTCGCCACCGCGGTCAGCGGCAAGAGCGTGATCTTCCGCTACATCAACATGGTCGACGTCCCCGACGACCGGTTGCAGCAGGCGGTCAAATTCGAAGCGGACAAGTACATCCCGTTCGACGTCAGCGAGGTCGAGATCGACGCGCAGAAGCTGTCGACCACGGCCGGCGAAGGCGGCAAGACCGAATCGAAGGTCCTGCTCACCGCCGCCAAGCGGACGATCCTCGACGACCATGCCCGCATGTTGACCGAGATCGGCCTGCAGCCGATCAGCGTCGGCATCGACGGCTTCGCGCTCGGCAATGCCTACGAGCTGTCCGATGTGGTGAACCCCGGTGTCCGCGAAGGCGGCCGCACGGTGGCCCTCGTCGACGTCGGCGCGACCAAGGCGAGCATCAACATCCTGCGCAACAACATCACGTGCTTCGCGCGCGAGGTGCCGATGGGCGGTGACGACATGACGCAGGCCATCACGCGCCGCCTCGGCCTCGAGACCGCGCAGGCCGAAGCGCTGAAGCGCGATCCTGGCGAGCAGCTCGCCGTCGTGCAGGAAGCCGTCGCGCAAGTCCTCGAAGACCTCGGCAACGAGATCAACCTGTCGTTCGACTTCTTCGAGAACCAGAACGACGGCGAAGTGCAGGACGTGCTGCTCACGGGCGGCGCAGTGCTGCTGCCGTTCCTCGAGGAGAGCCTCGAGAAGATCTTCGAGAAGCGCACGCGCGTGTGGAACCCGATCGAGGGCCTGAAGGTCCGGTCGGACAACGTCGACGTCGAAGCCCTCAACCAGTTCGCGCCCCAGATCGCGGTCGCCGTCGGCCTCGCGGCCGGCGCCTGATTCAAGGAGCCCAGCACATGATTCGCATCAACCTGCTTCCTGCCGACTACCGGCGCGGCAATCGCATTCCGCCGAAGGTGCTCGCAACGGCCTTCGGCTCGGCTCTCTGCGTCGCGGCCAGCATCGGCTGGTTCGGCGTCGTCTACTTCGGCGAGCTCGGCGATCTCGAGCGTCAGGACGTGGCCGTCACGGCCGAATTGACGCAGAAGAAGACCAAGGCGACCTACTACGACAAGCTCGAGGTGAACCGGGTCGACTACGCCACGCGCGTGCAGACGATCCAGGACATCGGCAAGTCGCGCCGCGTCTGGTCCAAGTTCATGGACGAGATGGTCGACGTCGTCAACAACAGCGGCGACTCGGATCGCCATCTGTCGTGGTTCGACGGCATCACGGTCAAGACGGACAAGAAGAACCGCGCCGCCACCGTGACCCTTCCCGGCGCCGTGCAAGGCGCGGAGGTGGCGAAGGTCGCGCACCTGCACGAAGACGTGCAGCGCGCGCCCTTCTACGCGGATGTCGCGTCGAAGACTGCCCCTGGCGGCAAGTACGCCGAGGACAAGTCGCGAGTGCCTGCGGACTCCTTCGAGTTCCAGCTGCAGATGCAGTTCAAGCCCATGGTCGCGGAGCAACCCAAGAAGAAGCCCGCCGCCAACCCCAAGCCTGCCGCCAACGGCAACAAGTGACGGAGGTGACCCGTGGCCAACAAGATGACTGAGAAGCAGAAGATGACGGCCGTCGGCGGCGTCGCGCTCGGCGTGTGCCTCGTCGCGGCTGGCGGCGTCTACTGGGCGAGCGGCCTGATCGAGGAACTCGAGCAGACGATCGCGCAGAAGAAGACCGACATCGCCGCGTGCGAGCAGAAGATCGCCAAGATCCCCGCGACCGAGAAGGAAGTGGTGATCCTGCGCGAGAACCTCGGCGAGTACGTGAAGATCCTTCCTGAGGAGCAAGGCCTCGAGGACTTCGTCAAGATGCTCTACCAGTTCGAGCAGAGCTCGGGCATCCAGACGATCAACTTCCAGCCGAGCCGCCCTGCGCGAAAGAACGACAAGCAGGTCGAGCGCTTCGAGCGCATCGAGTACCAGTACGAGCTGACTGCGACGCTCTGGCAGTTCTTGAAGTTCATCAACAGCATCGAGAACTACGAGCGCCTCGTCGCGATCACCGACTACTCGATCGGCCAGCTCAACGAGCGCGAGCCCGTGATGCGCGACGGCGACACGGTGCACACGATCAAGCTCACGATGGAGACCTACACCTACAACCCGAACAGCACGGGCCAGGAAGTCACCATCCCGGACTACAACGACAAGAAGGACCAGCTGCGCGAAGAGATCGTGAAGCGCATGCAGCCGATCCGCATCGACAAGTACGAGCACCGCGGCGCCCGCGGCCGGCGCGACATGTTCGTCGACCCGCGCGAGCGCGAGGGCCAGGCGGAAGGCGCTCCGGTCGAGGAACAGCGCGCGATCGTCGAGAAGTTCCTCGGCGAGGTGCAGCGCCTGAAGGCGGTCAGCCAGAAGCTGACGAAGCCCGACCTCACGATCTTCGACCAGTTCACCTTCGAGCGCGAGCTCAAGGAAGGCATCGCCAAGCTCGAGGAGCAGGTGCAGGAAGTGAACGGCAAGCAGCAGATCACTTCGCCGCAGCTGCGTCAGCGCTGGGTGAAGGAAGTGCTGGAGCCGCTCGCAGACATGAAGTCGGCCGGCGCCTCGAAGGACGGCGACAAGGCGCGCGATCCCTATCTCTCCAGCGAAGAGATGCAGCAGCTCGTCGACAGCATGTCGCAGCTGATGGGTGAAGGCGACCTGCAGGCAGCCAGCGACCGCTACGAGGCGATCTCGCCGCGGCTCCTGGTGCCTGAATCCGACCCTCGCTACTCGGTCGCAGTCACCGCGAAGGCGCTGCACGTCCGCGTGCGCACCGCGATGGAGTTCAGCCAGCTGGAGCTCAAGATCCAGGGCGTGGTCGTCAACCACGACACGGGCCGTTCCGGCCTGCTGCTCAACGGCAACACCTACGAGGAAGGCGAGTACATCAGCGACGAGCTGATGCTCCGCCGCGTCGAGGAAGAGCAGGTCTGGTTCGTGTTCCGCGGCTTGACGCTGATCAAGACGCTCTGAGCCAGCGGCAGAGAAGCAGCGTCCGCCCTGCGGCGGACGCGCGTCGGAGCGAAGGACCGACGCTGCAGCGCAAATCCCCTAAAGGGCGGGCTTGCGCTGCGCCGAAGAAGGAGACACCCCCGCGCTGACGCCGCCCTGGCGTGCGGCGCACACAGGCGAATCAACCCGACATCCCGACTCGGGAAAGGATCGAAGATGCAGGCAATCGATTGGATCCGGCCATTGGGCCGTTCGTTGATGGTGGGAGCGCTCGCGCTCGTTTCCAGCTTGGCCGTCGCGACGGCGCAAGAGACCCAGCAACCCGCGCCGCAGGAGCCTGTGGCGCAGCCCAAGGCCCAGAGCCAGGGCGATGACATCGAGACCGCCGCAGCTGGCGACCGCTCGAGCCGTCTCACGCTGCGTCTCAAGGACCGCGACCTTCGCGACGTCGTCGCGAGCATTCGCAAGAAGGCCAGCGTCAACATCATCATGGAGCCGGGCATCGAATCGACCGTGTCGATCGACCTCGCCGACGTCCATTGGCGCCAGGCGCTCGAACTCGTCGCGGAGCAGGCCGACTGCGTCGTGACGGAGCTCGACGGCGGCGTCCTCAAGGTCGAGAAGCCTCCGCGCTGCACGTTCGCGTTCGACAACGCGGACATCGGCATGGTCATCGACACGATCAGCAAGATCAGCGGCGCGAACATCGTGACCGCCCCTGAAGTGAAGGGCCAGATCTCGCTGCGCCTCAAGAACATCCCCTGGCGCGACACTCTCGACGCGGCGGTCAAGACGCTCGGCTTCGTCGTCGTCGAGGACCGCGGCATCCTGCGCGTCGTCCCGGCGTCGAAGATCCAGCAGGACCTCGTCTTCGAGGCGATCCCGCTGCGCTACGTCCGCCCGAGCTCGCAGTACATCCCGTTCCTGCAGTCGGAATACGTGATGAACACGCAGCAGATGAACATGCAGCAGCAGATGCAGCGCGGCCAGGCGCAGTTCACGCTGCTCGAGTCGCTGCAGCGCATGATCACGCCGGAGCTCGGCAGCCTCGACTACGACGACGTGCAGAACGTGCTGCTGATCAAGGACACCCGCCCTGTGGTGGACGAGATCAAGCGCATCGTCTCGCAGATCGACATCGAGCCCGCGCAGATCTACCTCGACGTCCGCTTCGTCACGACGACGAACGAAGACGTGCTCGACATCGGCATCAGCCCCGGCGGCAACGGCTACACGGCGCGTCTCGGCCTCGGCCAGATCCCGACCAAGCTGCCGTTCGACCTGGGCGCCGGTGGTTGGGATGACAAGATCATCGCCAACGACGGCGGCACGGGCCCGTTCGCGGATCCGCTCGGCAACCAGTCGGCGGACGTGACGATCCCCAACGTCGTCTACGGCGCGCTCGACTTCACGCAGGTCACGGCCACGCTGCGCCTGCTCAAGAAGGACGCTCGCTCCGAGATCACGCAGGCGCCGAAGATCGTCGCCCTGGACCACCAGCCCGCCACGATCTTCGTCGGCGAAGCCGTGCGCTACGCGCAGTCGCGCGTCGAGCAGGGCCAGGCAGGCGGTCTGTTGCTCGCGCTCGAAGAGGGCGATGACTCGCCGGTCAACGTCGGCTTCCAGCTGCTCGCCACGCCGCACGTGGTGCCGGGCACGGACAAGGTGATCCTCGAGGTCATTCCGCAGCGCACGGCGCTGACGGGCACGGGCACGGCCTCGGCGATCTCGCCGGCGGGCTTCGACGTGTTCTCGATCGGCTCGGGCGGCCAGGAAGGCACGATCGCGCTGCCGCGCGTCGGCTCCAGCACGATCGCCACGAAGCTCCTGCTGCGCAGCGGCCAGACCGCCGTGCTCGGCGGCCTCGTCAGCGAGACGCAGACGGAGACCGAGGTCAAGCTGCCGTTGCTCGGCGACATCCCGGTGATCGGCTACCTGTTCAAGAACAAGCAGACGCAGGACGTGAAGTCGAACCTGATCGTCTTCATCACGCCGAACCTGATCCGCAGCGCCGAGGACACGAAGCGCCAGTTCGAAGAAGTGCTGCGCGAGCGCATGCAGGACTTCGGCCGCGAGAAGGACGCCGTGTTCGGCAAGGACCGCTGATCGCGAAAGGCGGCCGCCTCGGGAGCGGCTGCCTTCTGATTCGCTGCAACCGGGCGGGGTCATCCCGCCCGGTTGCATTTCGGGCGCGCACTTCGCCTGCGTGCGCGCCGCGCCGGAATCGGACGTTGAGCCGCCGTGGCCGGCTCCGTAGCATCCGCCGCGCCTGCGGCCGGGGGTCGCAGGCTCGGACCGCCCTCCGAGGGCGCGTCCGCAATCCGCGAGATGCCCATGGAGCCACGTCATCCGATCCGGTCAGCGGTCGCAGCGGCGAGTTCGCCGCGCGGCGGCGCCACCGGCAAGGCGGCGGGGCTGCATGGATCGGTATTGGTCCTGTTCCGCGGTCGCCGTCCGGCCCTTCTGCCCTTTGCAGACGATCGGCCCGCCTGTGCGCACGTCGTTTCGTGCGCCGCGACGACCCGGACCGCTGTGCTCACGCGCAGCGTTCGTTCCCCAGGAGATTCCCTTGAAGAGGATGCTTGTGAACGCCCTCGATCCGGAAGAGAGCCGGATCGGAGTGGTCGAGAACGGCGTGCTGCAGGAGCTGCACGTCGAGTTGGCGAACCGGGAGGCTTATCTCGGTAACGTCTACAAGGGCAAGGTCGTCAACATCGAGCCGAGCATCGGCGCGGCCTTCGTCAGCTTCGGTGGCCGCGTCAACGGCTTCTTGCACGTCAGCGACGTCCTGCCGGCCTACGGCCGTCCGGACTTCATGCTCGAAGACGTGATCGAGGGCCGTGCCCGCGTCGACGCCGACGACGGTCCGGAGTCCGTCCAGCAAGCGCTGGCGGACGACGACGACGAAGACGGCGATGCTCCGGCGGAGGGTGGTTCTGCCGCCAAGTCTGCCGATGCGGGCGATGGCTCGCACGCCGGCGGCGAGGGTGGTGGCGATGGCGACGCTTCGCATCGCGACGAGGCTGCCGACGACGAGCAGCACGGGCATCACGAAGGGCACGCTGCCCACGATGCGCACGACGGCGGCCACGGCCACGACGACGAGCACGCCGACGGCGAGCACGCTGCCCATGGCGACGACGAGCATGGGGATGGCCAGGAGCCGAGCGCAGCTGGCGAGCACGGCGACGGCCACGACGGCGACGCCGAGCAAGACGGCTCCGAGGGCCACGACGAAGATGGGCCTGCCGGCGCGCATGACGCCGAGGCGGAGTCCGCCGACGCGCCCGGCGAGGGCGGCGATCCCGCTGCGCCCGCAGGCGAGGGCGTCGAACCGGTCAAGAGCCGTCGCGACCGCCGTCGTGGCCGGCACCGCGAACGGCCGCAGCGTTCTTCTTCGCGCGCGCGCCCGACGATCGACCAACTGCTCAAGAAGGGGCAGGAAGTCGTCGTGCAGATCACCAAGGAAGGGATCGGCACCAAGGGCCCGACGCTGACGACCTACGTGTCGATGCCGGGCCGCTGCCTCGTGTTGATGCCGAGCCTTCCGAAGTGCGGCGTCTCGCGCAAGATCGAGGACCACAAGGAGCGGAAGCGCCTGAAGCGCATCGTCCGCGAGCTCGACGAAACCGGCCACGGCGGCATCGGCTTCATCGTGCGCACCGCTGGCGTCAACAAGTCGCTGTCGGACCTGCAGCGCGACCGCGACTACCTCAAGAAGATCTGGGAGATGGTCGCCGCGCGCCTCAAGGTCACGCGCGCGCCCGCGCTGCTCTACCAGGAGTCGGACCTCGTCCTGAAGGCGATGCGCGACCTGTTCACGCCGGACATCGCCGAGGTGGTGGTGGACTGCGAGGACGTCTACCTGCGCATCCGCGACTTCGCCGAGAAGCTGATGCCCCACATGGCGGACCGCATCAAGCGCCATGAGCAGACGACGCCGCTGTTCCACAGCTTCGGCATCGAAAAGGACGTCGAGGCTCTCTACCAGCCGAAGGTCGAGCTGCCGAACGGAGCTTCGATCGTCATCGACCAGGCGGAAGCGCTGGTCGCGATCGACGTCAACTCCGGCAAGTTCAAGCCGGGCGCGGATCTCGACGACACGGCGTATCGCACGAACCTCGACGCGATCCCCGAGATCGTGCGCCAGCTCCGGCTGCGCGACCTCGGCGGCCTCATCATCATCGACTTCATCGACATGGCGCAGGAGAAGCACCGGCGCACGGTCGAGAAGCGGTTGATCGACGAGCTGCGCGGCGACCGCGCGCGCATCAAGGTGGGGCGCATCTCGCCGTTCGGCATGCTGGAGATCACGCGTCAGCGCGTCGGGCCCGGCCTGAAGCGCACGGTGTTCATGCAGTGCCCGCACTGCAAGGGCGCCGGTTGGTCGCGCACGATCCAGAGCAAGGCGTTGTCCGTGCTCCGCGAAGTTCGCGCGCTGCTGAACCTGAAGGGCTACTCGATGCTGCAGGTGTTCGCGAACCCAGGGGTCAACGACTACCTCAGCAACTACAAGCGCCGCCCGATCCTCGACCTCGAGGACGCGGTCGGGAAGACGGTCATGTTCCGGCCGGAAGTCACGTATCCGATCGACGTCGTCCACTACCGGTTCTTGACCGGCGACGGCCAGCAGGCGCGGATCGCGATCCCCGCCGGGCTGGGCGTGAAGGCCTAGTCCCAGAGTCCCCGGGGACTTTCGGTCTGCCGGCTGGGCCGCGGCAGACCGGAGCCCCGGCGGCATTCCCGCCGAAGCGGCCCTTGAAACCCCCTGGGCGGTCGGTATCTTGCCCCGCCCTTTCCCACGCCGATCCTGGCGTGGCCAACTTCGAGTTTTCGCATGTACGCCGTCGTCGACGACCGCAATCAGCAGTATCGGGTCCAGGCCGGGGACCGCATCCAGATCCACCTGCACGAAGGTGCGCAGGAGGGCAGCACGCTGACCTTCGACAAGGTTTGCCTTGTCGGCGGTGAGGGCCAGGGTCGCATCGGCGCGCCCTACGTCTCCGGCGTGAAGGTCACCGCCAAGGTGCTCCGCGCTGACGTGCAGGGCGACAAGGTCGTGATCGGCAAGTTCCGCCGTCGCAAGAACAGTCGGCGTCGCACGGGCTACCGCGCGCGCTACACCGAGATCCAGATCGAGGCGATCCACGCCTGATCCACTAGAGGACTACAGCAATGGCTCACAAGAAGGGTCAAGGTTCGACCAAGAACGGCCGTGACAGCAACCCGCAGTACCGCGGTGTCAAGGCTTACGGCGGTCAGGCGGTGACGAGTGGCTCGATCATCGTCCGCCAGGTTGGAACGAAGTTCACTCCGGGCCACAACGTGCGCCGCGCCGGCGACGACTCGCTCTTCGCGATCGTGGACGGCGTCGTCCACTTCCAGAAGAACCGTCGCGTCGACGTCGAGCCGGTTGCGCCTTCGGCCAACTGATCTCCGTCCGCATCCTGCGCAGCTTTTCTAGTGCGCACACCGCGCAGCGCCTCTGAACAAGGCGCTGCCCTTTCGAGTTCTGCCCCGCAGCCATGTTCGTAGACGAACTGCAGATCTCGGTCCGAGCCGGCAAAGGCGGCGATGGCTGCGTCTCGTTCTTGCGCGACAAGAACGTGCAGCGCGGCGGCCCTGACGGCGGCGATGGTGGAGATGGCGGCAGTGTGATCCTGCAGCCATCCACGCACGTCAACACGCTCTACCACCTGACGGGGCAAGGGCTGTTCGCGGCGAAGAACGGCGATCCAGGCGGCAGCAAGGACTGCTACGGCAAGAAGGCGGGCGATCTCGTCCTCGAGGTTCCAGTCGGCACGATGGTGGTCGACATCGAGCACGGCAACGTGCTCAAGGACCTCATCGATCCGAGCGAGCCGTTCATCATCGCGCGCGGCGGTTTCGGCGGGCGCGGCAACGCGCGCTTCGCGACCTCGACGCATCGGTCTCCGCGCGAGGCGGAGCGCGGCACGCAAGGCGAGCAACGCGATGTGTTGTTGAGCCTCAAGCTCATTGCCGACGTCGGACTGCTCGGTTTGCCCAACGCCGGCAAGTCCACGCTGCTTGCGACGCTGACGCGCGCGCGCCCCAAGATCGCCGGCTATCCGTTCACGACGCTCGAGCCGATGCTCGGCATCGCGGAAGGGCCCGGCGGCGGCACGTTCGTCATCGCCGACATCCCGGGGCTCATCGAGGGCGCGCACCTCGGCAAGGGCCTCGGCGACAAGTTCCTGAAGCACATCGAGCGCACGCGACTGCTGTTGCACCTCGTCGACTGCAGCGAACTCGCGCTGCAGCCTCCGGCCGACGCCTATCGGACGGTGCGCAACGAACTCGCGGCGCACTCCGAAGCGCTCGCCAGCCGGCCGTCGATCGTCGTCGCCACCAAGGTGGAGGACGAAGCATCGGAGCAGTGTGCGCGCGAACTCGAAGAGGCCCTGGGGCACGACGTTCTGCGCATCTCCAGCGCGATGCAGAAGGGACTGCGCGATCTCGTGATCGAGGTCGTTCGCGCCCTGCCGCCGCGCGAGGACTGACGCGCCGACGAGGCGCCTGCGCCGCAGCGAGCCGTTGCCAACGGACCCTCGCGCACGTTTCGGAATCCGTTGGCGGAATCTGCCGATAGAGCCGGGATCGGAGGCTCTTTCGCATGGATACCGACAACGTCATCACGCAGCCCGACACCGTCACCGCAGACCCCAAGCTCCGCGACTTCCTTCGCATGATGGTCAAGGAGGGAGCCTCCGACCTCGTGCTCAAGACGGGCGGTTGTCCAGCGATCCGCCAGTCGGGCGTCATCCGGTTCGTCGGCGACCAGCCACTCACGCGCACGGTCATGCGCGGCTACCTCGACGAGGTGCTGACGGACCGTCACAAAGAGGAATACCGCACGAGTGGCGCCACGGACCTCGCGGTTGCGTTGCCTGGCGTCGGCCGCTTCCGCTGCAATGTGTTCAACCAATGCGGTGAGACGGGCTTCGTGTTCCGCGCGATCAAGGAGGAGATCCCCTCCTTCAAGGAGCTCAACCTCCCGGTCGAGTCGCTGAAGCGCCTCGCCTCGATGAAGCGCGGCCTCGTGCTCGCCACCGGCACCGCGGGCTCGGGCAAGTCGACGACGCTCGCGGCGATGCTCGAGTACGTCAACCGCAACATGAACAAGCACATCATCACGATCGAGGATCCGATCGAGTACCGCTTCGAGGACAAGCGGTCGATCGTGAACCAACGTGAGGTGGGCGTCGACGTCTCGGACTTCTCGTCTGCGCTGCGCCAGGCGGTGCGTCAGTCGCCCGACGTGATCTTCATCGGCGAGATGCGCGATGCCGAGACGGTGCAGGCCGCGATCTCCGCTGCGGAGACGGGGCACCTCGTGTTCTCGACGCTGCACACGGTCAACGCGGTGCAGACCGTCGAACGCATCATCACGTTCTTCCCGCCGCACCAGCACGAACTCGTGCGCCTGCAGCTCGCGCTCAACCTCGCGGGCGTCGTGTCGCTGCGCCTGATCAAGAACAAGGAAGGCACGGCGATGGTTCCGGCGGTGGAGTTGCTCATCAACACGCCGACCGTTCGCGAACTGCTCGAGCAGGGCCAGACGCGCAGCCTGCCGAAGGCGCTCGCAGAGGGCAGCTACTACGGCACGATGACGTTCAACCAGTCGCTGATCCGCCTCTTCCAGGCGGGCAACATCAGCCTCGAAGATGCCCTGCTCGCTTCGGACAGCCCGGACGAGCTCAAGATGCAGATGCGCGGCATCACGCAGGGCGGCCAGATGCGCCCGTTCGTCTGATCGCGCGGGCGCGGGCCGGGCGCGAACCTGCGTCCGGCGCCGGGTCGGCGGAAGGAACGTGCACGGAGTCCGTCGTAGCCCGGTCGGACATCTCTATGTCCTGGCTCGCCCGCACCGCTAGACTGCCCAACCGCCGATGAGACTGCCGGTCAACCTGTTCCTCTACGCGATGTCGACGGGCCTGCTTGGGCTCGCCGGCTACACGTTCACCCAGTCCCTCAAGGAGAGTGACGGCTCGCTCCGCTCGAAGATCTCCGAGACGGGGATCGAGGAAGCCCGCGAGAAGCTCACGAA
>CAZEQF010000041.1:0-16866 GCA_964514315.1 uncultured Singulisphaera sp. | reverse complement strand
CAGGCGCTCGAGCTCGCGCTCGGCGTCGGCCTGCTCCTTCGGCCCGGCCTCGGCGACCTTGCGCCGCTGCTCGGCGATCGCCGCGGCGAGCGCGCCCGCGGGATCCGGGTGCACGGCGACGGCGGTGTCGCCGAGCATCGTCTCGGGCCGGGTCGTCGCCACCAGCACGTGCGTCGGCTCGCCGGCGGCCGGCGCCTGCACCGGGTAGCGCAGGTAGTGGAACTTGCCCTGCACCGTCTCCTTGTAGAGCTCGTCGTCGGCGACGGCGGTCTGCAGCGCGCAGTCCCAGTTCACGAGGCGGTTGCCGCGGAAGATCAAGCCGTCGCGGAACATCGAGAAGAACGTCTGCCGCACGGCGCGCGCGCAGACGGCGTCCATCGTGAAGCGCGTTCGATCCCAGTCGCACGAGCAGCCCATGCCTTGCTGCTGCGTGACGATGCGCTTCTGGCTCTGCTCCTTCCATTCCCAGATGCGCTGCACGAGGGCCTCGCGGCCGATGTCGTGGCGCGTCTTGCCTTCGATCTCCTTGAGGCGCTTCTCGACCACGGCCTGCGTCGCGATGCCGGCGTGGTCGGTGCCTGCCTGCCACAGCGTGTTGTCGCCCTGCATGCGATGCCAACGGATCAGGAGGTCCTGCATCACGTTGTCCATCGCGTGCCCCATGTGCAGCGCGCCGGTCACGTTCGGCAGCGGCATCATCACGACGTAGCGTTCGCCACGCGCGTCGGGGAAGGCGGCGAAGGCCTTCTTGCCCAGCCACGTCGCGGTGACTGCGGGCTCGAGGGTCTGGGGTTCGTACTTGGCTGGCAGCTCGGTCGTCATCGGGGGCAAAGAGTCTAGAAGTGGCCCCCCAAATCACCAGCGGCGGCGGGCCTTCGATGCCTGCGGAACGTCGCGCGACATTGCGCGGAGTCATCCGCCACGTTCGTCCCGCTTCGGGCCAGCGGCAGCGGCATGCGGGGCCCTTGGCATCGGCGTGATGCGCGCGATTTCGTCGCGGATCCAGGCGCTGCCTGTCCCGAGGCGTGCGCGTGAGGTCCAATGCTCACGTGCGATTCCCGCTGCTGTTGCTGCTCGGCGCGATTGCGTCGTTCGCCCTGGCCTTCACCCTCTGGCCTTCGCTCGACGACGGCCACGACCTTGCTCCGCCGGATGCGACCCAGTCCGAGGCTGGCAACGGCCGCAGGACCGAAGACGACGGCAACGCGTCGCGCACCGCGGTCGACAACGGCCCCGAGCGAACGGGTTCCGCTGCGGCAGTCGTCCGCATCGTCGTGACGAGCACGGCTGGGTTCCCGATCGCGGACTGCGACGTCAAGGTCGCCAAGCTCGCAGTGCAACGCACCGACGAGAACGGGATCGTGCAGGCCGAGGTCCGGCCGGGCCGCCATTGGGTCGAAGTGCGTCCGCTGGGCGCCGACCCGCAGTCGTTCGTCCGTCAGCGCGTCACCGCGGTGCGCGGCGAAGTCGTCACCGCGCGCATCGTCCTCGCGGCGACCGGCGGCGGCGAGATCTGGTGCCGCGTCGTCGCGGCCGAGAACGGCGCGCCGATCGAGGGCGCGAACGTCAGCGCCTATCCCTACGGCGGCGCCGAGCAGAACACGGACCAGGACGGTCTCGTCGCATTGCAGATCGAAGGCGAGCACGAGTTCCTCGTCGCGAAGACCGAGGGGCGCGCCGTGCGCCGCATCCTTTCAGTTGCCGAGAACTTCGGCGAAGACGGCGTGCTCGAAGTGCCGCTGCCGCTCGCCGCGGAGTTGAAGGTCAAGGTCGTGGGGTCCGACGAGGAGCCGGTCGCCGGCACGCTCGTCGTCGTCACTGCGATGCCGTGGTCGCTGATGCATCCGACTCGCTCCACGCCACGCGGCGAAGCGGAGACGTGGACCGCGGAGACCGACGAGAAGGGCATGTGCGGCTTCGCGGACCTTCCTCCGGCATGTGCCTTGTTGCTCGAGGCGACTTCGGTGGTCGGGGGGCATTCGGCCTTTCGCGAGTCGATCCAGCTGACGACTGGCGCCAACGAGCGGACGATCCAACTGGGTTCGCTCGGTTCGATCGTCGGTCGTGTCCTCGACGCCGCGGGCACGCCCGTTCCCGCTGCGCGCGTCGCCGCCGTGCGGCTGTTCGACCAGGAGACGATGGAGTTCCTGCCCGAGGATGCGCACACGAGTTCGACCATCAGCGAGACCGATGGCTCCTATCGCATCGAGGGCTTGGAGCCTGGCTCCTACGCAATCGCGCTGCACGCGACCGAAGGCTGGGCATCGAAGTGCTCGCGCGTCGAGTTGCCGACCGGCGGCAGCGCCAAGGCCGACCTGCGCGCAGTCGCGGCGCTGTCGATCCGTGGCACGTTGACGGGGCCGGGCAACCGCCCGATCAGCGCGTTCGAAGTGCACGCGATGAAGGGCGACACGATCGTCGGCTCGTCGGTCACGAACCGGCAGGGCGAGTTCTCGATCGAGTCCCTCGTGCCCGGCGACTACACGATCTTCACCGAGCTCTACGACCACAATCTCGCGATGCGCGAGCCGATCGTCGTGCCTGCAGGCCGCAGCGGCGTTGCCGTGCAAGTCGCATCGGTCATGGGAACGCTTCGCGGCAGGATCATCGGCGGCGATTCGCTGCGTCCCGACACGTTCCTGCGCGCGCAGCACCGAGGCGGGCTCGAGGCTGCGGCTGGGCGTTGTGATCTCGACGGGCGATTCGAGCACGGCAGTGTGCGCGAAGGCGTCTGGGACCTGCATGTCACCGACGGCGCAGGCCGCGTCGGCGTCGCGAGCGGCGTTCGCGTCGTCGCGCAGGAATCGACTCCCGAGATCGAGATCGCGTTGATGCCCGGTGCGTGGCTGCGTCCCTCGCATCCCAACGCCGACAAGTTCATAGTTATGCGTGGCGAAGAGACCGTCGCGTTCGGGCCGCTCGAGCGCGGGCTGCCCGGCCAGACGGTCGTGCCTCCAGGCAAGTGCACCGTCGTGTTCTACGTGCGCGGCCGCGAAGTGAGCCGCAAGGACGCGGTCGCCGCATTGGGCCAGCACACGGTCGTCGAAGTCCGCTGAACGCGCAGACGCGGCGGCAGCGAGTTCTCAGTTCGCGTCGCGACGCACCGCGCGCGCGGTCGCAGCGATCGCGACGAGCAGCAACACCGCGCCGAGCGGCACGAGCGCGATGCCCGCGCCTGGATCGCCGCCTTGGTGCCACAGGCCGCCGAGCAGGAAGCCCGCAGGCATCGCGACGAGCGCGCCGGTGAGGCACGGGCCCGCGAACCTCGGCGCCTCGCGCAGCGATGACGCCGTGAACGCATACGCGATGTGCAGCATGGCGAGCCCGAGGCCGTGCGCATGCGCGAGCCGCAACAGCAGCCTGCGCGTCTCGTTCGCCGGATGCAGGTAGACGTCGAGCTTCCACGCGTGCATCGCCTCGAGCGCGACTCCGAGCAGCGCGAACAAGAACAGCGACTGCCATCCGATCGACAGGTGGCGACGGCGCAGTTGCGCTGCGGTGGGTGCTCGGTCGACGGTTGCGTTCATTGAGCCTGGGCCTCGGTCGATTCCGGTCGACTGGATACTGCGGCCCGTCCCGGCTCGCCATAGCTGCGGCCAGGTTCGAACCGTGAACCCGCTTGGCATGATAGATTCTTCCCGTAGCAGGGCCGTCTTCACCGCGCGCGCCTCTTCGGCCGTCGATGTCGCGGCCGGAGGAGCCATGCGCGAGCGTGCTATCCTTTCGATCGAGAAGCCCTGCGACGAGGCCCTCTGCCGACGAATTCACCCCGGGATCGCATCCATGGCGACACGCAATATCGGGTCGACGGCGCGGCTCGCCGTGCTGGCCCTGGCCATTGCTTCGATGGCGGGCGCGGCCCTGGGCCAGGGAACGGGACGCACGCTTCGCTTCCTCGGATCGGCCGGGCTCGGGCAGACGTTCTCCGTCGTCGAGACCTTCCCGGCGCCGCAGACGGGCAAGCTCAACCTGTGGCTGCTGGGGCGGCCGTTCGCCGGCGCGGTCCCGACGCCGCCGCCGATCGATCCGACGCTGGTCCGCGCGAGCGGCTTGATGCGGGTCGATCCGAACGACGTCTTCGGGCCTGCGCCGATGCTGCCAGCGCCGTTCGCGACGAGCTTCCTGTCGGGAGCGTCGACGGACACGTTGTCCGTGACGGTGCCGAACGACAGCCTGTTGCTTGGCTTCGCGTTCGACGCGCAGGCGGTCGATCTCGATCTCTCGACTCCGGCTCCCTGGGCCGCGTCGTGGTCGGACAACGACATCGCGGTCGTCATCGGGCCTCCGTCCGTCACGCGCTTGATCCCGCCGTCCGCCACGGATCCGGCGATCTCGACCTATCTGGACAACCACGTCGCGATCAACCCGGAGCCCGGCGTCACTGCGAGGCACGGCCTGTTCCTGTTCCTCGTCGGCACGGGCGGCAAGCCCGAGAACCAGCAACTGGTCCTCAGGGCCGGCGCCGCGCGCGGCTACCACGCGATCGGCTTGATGTATCCCAACACGCCAAGCGTCGGCAGCCTGTGCGCCAACAGCCTCGACCCCGAGGCCTTCTGGAACGTGCGCCGCGAAGTCGTCACGGGACAGGATCTGTCGCCGCTGCTCACCGTGCCGCCGTCGGAATGCGTCGATCGTCGCCTCGTGGCGCTGCTGACGCACCTGGACGCGAACTACCCGACGGAAGGTTGGTCGGAGTTCCTCGTCGGCGGGCAGCCCGATTGGTCCAAGGTCACCGTCGGCGGCCACAGCCAGGGCGGCGGCCACGCCGCCGTGATCGGCAAGATGCGTTCTGTCGCGCGCGTCGTCTGTTTCTCGAGCCCCGCCGACTGGCAGAACGTCGCCAATGCCCCTGCCACGTGGTGCTCGCGAGTCGGCGTGACTCCGAGGGACCGGGTGTTCGGCTTCAGCCACCTGCAGGACGAGCTGGTGCCGTGGACCCAGTTGGTGTTCGTCTGGGCCTCGATGGGGCTCAACGCGTTCGGCCCCAGCGTCAGCGTGGACGGAGCGACTGCGCCGTTCTCCAACTCGCACCAGCTCACGACCAACCTCGCGCACGCGCCGGCGCCGCTGTATCCCGCGCCATACCACAGCGCGACGGTGGTGGACTTCGTCACGCCGAAGCTCGCCGACGGGAGCCCCGCCTACCTGTCCGTCTGGAACCACCTCTGCTTCCCCTGATCCGCGCTCGCAGGAACGCGGCGGATCCGTGCGCAGCAAGTCACTCGGCGAGGAAGACGGGGCGGTCGTCGCGGCGCGCGTAGATGCGGCGGAACGCGTCCCATTGCAGGCCGCGGCCGTCGAGCAGGATCGCGTGGTTCGTGCGTTGCGGCGCCTGCCATGCGTCTTGCGAGCGGCGCGCGAACGAGGTCGCGTCCGCCTGCTGCATCAGTTCGTCGTAGCCGGCGAGATCCGGCGCGCCGGGCAGTGAACGCAGCGAACGCGCGGCGACGAAGCGCACGGCGTAGTAGGGGTCGGCGAGCAGTTGCGCGAGGTAGGGCTGCATCCAGTCCGTGCCCGAAGCGCGCTGCGCCGGCGCCCAGCCTGCGTTCCATGCGGCGAGCGCGCGGATGCCTGCGTCGCCTTGCAGCAGCCAACGAACGCCTGCGGCGACCGTGGTCTGCTCGTCTGTGAGCGCAACGCGCGGTTGCGCATGCCACTCGGTGAGATGCTGCTCGGTCCAAGCGAGCGTGCGGTCGAGGTGGCACAGGTTGCACGCGTTCGGACGGCCCGTGCGCAACTCGTCGGCGACGTTCGGCGACTCGACGCGGTGGCTGCGCATCGCCTTCAAGAGGCCGTAGCTCGTGTGCGGCATGTGGCAGTCCATGCAGTTGCTGCCCGGCGAGTCCGATGCGTGGTGCGTGTGCTTCGTCAGCGCTGCTTCGTCGGAGAACTCGGGGTGGCATTGCGTGCACGCGGCGTTGCCGTCCATGCCTTGCTTCAGCTGCGACTTCGCCCACGCGGACGGTTCGCGCGCATCCGACTCTGGCTGGTGCAACGCATGGCACGACGTGCACGACATCGCGCGTTGGCCGATGCCGTCGTTGTGGCAAGGCGAGCTGACGACGCCGTGGAACTCGCGTCCGGTCACGCGCGGCAAGTCGTCGTTCCAGAACGTGTGCGCGAAGAACTGCGGGTCCTGTTGCAGCTTGCGACGCAACTCCGGCGCGTCTTGGTCGGCGAGCGAGACGACGAGCTGGCTCTTCGCCAACTCTTGTCCCGGACGGAACGGCGAGCCCTGTTCGCGCCAGCTGTCGAAGTGCTCGCGCTTCACGATCGACACCGAATGGCACTGTCCGCACGTCTCGGCGTCGCGCGCCGCGTCCATGCGCAACGGATGCGCAACCGTCTCGTCGAACGTCTCCTCGTCCGTGCGCAGCGCATGGCGTCGCAGCGGGTCGCGGTTCTCGTCGCAGTGGCGCTGGCCAGGGCCGTGGCACGATTCGCACGCGATGCCGAACTCGGCGGCCATCGTGTCGACGCGGCCGGTGTCGACGCGCGGCATCGAATGCGTCGCGTGGCAGCCGTTGCAGTTCTGGTTCCACGTGCCGTCGGCCGGCGGCGTGCGCCATTCGGGCGGCATCAAGAACACCGCGGAGAACGGCAGCCAACGTCGCTCTTCGATGCGGTAGACGAGCGGCACGATGCCGAGTTCGCGTTCGTTGCCGGTCGCATACCAAAGCGCCTGCGCGTGGTGCGAGCCGGTGACCTGCACGACGGGACGTTCGATGCGCTCGCCGCGCGCGCCCTTCTGCATCGCGACCCACAGCTCGCTGCCGCGCCAGCGCAGCGACACGGGCTCGCCGAAGCAGTCGAGGTCGAGCGCGTCGAACTTCGCGAGCAGCGTGTCGCGCGTCGCGGGCTGCGTCATCGTGCGGTGGTGGGAATGCGCCCAGCTCGCGTGTTCGCCCGGATGGCACGAACGGCACGCGCCGGAGCCGACGTAGCCGTCCTGCGGCCGCTCGATCGGTCGATTGCGCGGCTCCGCGTGTTCGATCGGCGCAAACGACATCGCGAGCACGAGGGTCGCAACGGCTCCTGCCACGGCGACCGCGAACGCCGCGCCGCGCTTGCCTGCGCGCGCGAGCTGCAGCGCGAGCGGCAGCAACGCGAGCGTGGCGAACAGCGATGCGAGCGCTTCGTCCATGCGTTCAGCGCACGCGCACGAGGCGTTGCGTCGGCAGGTCCAGCGCGTCCATGTGCGGCGCGAGGTCCTGCAGGAAGCGATGGCCGTCGACGAAGTAGCCCGCGGTGCGTTGCAGGCCAGGCACCTTCTCGCAGAACCAGTCGTTCATCACGTGCACCATGAGTTCGCGCACGTACTTCGCGAAGCAGCTCGCGAGCGCCGTCGGGAACGAACGGTCGTCTCCCTTCTCCGCGAACGTCACCGTCATCGCGTTCTCACCTTTGCCGATGCGGTAGGTCGACACTGCGGTCTCTTCGCGAACGGTCTCGACGTAGGCCTTGGGCCGCAGCTCCTTGAGGTCGCGCGCGTAGTGCATGCGGCCGCCGCAGCGGTCGGCGACGAGGTGGCCCTTGCCCGGCATCGCGTCGAGCAGGCGCGCGAGCACGTCGGCGTAGGCGCGAAAGTGCGCGCGGCTCTTGTTGTCGGTCTCGGCGATGAGGCCGTTCCACTCCTCGACGTCGACGGGACGGATCGCGATCGTGCGCATCGAGATGCCCAACGACTCCATCTTGCGCGCCAACAACTCGGCGTGCAGCTCGAGCCATGCGCGGTCGGCGCGGAGCGGCAGCGGCAGCTCCAGCCGCTCGTACCACGGGCAGCGCGCGAGCCGTTCGCGGTCGGCGCCCATCGCGGACAGCCAGCTCGCGAGGTCGGTCGGCATCTCGCCGTGCAACACGGTCCAGAAGCACAGCGCGGTCTCCTCGAGACGCTGCAGGCCGTGGTTGCCCGTGTGCACCTTCTTGCTGTCGGCGACGCGGACCTTGCCCTTCTCGTGCTTCTTGCGGCACACGAAGTCGGCGAGCAGCGCCCACGGGTCCGCGCCTTCGGGGCCAGCCAGCGCGCAGCCCGCGACGACCATCGGGCCGAGGATCGGCCCGAGGCCCGCTTCGTCGATGCCGCCGAGGCAGTTCATGGCGGCCACCGAACCCGCCCATGCCACCGGGGTCAAGCGCGGATCGACCTGGGCTTCGTCTGAGCCCGTTGTGATCGTGCCGACGCTGGTTTTGGGCGTGGGGCGGCGCAGCCGATAAGGCCCCGGAGGAACGCGCTGATGGACATCCTGCTGATCGAGAAAGACCCGCTCGTCCGCGACCAACTCAAGGTCGGGCTGCAGCAGTTCCCCGGCATCAAGGTCACGACGGGCGTCGGCTACCGCGGCGTCAACGAGCTGCGCAGCCGCCCGTTCGCCTGCGTGTTCCTGACGGTCGACCCGATGGACGCCGAGTCGATGGGCATGCTTGCGCACCTGCGCAGCTTCGACCAGTCGACCGAGGTCGTGGCCCTGCTGCCCACCCAGGAGCCCAAGGCGTTGGCGAACGAGAAGGCGCGCTACGACATCCATTCGCTGCTGCGCACGCCGCTCGACCCGAAGGAAGTGTTCTCGTTCCTGGGGCGGTTCCTCGAACGTCACGGCGATCGCGAGGCCAGCTCCCGTCGCGCGCCCGCGAGCCGCGCAGCCGCCCGCCAGATCTGATGCACGAGCCTGCGCCGCGCGCTTGAGCGCGGACGTGGAGTCTGCCTAATCTGGTCCGCGTGGAGCCCACGTCCAGCGAACACACCCCCGCCCAGCCCAAGAAGGGCCCGAGGCGGAACCTCTACTTCGAGTCGCGCTACCGCAAGCTGCGCCGCGGCCTGCCGCAGACGATCTTCTGGTGTCCGACCTGCAAGGGCGACCGGCGTCGTCGCGAGGGCTGCGAGCCGTGCCAGGGCTTCGGCAAGCTGACGAAGGAGTCGGTCCAGGAGTTGATCGGCCGTCGCATGCTGCCTGCATTCGGCGCGCGCACCGGCAGGTTCCACGGCGCGGGCCGTGAGGACATCGACGTCCTCATGCTCGGCCGCGGCCGGCCGTTCGTGTTCGAAGTGATCGGCGCGCGCAATCCGCGCGTCGACCTCGAAGCCTTGCGCAAGGAGATCGAGCAGCGCGCCGAGGGCGCGATCGAGCTCGCGCCGTTCGTGCCGGTGCGCAAGGACCGCGTCGCCTACTGGAAGCAGACCAACTTCGAGAAGGTGTATCGCGCCGAGGTGGCGCTCGGGGCGGAGCCTGCGAGCCTCGAGGCCGCGGCTGCGTTCTCGGGGCCCGTGATGCAGCGCACGCCGCAGCGCGTCGCGCATCGGCGCGCCGACCTCGATCGCGAGCGCGAGGTGAAGGTCCTGTCGCTGACACGGATCGCCGACTTGCGCCTCGAGCTCCGCATGCAGTGCCAGCACGGCACCTACGTGAAGGAGTTCATCAGCGGCGACGAAGGAAGGACCACGCCGTCGCTGGCGTCGTTGCTCGGCGTCGACGCGCGATGCGACGTCCTCGACGTCGAGGAGATCCTCACGCCGGTGTCGACGTTCGCCGAAGGTCTCTGACCGCGAACTGCGCGGCGGTCACACGCCGCCGCGCATGATCTTGGGCAGCCCGCGGTCGAAGCGGAACGTGACCATGCGGCGCGCGCGGTGGGTGGGCGTGAACACGCCGTCCGCATACGTGCCGCCTTCGACCAGCACGGGGAACTCGGGCACGAGGTCCATGATGGTCGACGGCTCCAGGCCGCGGAGCAGTTCGTTGCCGGGCTTCCACTGCGCTTGCTGGAAGAACGTCAGCAGGTCGACGAGGCCGTCCGCCGAGCCTTCGGGCGCATGGTTGGGAACGAGCGCGCCGAGGTAGCCGCTCGCGGTGAAGAACGTGAGCCGCATCGCCTGCGTGCGCACTCCCGGCGTCGCGATGCGCACCGGGGCGCTGCCGTCGTTGAGCCGGTAGAGCGCGGGGCTCGTGCAGTCGACGACGTCGGGGCACTGCAGCGGCAGCTCGGGCACTTCGCGCGCGGGGACGCTCGTCAGGATGTCGCTGCCCGCGAACATCACCGTCGTGCCGAGCGGCGGCACGGTCGGCAGCCCGTCGATTCCCGTGAGGTCGACTGCGCCCGGCAGAGCGAACGTCGGGCGATGCGCGAAGACCTTGCCGCTGCCGTTGCCGAACGGAGGCTCGAGCAATCGGTCGATGCCGAAGTGCAACTGCAGCGCGACGCCGTTCGGGCTCTGGTGGGGGAGGCCGGCGACGAACCACGGGAATGGCGCGCCGTCTTGCTGCATGCGCAGCAGCTGCTCGTGCATGCCGCGCGACTGCTTGTCGGCGCCCGCCTGTTCGATGCGCACGACGAACAAGCCGGCGCACGCGGAGGCGAGCGCGATCGCGATCGCGACGCGGCCGCCTGCGGCGACCAGCCCTGCGAGGCCGACGAACGCGAGGCAGAAGTAGCGCAGGTTGTGGTGGTTGTCGGACTGCGCGAAGAACGACGCCATCGGCACGCTCGCGCACAAAAACCACGCGAGCGATCCGAGCAGCGCGCCGAAGCGGCCCTTCCCCACGCAGAGCGCGACCCCGAGCGCGGCCGGCGCGAAGCCGATCGTTGCCATGGCCCACGCCGGCAGCGGCAGCAGGCGGCCGTCGGACAACAGCGGGACCCACGACAGCGGGTTCACGAGCCCGGATGCATAGTCGGCGAGGCCGAGCGCCATCGGCAGCGCGTGGTACTCCGCGGCGTCGTAGCCGCCCATGCGTCCGAGGCAGGCGAGCCGCCAAGCCAGATACGCGGCGAGCAGCACGAAGTGCGGCCACGAGGCGCGCGCCGCGAATCGCGCGCGCGCAGTCAGGCCGTCGCGCGGCGACTGCACGAACGCGAGCAACGCGAGCAGCGCGGGCACGGGCAGCACGGTCTCCTTGCAGCCGAGCGCGAGCGCGAACGCGACGAGCGATGCAGCGCGGCGCGACGAGCCTTCGAGGAAGCGGCAGAACAGCAGCGCGCTCGACAGCGCGAACATGCACGAGAACCCGTCGGTCCTCGCGATCGCCCATGCGACGGCGCCGATGTGCATCGGCGACAGGCCCCAGACGAGGCCGGCCGCGAATGCGTAGCCGTCGCTGAGCCATCGCCGCCACAGGCAGCCGACGAGCATCGCGCTGCCCGCGTGCGCGAGCGCGTTGTCGAAGTGCGCGAGGAACGGGTTTGCGCCGGCGAGCTGCAGTTCGACCCACAGCGACAGCGTGATGAGCGGCCGGTAGAAGAAGAACAGGTCCTCTGCGCCGTACCACGGGCCCGTGAAGTCGCGCAGCACGTTGCCGAAGTCCTTGGCCCAGTGCAGCGCGAAGAAGTCGTCGCTGGCCCAGTAGGAATCGACGGGGAACCACGCGGCGAGCACGAGGGCCGGCAGCCACCAGAAGGCGCGCGGCAGGGGCTGCGGCGCGGCGACGGTCAGAGGGCCCGGCTCGCGCGTGCGATCCATCAGCGGTCGCGGATCAGAGGATCACGCCGAGCAGCGTCATGTCCATGATCAGCTGCCCGTTGCAGAAGGCCTGCGTCGGGAACTTGGCCATCCGGCTGCCGCTCAGTTGGCCGCGGCCCGCGACGAAGTAGACGCGCGCAGGCGGCACGACTTGTCCGCGGAAGCGCACGTCGTCGAGGCCGCCGAGTCCGACGAAGCGCTCCGCCGGCCAGTTGTTGATCTTCTTGAGCAGGAAGGTCGCGGCCTGCGCGGCGCCTTCGATCATCAGCACGCCCGGCATGAGCGGCTTGCCCGGAATGTGGCCCGCGGCCCACCACGCGTCCTTCGGCCAATCCTTGTAGGCGATGAGGATCGACTCCTTCTCGTCGTAGTGGCAGATGCCGTCGAGCAACTGGAACGTGTCGCGGTGCGGCACGAGGCGTCGCAGTTCCTCCTGCGGAATGACGTCCTTGGTGAGGTCGAGCGACGCGAGATCGACGAGCGGGCGTGCCATGGGTGATGCGGCGGCGTTCGAGGGGGAATGCCGGGCGGAACTTCTACCCTACGGCTGCGGCTCGGCGAAGGAATCCGCGCGGGCTCGCGCGAACTTCAGCGGATCCGCGTCAGCTCGAAGCGCTGGTCCGGCACCGCTTCGTCGGCCTTGACCGTGAACTGTCCGAGCCGGCGGTCGTAGTCGACCTTGCTGATCTCGATCTCCCAGTTGCCGGGCAGCAGGTTGGGGAACTGCACCTTGCCGAGCGAATCCGTCTCGCCCTCCATCTCCAGCACTTGCCTGCGGTCCGTCGCGCGGATCTGCACGCGCGCACCGAGCACGGGCCAGCCGCCGACCTGGGAGACGATGGCGGTCATCGGCGCGCCGCGCGGGATCACGATCGTGTGCCCCTGCGGCAGAACGGCCGAGCCTCTCTGGATGTAGGTGCCGGGCTGCACGTTCACGAGCGACGGTTGTGCGAGCGGTTGCGCCTGCGTGCCGACGTGCACGTGGTAGTCGCCGGCGAGCACGTTCTCGAACACCACGCTGCCGTAGTTGTCGGCGGTTCCGATTTGCACCGGACGGCCATGAGGCTCGGCGTGCGGGATCATGCGGACCTCGACCGAGCCGAGCGGCGCGCGGTCCTGGTCGCGCAACAGGATCGAGAACGGCGAGCCCGGGGAGATCGGGAGCTTCACGTCGTCCGCGAACGGATGGTCCTTGGAGATCTCGACCGTGCACTGGCCGCCGTTGAGGCCGGGCGAGTGCACGCGGACCACGTAGCCGTAGTCCGAGAACGGAACGTCGCGCACTTCGAACGTGGGCGTGCCGATGCCGAGCGTGACGGGGACGACCTTGCGGAACGGCGGCGTGCCGCCGGCGCGGAGGTTCTTCAGCTCGTCGACGACGACCGAGATCGTCTGGATCTTGTCGATGACGCTGGGCGTGAGCGGGATGTCGCCGAGGATCATGCCGCTCGTCCAGCCCGTCGTGTCGCGGCCTTCGGAGGGGTGGAACACAGGATCGGCGACGGCGGCGTCACTCGGACGCGCGGTGCCAGCTTCGGCGATGGCTGCGCCAGGTGCGTCGCCATGGGCCTCGGGCGTGGTCGCCGGAGTCTCAGAAGTCGGCGGCGGCGGCAGTTCGCCTGCGACGGTTGGATTGCCGATCAGCGCGATGGTGGCGCCAGCGATCAGCACGAACGCACTGGCGCGGAGCAGAAGGTCGCGGGGTCGCATCGGCGGGGTGTCCGGGGCAGGAATCGAAGGAAGGGGTCTCGTTCCATAGTAGCCGTGGCGGCGGCCGCAACGCGCGTCGGGCGTTCGCTGCGTCCCGAAACGAGCCTCCGCCCCGGATGGCCCTCAAGCCCAGGGGCGCTCGGCGAGGGCGTTCGCGTGCGGTCGCAGCGGCGCGACCGGTTCGGTCCGCGAGCGGCGACGGGGCCGAGCCCTTCGCGGTGGCCGCTACTGCTTTTCTTTCGCGGGCGGCGGGTCGAGTTGCTGCAGCAGCTTGTTCACGTCGCCGAGGAAGCGGCCGATTCCCTGCATGTCGACCGGCGCCGTCGAGGTCGACGTGGCGGCGGGCTGCAGCATGCGCGCGGTCTCTTGCTCCGCGCGGCCTTCCTGCACCATGCCGAGGCGGTCGTAGAGCGCCGCCGCCTGCAGGTGCACGTAGACGTCGCCGCGGAAGCGCTGGCGTGCCGATCCGATCGCATCCAACGCTTCTTCGATGCGTCCCTCTGCCTCGAACAGCCGCGCGCGCAGCACGGCGCCGCGTGGGTTGTCGGGGCTGACGAGCCCCAATACTTCGGCCGCCGCGGACAACGCCGCGTCGCGTTCTTGGTTCGCGGTCTGCAGGCCGATCTCGAGCAAGTGCTCGGCAACCATGCCGCGCGACTTGTCGCCGGGGTCGATCGACAGCAGCGTGGTGAGGTCCTGCTGCAAGCGCCGCGTCGAGGCCGGATCGCCTTTCTGGCGCAGCGCGTCGATGCGGAAGTGCAGCAACTCGGGTGTGGGCGCGCCGAACAGCCGCTCGGTCGCGTCGAGGTCGAGCACCGCCTCGTCGAGCTGGCGCAGGCGGAAGTAGCACTTCGCGCGGACGAAGTGGGCCAGCGGCACGCCTGGGTCGCGAGCCAGCACGTCGGTGGCGGCGGAGATCGCGGCGAGCAGCAGTTCGCGGCGCTGCGACTCGGGGCGCGGGCGGTCGCGTTCGTCCGTGGCGCTGGTTGCCTGCGCCAGCCAGTTCTCGGCCTCGGCCACGCCTTGCTCGATGCGCGCCTCGCGCTGCACTTTCGCGAACTGCGCTGCGCCGATGCCGAGCGCGAACGCAAACGCGACAGACACGGCAACCGAAGGCCTGCGTCGCGCGGTCCGCCATGCGGCGGTGAGCGGGCCTTGCACGCGCGCTTCCGTGCGGTCGCCGCGCAAGAACCGTTCGAGGTCGAGCGCGAACTCCAGCGCCGAGCCGTAGCGATGCCGCGGCTCCTTGCTCATCGCCTTCTGCACGATGGCCTCGAGGTGCTTCGGCAACTCGCTGCGCATCGAACGCATGCTGCGCGGCTCGCGCTCGAGCACGGCCTTCAGCACGACTTGTGCCGTCGGACCGTCGAACGGCGGCACGCCCGTGAGCAGCGTGTAGAGCGTCGCACCGAGGCTGTAGACGTCGGAGATCGTGTTCGCGTTGCCGCTGCCCGACAACACCAGCTCTGGCGCCACGTACATCGGGGTGCCGACGAGCGCGCCGCTGTCGGTCATCGAGCCCGTGCCCGTCTCGCGCGCGAGGCCGAAGTCCGAGATCGCGACTGGCGGAGCGTCTTCGCCCGGCCGCGCCTCCGGCGCGCGCAGCAGCAGGTTGCTCGGCTTGAGGTCGCGATGCACTACGCCGCGTTCGTGCGCGAACTGCAGCGCGCGGCCGACGCGCGCCGCGATTGCGCACGCGGCGCGCACGGGCAGCGGGCCGATGCGCAGCCGCTCCTGCATCGACGCGCCGTCGACGTACTCCATCGCGAACCAGAACAGCCGGACGCCGGCCGCGGCGCCGGAGCCGTTGCCGAGGTAGCGCACGATGTCGGGATGCTCGACGCGCGCCATGAGGCGCCCTTCGCGCAAGAAACGGGCGAGCGCGCGTTCGCTCAGCGTGAGGCTCGGCGGCAGCACCTTGAGCGCGATCGTCGCGCCGTCCTGCTTGCGGCGGGCTTCGTAGACGATGCCCATCGAGCCCTTGCCGATCTCGCGGACGACCTCGAACTCCGGCAGCGCCGAGGCGAGCGCCTCGGGTGCGAAGGTGTAGACCTCGCGGTGCAGGCCGAAATCCGGGTTCTCGCTCACGGCGCGAAGGTCACGCGCGGCAGGCGTCCTGGATGCGGAGCAGCTGGTCGAGGAGCGCGGGCAGTTCGCGCAACACGATCATGTTGGGGCCGTCGCTCGGCGCGTGGTCCGGATCCTCGTGCACCTCGAGGAAGAGGCCGTCGACGCCGCATGCGATGCCGGCGCGCGCGAGGTAGGGGACCTTCGTGCGGTCGCCGCCGGTGGACGTTCCGGTCGCGCCTGGGCGCTGCACCGAGTGCGTGACGTCGAACACGAGCGGCTGGCCGAACGCGCGCATCGTCGGGAATCCGGCGAAGTCGACGACGAGCGTGCGGTAGCCGAAGCTCGCGCCGCGTTCGGTGATCATCGCGCGCGGGTTGCCGGCGCCGGTGATCTTCGACAGCACGTTGCCGACGTCCTCGGGGGCGAGGAACTGGCCCTTCTTCACGTTGACGGCCTTGCCCGTCGCCGCGGCGGCGAGCAGCAAGTCGGTCTGGCGGCAAAGGAACGCGGGGATCTGCAGGCAGTCGACGACCTGTCCGGCTGCTTCGCAGTGCGAGATGTCGTGCACGTCGGTCAGCGTCGGCAGGCCGAGTTGCTCCTGGACCGCTGCGAGCGTCGCGAGGCCTTCGTCCATGCCAGGGCCGCGGAACGACTTGCCCGACGTGCGATTGGCCTTGTCGAAGCTGCTCTTGAACACGAGCCCGATGCCGCGCGCGCGGCACGCCTTGCTGATCGCCTCCGCGTGCCGCATCGTGTGTTCGCGGCTCTCGATCACGCACGGGCCGGCGATCAGTGCGAACGGATGGCCGCCTCCGAACGTGGCGTCGCCGATGCGCACGGTGGCGGGATGGGTCGTCGAAGGGGACTGCATTCGCGCCATCCTAAGCAGCACGGCGGAAAACGCATCCTGCCTGCGGCGGCAGCCCTTGAAGCAGCGCGCGTTGTCGCGCTCGCGCCTTCGATCCGGCGTGCGCGATGACGAAGCCGTGCGTGGATCAGGGCGCGAACAAGCGCGCCGTGCGGTCGAGCAGCTCGATGCGCGCCTCGTCGCGGCCGCCGAAGTCGCCGTCGACTTGCAGCGGCGCCGCGGGCTCGATGCGCATCGAAGTCGTGCGGCGCATGACGAGGCTCTTGCCCGGCGCGAGCAGTCCGAGCGCGGCGCGCAGTCCGAGCCATGCCCATGCAAAGCGCGAGCGCGCGGTGAAGCACAGCGCGTAGAGGCACGGCGCCGCCGGGTCGATGCCCTTCGGCAGCCTGGCGACGCCGCCGTATTCGCGGACGCGCGTGACGAGCACCGCGGACAGGTCGTCGAGACGTTCGCCGTCGGCGAACGTCGCGCGCAGATGGTGCTGCGGCCAACGGATCACGATGCGCAGGATCGACGGCAGCCACTTCAGCTTACCGAGCGTGCCGGTGCGACGTTGGGACACGTCTTCGACGATCGCGCCGTCCGGTCCTGCGCCGCAGAACAACAGGAAGCGACGTCCGTTGACGACGCCGATCGGGTGGTCCTTCGTGCTGCCGTCGGCGACCACCGCGGCGAGCTTCTCGGGGTCGCGCGGGATGCGGTACTCGCACGCGAGCACGTTCGCGGTGCCGACCGGCAAAACGCCGAGCGGCCGCGTCGGGTCGGG
>CAZEQF010000040.1:0-16878 GCA_964514315.1 uncultured Singulisphaera sp. | reverse complement strand
AACCAGATCGGCACGCTGACCGAGACCTTCGCCGCGATCGAGATGGCGCACCGCGCCTCGATGCGGGCCGTCATGTCGCACCGCAGCGGCGAGAGCGAAGACAACACGATCGCGGACCTCGCCGTGGCGACGAACTGCGGCCAGATCAAGACCGGCGCCCCGTGCCGCAGCGACCGCGTCGCGAAGTACAACCAGCTGCTCCGCATCGAGGAGCAACTCGGCGACGCAGCGATCTACGGGATCTGAGCGCGCCCGCCGTGATCCTCCAGATCCTCGCCTACGTCTACCTCGGGCTCGCGGCGCTGATGTTCTTGTTCTTCGGCGCGATCCTCGTGCTCGCGCCGGAGAAGCTCGAGTCCTGGGTCGGCGTGAAGGCGACCACGCCGCAGGGCCGAACCGAACTGCGCGCGTTCTACGGCGGGCTCGAGATCGGGCTCGGCCTGTTCTGTGTCGCGTGCCTGCAGCAACCCTCGTGGTTCCAGGCAGGTCTCGCGGGCGCAGGCTGGGCATGCGCCGGCCTCGCGTTCGGCCGACTCGTCGGCTGGCGCATCGACAGCAGCCGCAACCGCCAGCAGATCGTTTACTGGCTCGTCGAGCTGGGGTTCGGCGTCTGTGGCATCAGCCTGTCGATGGCGTGAAGGGCTGCGCTCACTTCGCGTAGCCCGTCATCTCCAGATACCCGACGCCCGCGTGCGTTCCCCGCGCATCGACGGCGCCTTCCCAGTAGCGCACGCGCGTGCGCAGTTCCTGGTCTTCGACGCGAGGCGAGACCTCGATGTCGAGGTCGAGCTTCGCGCTGCGAAGACGCCACTTCGCGGGATAGGTCGCGCGGCCGTCCGACGCATGCCACGAGCCAACGGGCTCGCAGACGACGTCGCTGGCGGACAGCCTCTCGCTCACGCCATCCATGTGGATCCACGTGCCTTGGCTGTGCGAATCCACCGATCCGTCCTCGCGCCGCAACTGGTACCACGTGAGTTCGCGCCCGTCGTCGAACTGCAGCGAGAACCAGTCCCAGCCCTTCTGGCCCTCGCCCAGCGCCGAAGTGCTCCACTCGCGGTCGCACCAGGCGGAGCCTGCGACCTTCGCCTCCACGCCGCCGAGTTCGATCGTGCCGCGAGCAGACAGCCTCGTCGCCGAGTAGTAGATCGACGCGTTGCCGGGCTCTGCGCTCTTCTGCGACAGCCCGCGTTCGCCTTGCAGCACGATCGGCTTCTGCGCCTCCACCACGAGGTCGAACGCAAACGACTCGCTTCGCGCGCGAAGTCGCATCGGCGGAAAGAGATCGGGTGACGATGCGGCGGCAACAGGCTCCGCGCGCCAGTCGCCGCACCACACCGTCGGACCGACGTCGTCGACGCGCATTCCGGCGCGCAGACCATCGCGACGAGACAACCGTTCGTCCGCGACGAAGCGCGAACCCGCGACGTCGGTGACAGCCGCATGCGCGAGCACGATCTCGCGGCTGGAGAGCGCGGCCTCGCGCGCAGCGCCTTCGCCCGCAGGCCGGAGCGCCTGACGGAAGAACACCAACTCGAAGCCGAACGCGCGACCCGAGTCATCCTGCACGTTGCCGGTCCAGTACCACCACTCCGTGCGAAACCCGTCGTGCGGTCCGTGGTCGCGCGGAAACGACAACTGCGGCGCCGTCGTCGCGCGTTCGTAGCCAGCGATGTCGCGGGCGCCGAGCACGGCGCGGAGGTCGATGTCGCCGCCCTCGGGCTGCGGCCGTTCACCACAACCTTGCAGCAACAACGACAACGAAGCCGACAGCAACAACGCGCGCGCGCCACTCGACGATTCGAATCGCATCGTCAGTCCTCCCTCAGCGCCGCGGCGGGCGCCTGCCGTGCCATGCGGAACGCGGGCCACAGCCCAGCGAGCACCGCAGCCCCGAGCGCCAAGGCCAGCGCCTCGACGAGCAATCGCATCGGCAGGTCGAAGGCCAACAACGACCATCCGAACGAACCACGGTTGACGACCGTCGCGAGCACATAGCCGACGAATGCGCCGACCGGCAACGACAGCAGTCCAGCGACGAATCCGAGCAACGCGGTCTGGCCGAGCACGAGCGCGCGAACGTGCTTCGGCGCCGCGCCGAGCGCGCGCAGGACGGCGATCTCCTTCTGCCGGTCGAGCTGCAGCGCAGCGAACGACGACCAGATGCCGAGCACGGCGACGAGGAGGCACACGACGCGCAACGCGTCGGTGATCGCGAACGTGCGGTCGAACACCTTCATCGTCGTGCGCTCGATGGACGCGCGCGTGCTGACGATCGGAGCTTGCGCCACTGCGACGAGCGCGTCGCGCACTCGTTGCGCGAGCGCCTCCGCGTCCTCGCCGGGCAGCGCCTCGATGCCCAGCGACTCGGGAAGCAACTGCGGGAACCACGATGCCGGCAGCACGAGTTCGCCGCGCGGCGTGCGGTAGTGACGTTCGATCGCGAGCACGATCGCGTCGCGGACACCGTCATCCGTCGCCACGGCAACGAGGTCGCCGGCCTCGATGCCCCAACGCGAAGCCAAGGGTTCCGTCGCGAGCACGCCTTCGCCTTGCGCGAAGCGCTCGCGCGCGCGATCGACTGCGCCCAGCAACGGCAGCCGCTGCAGCACGCGCGGCGAAGGCTCCATCGCCGTCGCGCGCGTCTCCTCGAACGCAGCCGTGCCGGGTCGCGCATGCACGCGCATCGGCCGATACGTCGACACGGCGCGCGTCCCCGCTGCCTCGCGCAATGCCGCGAGCGCTTCGTCGGAGAGCCGCGCATTCTCGCGCGCGTCGACGCTGCCGGGGCTCGCGACGTAGACGTCGGCGGGGATCGCGTCCTCGAGCCACGTGGCAACCGTCGTGCGGAAGCTCTGGATCATCGCGCCGAGCCCGGTCGTGATGCCGATCGCGAGCACGAGCGCTGCGACTGCGGCGCCGACGCGTTGTCGCGACTTCGCCGCGCTTCGCAACACGTAGGCGAGCCACGGCGACGAGCGCGAAGGCCAACGGCTCGCAAGCGCGAGCAACGCCTCGACCGCGCGCGGCGCAGCGATCGCGATCGCGACGCACGCGCACAGAAGGCCCGCGTGCGCCATCGCCATGCGTCGTCCCGCGAACACGAGCAACGCTCCCGCGACGACACAGAGCGGCACGAGCCAGCGCAGCGGCACGTCGGCCTGAGGCACCGGCAGGCGGCCGCTCACGAACACCGCGCGCGGCGGCGCGAGCACGGCTTCGCGCACAGGACCGCTGGCCGCAAGCACGGCAACGAGCGGACCGAGCCCCAGGGCCGCAAGCCAAAGCCACGGATCGGCCTCGACACCGTGCAACGCCACGGTCGTGAACAAGTCGTTCAACGTCGCGACGAGCGGATCGACCAACGCCGCGGCGCCGAGTTGCCCGAGCGCGCAGCCGAGGATCGCGCCGAGCAGACCGAGCATCGCGGCCTCGCGCGCCACGGAGAACGCGACACGGCGCGCATCGGCGCCGAGCGCGCGCAGCAACGCGAACTCGACCTGCCGGTTGGCGACTGCGGCGCGCATCGCCGCATGCACGAGGAACGCGCCGACGACGAGCGACAGCAATCCAAGCGCCTCGAGGTTGCTGCGGAATGCGGCGGTCAGTTCGCGAAAGCTCTCGCGCATCGCCGCGGGCTCGGCGCGCAGGCCGTTGCCGAGGCGCGCGCACAGCGCATCGACGTCGAGGCCCGCGGGCAACACGAGGTCGACGCGATCGACGTGGCGCGGGATGCCCTTCCACTCCTGCGCCGTCGCGACGTCGACGAGCAAAACGTCGTCGAGGCCCGCCGCGAGATCGTCCGCGATCGCGCCCGCGCTGAGCGCCGCGAACATGCGCCCCGCGACGCTCACTTCGAAGCGCCCGCCGACGCTCGCGCCCATGCGTTGCAACGTCGCGCGCGAAGCGACGAAGCTGCCGCTTTCGAGCAGCACGGCCGCATCGACCCCTTCTTGCCCTGCGCGCGCGAGCTGCGGACGCACGTCGGACTCGACGAACGGATCGATGCCGAGATACCGGAACGCGCGTCCCGACACGTAGAGCTGCCCTTCGACCACGGGCGCGGCGCGCACGCCGTGCTCTTGCGACAACACCGCGAGCGCCTCCACGGGAACGCCTGCCGGTCCGCCGTGCAGCGAATGCGTCGCGCGGCCGGTCGCGGCCTCGGTCGCGCGTTCGAATGCCTGCGCCGCGCTGCCGAGCGTCGCCTGCACGGCCACGAGCAGCGCGACACCGAGCGCGATGCCGAGCACCGCGAGCCCGCTGCGCCACGCCTGCCGACGATGGTGCCGCAGGCTCCAACGCAGCAGCAACGAACTCACGGCTCGCTCCGCAACCTGCCGTGCTCGAGGCGCACACGTCGCTGGCAACGCGCGGCGACCGCCGCAGCGTGCGTGACCAACAACAGACTGCTGCCGCGTTCCTGCACGAGCGCGAACAACAGGTCGAGCACTTGCTGCGCCGACTCGTCGTCGAGGTTGCCCGTCGGCTCGTCAGCGAGCACGAGCGCCGGCGAAGTCGACAGCGCGCGCGCGACCGCGAGCCGCTGCTGTTCGCCTCCGGACAACACAGCGGGATACGCATCGCAGCGGTCCGCGAGCCCGACGGCAGCGAGCAACTCCATCGCGCGCGCGCGCGCAGCGGCGGCAGGGTGTCGCCCGAGTTCGAGCGGCAACTGCACGTTCTCCAACGCCGTCAGCGTCGGCAGCAGGTGGAACGACTGGAACACGAACCCGACGTGCCGCTGGCGCAGCGCCGCGCGTTCGGACTCGGACTTGCCGCCGAGTTCTTCGCCCATCAACTGCACGCTGCCGGAGTCTGGCTGGTCGAGGCCCGCAGTGAGGTTGAGCAACGTCGACTTGCCGCTGCCCGAGCGTCCCACCACCGCGCACGACGAATGCGGCGCGAGTTCGAAGTCGACGCCGTCGAGGATCGGCCGCGAGCGCGCGCCTTCGCGCACGGACTTGCAGACCTTGGACAGCGAGACGACGGGTCGGATCACGAGGCGGGAGAGCGTAGCGGCGTGGACGTCAGGATCGCCCGCGGGCTGCAGGCATCGTGCAGAGAGGAAGAACGCGCGGCAGGGCACTATCGTGCGGCGGATGCGCACTTCCCGCCCGGCTCGTTTCGCAGCGCCCCATGCAACGGTTGCACGCTCGTTCGCGCGCACGGCGCAGACAGCTGTCGCAGGTGCGCTGCTGGCGACGCTCGGAGCTGGCGCTCTGTGCGCGCAGGAAGCCCATGCCGTCGACGCCTTGGCCGCGGCATGCGAGAAGTCGCCTCCCGACGTCGCCGCCGCGTGCGCCGCGTGCCGGCTCCTCGTCGAGCAGAACGAACCGTGGAAGCTCGTCGCCGAGGCGCAGCAAGTCTCGCGCGCGCCTCGGCCATCGGCCGCGGACGCATCTTCCGAACCCCAGTGTGCGGAACGGGCGAAGGACAACGCGCTCGCCGATGCGACGAAGCCCACCGAGCCGCCGAAGCAGGAACTCGTCGCGCGCCTGCTCGCGCTCGCGCCGCGCGTTCCGCCGCGCGCGTTGCCGGACTTCGCCGAAGCGCTCGGTTCGCTCGCGCCATGGGCGACGGCCGAGCAGCGCGCGCTGCTCGAGCAGGCATCCGACGCGTTCGACCAGCGCGGCGCAGAAGTGCGCGCCGAGGACGGGCAACTCGTTGCGCCACTCGCGCGCGCGATCGCGAGGCTGTTCGGCCGAGCGCGCGTCAACGCATCCGCGCCGCTGGAGCAACTGCTGATGCCCGTGCGCGAAGACTGGGAGTATTCGCGCGCGGCTGCTTGCGAGGTGATTGCGACACGCGGCTCGGGCGCTCGGGATGCTGCCGACGAGCTTGTCGCGTTCCTCGAGAAGAGCGAGCACCCGACCGGCCACACGAAGCTCCTCGGCGAGTACTACAAGATGGACGATCTGCCCGAGGTCGCGGCTGCGCGCGCGCTGCTCGCCGTCAGCGACGACGAGACGCACCGCGCATTGGCGCAGTCGCGCCGCCTCGCGCACGAACGCGGGCCCGCGCAACGACGCGAAGCCGCGCAGGCGCTCGTGCTGCTCGGCCCGCAACGCATCGCGTTGCACGCGAACGACCTCGCCGCCGCAGCGCAGTCCGAGAAGGACCTCGAGACGTTGCGTGAGACCACGACCGCGCTCGGCATGGCGCTACCGTTCGCGGCGGCGGCCCGCGCCCCGCTGCAGCAGCTGGCGGAGCACGCGGACAAGGGCGTGCGGGAACGTGCCCGCCGCGCGCTGGCGCAAGCGGCCCCCGCCAAAGACTGAACGCGGGCATCGACCCGCAGTGCGCCGCGAGAATTCTGCACGCTACACAACGCCTCCGACCTCGGGCCGATGGACGGAGTCCTCCCTCGCGCTAGCATTCCGCGCCTCGTGCCCTTCGTGCTCCGCAACCTGCTGTGCTGGCTGCTCGCCGCGCTGACGCTCCTCGCGAGCGCGCCGGCGCAGCGCAGTGCCGCATGCGGGACGGACGCGCAGCCCGGCGCATGCCAGCCTTCGACCTCGTGCTGCTGCCCGCAGGACGAAGCCGAACTGCAAGCCGAGGAAGCCGAGAGCTGCTGCAGCTGCAAGGCTCCTTCGCGCGCACCGACGCCGGCTCCGGAGCAGGATCACGGCAAGCAGACGTTCGCAGCGATGCACGAGCCCGCGCGCGGACCGCCGAGCGTTGCGCGCAGCGACGAAGAAGCACGCAGCAGTGCATCCGGTTCGCAGCCCGCGCAACGCGGCCACGCGCCGCTGCCGAACGTAGCTAGGCAGATCGCCTACTCCGTCTGGCGGCTCTAGCGGGACTCCGTGGGGACATTGCGTCCCCGCGTCGAGTGGACCGGAGCGAATGCGCCGCGCAGGAGCCGCGCCCCGGTTGTGCCCGTGACCGCCTGCGCGAGCTCTGCCGATGCTGCCTTCCTACGTCTACTTCACCGCCGCTCTCGTCCTCCTGCTGTCCGCGATCGTTGCCGCGTTCACGTCGCGAGGCAGGCGATTCCTGCTGGGCTCGCTGCCTTCGTTCGCGCTGTTCGCGTTGCTGCTGACGACCGCGGAGATCGCATTCGCCGTCGGCCAGGCGCGCGGCCCCGACACGGCAGGCGGCACGCTCTACACGTGCTCGATGCACCCGACGATCCGCGTGCGCGAGCCCGGCCTCTGCCCGTCGTGCCGCATGGACCTCGTGCCGGTCGGATCCGCAGAGGCGCTCGGCGGCTCGGCGCACGAGATCACGATCGACCCGGTCGTCGTGCAGAACATGGGCGTGCGCCTCGCGCAGGCCGTGCGCGGGCCGATGCGCCGCACGGTGCGCGCGTTCGGGCAGCTGCGCACGGCCGAGACCTCGCTCGTCGACGTCGCGCTGAAGTTCGACGGCTTCGTCGAGGAACTGCACGCGAACACGATCGGCATGCGCGTCGAGAAGGGCGCGCCGCTGTTCGCCGTCTACGCGCAGGACCTGCTCGTCGCGCAGGCCGAGTTGCAGGCGGCAGCTCGATCCGGCGACGCGAGCCTGCTCGCGCTCGCGCGGCAGAAGCTGCAGAACCTCGACGTCGATGCGTTGCTGACCGCTTCGCTCGAAGCGGGCGCAGAACCGCAGCGCGCCGTCGTTTGGAAGAGCCCCGTGACCGGCGTCGTCATCGCGCGCGACGTCGTGCGCGGTTCTCCGGCGATGAAGGGACAGCCGCTGCTGCGCCTCGCCGACCTGTCGACGTTGTGGCTCGACGTGCGCGTGCCGCAGGGCGCCGCAGCCTCGATCCAGAAAGGCACCGAAGTGGTCGCGAGCCTCGACTCCGCAGGCGCGCCCGAAGTCCGCGGCACGGTCGTGTTCGTGGCGCCCGAGGTCGACGAAGCGTCGCGCACGACGACGGTCCGCATCGCCGTCGACAACGCGAGCCTCGCGCTCAAGCCGGGCACGTTCGCGCGTACCTCGATCGTCATCGAGACCGCGGCCGACGCAGTGAAGGCCCCCGCCGAAGCCGTGCTCGACTCCGGCGCGCGCAAGCTCGTCTGGGTCGCGGTCGGCAAGGGCCGCTTCTCGCCGCAAGTCGTGCACATCGGCGCCACCGACGACGAGGGGTTCGTCGAGGTCACGGACGGGCTCGCCGCGGGCCAGCAGGTCGTCGTCAGCGGCCAGTTCCTGATCGACTCGGAGAGCCGCTTGCGCGAAGGCTCGCGCAAGTTCGAGGAGGACGGGCTGATGAAGGACGGCGAACTGCCGCCGCCCGCATCGGTGCCGCTGTCGCAAGAGAGCCAACGCGCGATCGACGCGCTGTTCGCCGCCTACATCCGCACGTCCGAGGCGTTCGCAGCGGATCGCTTCGACCTCGAGTCGTGGAATGCGACGAAGGCGGCAGCCGACGCCGCGGTGCGCGCGGTCAAGGAACCGCAGGCGCAGTTGCAGGCAACCGAGTTCGCGCGCCAGATGGACCAGCCGAGCGCCGACATCGAGGCCGCGCGCGTCGCGTGGAAGAAGGCGAGCCTGCTCGCGATCGCGTTGTTCGAGGTCGCACGGCCGCGCGGCAACGACGGCAAGCTCTACGTCCACCACTGCCCGATGGCCGAGGCCGACTGGTTGCAGATCGACGACAAGACGCGCAATCCCTACTACGGCAGCTCGATGCTCGAATGCGGCGAAGTGCGCCGCTCGATGCCGTTCGCGACCGCTCCGGGTGAAGGAGCGGGCAAGTGATCGCGCGCATCGTCGAACTGTCGATCGTGCACCGCGCAGTCGTGCTCTTGTGCACGGCGGCGCTGCTCGTGTTCGGCTTCTGGGGCCTGCGCAACATCCGACTCGACGCGATCCCGGACCTGTCCGACGTGCAGGTGATCGTCACCACCGAGTACGAGGGCCAGAACCCGCAAGTCGTCGACGACCAGGTCACCTACCCGCTGTCGAGCGCGCTGCTCGCGGTGCCCGGCGCGACCGACGTGCGCGGGCTGTCGATGTTCGAACAGTCGTTCGTCTACGTGCTGTTCGAGGACGGCACCGACATCTACTGGGCGCGCAGCCGCGTGCTCGAGTACCTGTCGACGATCCGCGACCGCCTGCCCGAAGGCGTGCAACCGAAGCTCGGCCCCGACGCGACCGGTGTCGGCTGGGTCTACCAATACGCGCTCACGAGCGACCGCCACGACCTCGCGCAGCTGCGCGAGCTGCAGGACTACTACCTGCGCTATCCGCTGTCCGCGGTCGACGGCGTCGCCGAGGTCGCGAGCTTCGGCGGCTTCGTCAAGCAGTACCAGGTCGCGATCGACCCGGCGCGCATGTTCGCATTCGGGCTGCGCCTCGACGACGTCGTCGAAGCGATCCAGCGCAGCAACGACGACGTCGGCGGCTCCGTCGTCGAGCGCGGCGAGCAGGAATACATGGTCCGCTCGCGCGGCTACCTGAAGGGCCTCGACGACCTCCGCAAGGTCCCGGTCGGCCTCGGGCCGGACAACACTCCGGTGATGCTCGCGGACGTCGCCGATCTCGCGGTCGGCGGCGAGGCGCGGCGCAGCGTCGGCGAACTCGACGGCAAGGGCGAGGCGGTCGGCGGCATCGTCGTGTCGCGCTTCGGCGCCAACGCCTACCAGGTGATCGCCGACTGCAAGAAGAAGATCGAGGAGCTGAAGGCCGGCCTGCCCGAGGGCGTGAAGGTCGTCGAGACCTACGACCGCTCGCGCGTGATCGGCCGCGCCGTCGACACGTTGACCGACGCGGTGCTCGAGGAGCTGCTCGTCACCGGCGCGATCTGCCTCGTGTTCCTGCTGCACGTGCGATCTGCGCTCGTCGCGCTGCTCGTGCTGCCGATCGGCCTGCTCGTGTCGATCCTGTTGATGACGCTGCTCGGCATCAACGCCAACATCATGTCCATCGGCGGCCTCGCGCTCGCGATCGGCGTCATGGTCGACAGCGGCGTCGTGCTCGTCGAGAACGCGCACAAGCACATCTTCGCCGCGCGCGCCGCGTTCGAACGCGACGGCACGCCGATGCCGCGGCAACAGGACCTGGTGCTCGCAGCCGCGCGCGAAGTGGCGCCGAGCCTGTTCCATTCGCTGCTCGTCATCACCGTGAGCTTCCTGCCGATCTTCACGCTCGGCGGCGAGTCGGCGCGCATGTTCGCGCCGCTTGCATGGACCAAGACGTTCGCGATCGCGGCGGGCGCGGTGCTCGGCATCACCGTCGTGCCCGCGCTGATGGTCGCGCTCGTGAAGGGCCGCATCCCGCGCGAGGACAAGAACCCGCTCAATCGACTGTCCGAGGCGATCTACGAGCCGTTCTTCTGGCTGTGCCTGCGGCGGCCTTGGGCAACGCTCACGCTCGTCACGTTGCTCGGCGCGTCCGCGGTCTACCCGATGCGCAACCTGGGCTCCGAGTTCATGCCGAAGCTCGACGAGGGCGACTTGCTCTACATGCCGACGACGGCCGCGAGCGTCAGCGTCGGCAAGGCGCGCGAGACGCTGCAGCAGACCGACAAACTCATCGCGCTCGTGCCCGAGGTGCGCACCGTGCACGGCAAGATCGGCCGCGCCGAGACGGCGACCGACCCTGCGCCGCTGTCGATGATCGAGACCGTCGTGCAGCTCGAACCCGACCGTTCGAAGTGGCGCACGCGCAGCGTCGAACGCTTCTACGACTCATGGCCGTCGTGGCTCGACTGGAGCAAGCCCGCGCTCGCGTGGGCGTTCCCGGGCCATCGCACGATCACGATGGAGGAGCTGAAGTACGGCTGGACCGACTCGGCAGGCAATCGCCACGAAGGCATCGACGGCATCGTCAAGCTGCCGGGCATGGCGAACGCGTGGCCCTACCCCATCGAGAACCGGCTCAACATGCTCGCAACGGGCATCAAGACGCCGGTCGGCATCAAGTTCTACGGGCCGGACCTCAAGGAGTTGAACGCGCTCGCGCAGCGCACCGCGGCCGCGCTGCAGCCCGACTCCGTCGGCGCGATGCCGGTGCAAGGCGTGCGCAGCGTGTTCGTCGACGACAACGTCGGCGGCCTCTACCTCGACGTCACCGTCGACCGCGAACGCGCGGCGCGGCACGGCCTCACGGTCGGCGCGGTGCAGGACGTGATCGCGACGGCGATCGGCGGCCGACCGATCGCGACCGCGGTCGAAGGGCCGGGCCGCTTCCCGATCCAGGTCCGCTTCGCGCGCGAACTGCGCGACGACGCACAGGCGCTCTCGCAACTGCTCGTCGACGCGCCGACCGGCGCGCGCGTGCCGCTCGGCGAGCTGTGCACGATCGCGACGACCGAAGGCGCGCCGATGCTGCGCAGCGAGAACGCGCAACGCACCGTGTGGGTCTACGTCGACGTCGACGGCCGCGACCTCGGCGGCTTCGTCAAAGAAGCGCGCGCGCTCGTCGACCAGAAGGTGCCGTTGCCGCCGGGCTACAGCCGCGCGTGGTCGGGCACGTTCGAGTACCTCGCGGAGACCGAGGAACGGCTGCTGCTCGTGCTGCCGCTGACGTTCGCGTTGATCGTGCTGCTGCTCTATGCGGCGTCGGGCTCGTGGTTCCGCGTCGGCGTGATCCTGCTCGCGGTGCCGTTCTCGCTGATCGGCGCGTTCTGGTTCTTGTGGGCGCTCGACTACGACATGAGCCTCGCGGTCTGGGTCGGCATCATCGCGCTGCTCGGCGTCGATGCCGAGACCGGGCAGATGATGCTGCTCTACCTCGACTCGGAGCACGACCGAGCGAAGGCCGTAGGTCGCATGCGCAACGAACAGGACCTGCTCACCGCGATCCACCACGGCGCGGTGAAGCGCATCCGTCCGAAGACGATGACCGTCGCGACGGACATGATCGGCTTGCTGCCGTTGCTGTGGGCCGTCGGCACCGGCGCCGACGTGACGCGCAGGCTCGTGGCGCCGTTGATCGGCGGCATCGCCGTCAGCTTCCTGATGGAGCTGCTCGTGTATCCCGTCGTGTTCTACCTGTGGAAGCGGCGCGAGCTGCCGAGCACAGGCGACCTGTCGCCGAAGTCGAGCACCGCAGCAGCGGCCGCGATCCCGGAGGAAGCCCAGTGAAGATCATCCACGCTCTCCGTCTCGCAGCAGGGCTGTCGCTGTTCTCGTGTTCGGTGCACGTCGAAGGCGAACAGCAGCAACGCGACCTCGCGCAGCAGCTCGGGGCGCGCTACGCGAAGCCGTTCGCGGAACGACAACTCCCGCCGCTCGGAGAAGGAGCGTCGCTCGCCGACTGGCTCGCGCACGCGGAGTCGAACAACGGCGAACTCGAAGCGAAGTGGCACGAGTGGATCGCCGCCGTCGAAGAAGTGCCGCAGGCTGCGACGCAGGACACGACGCCGATGCTCGGCGTCGAGCACACGCTCGACGGCGGCAGCGCGCTCGACCGCACGGGCCTCATGCTGATGACCGACACGATGGCGAACTGGGTGTTGCCCGGCCGCCTGCGCGACCGCGGCCTCGCGGCGCTCGCGCGCGCGAAGGTCGCGGCGGCGGCGTTCACCGCAGCGCGCCTCGAGTTGCAGTCGAGGATCGCGGAACGCCACGTCGCGCTCGCGCTCGCCGACCAGGAGATCGCGCTGCAAGAACGGCTCCTCGCGGCGCTCGAGTTCGTCTCCGCGTCGGCGGACGCTCGCGCCGGCGCGGGCCTCGGTTCGCAACGCGAACGACTCGACCTCGCGACGCAGGAGCAACGAGCACGGGCGCAACTGCAGCGCATGCGCACGGAGCGTCCAGCGTTGCTGCTCGCGCTGTGCGCCGCAGCGGGCAAAGCGGCGGACGCGGACTTCGACGCCCGACCACAGCTGCCCGCGGCATCGTCGTTGCGCGAGCAGGAGCGCGACGCGATCGACTGCGCGCTCAACCACAGCCCCGCGCTGCTCGAAGCAAAGGCGCGCCACGACGCGACGCTTCGGCAACTCGCCGCCGATGAATGGGAACGCATCCCACAGTTCTCGCTGCGCTCGCTGCTCATGGGCGACGGCAGCGCGATGCTGCAGCCGGCGATGACGTTGCCGTTCCTGCGCAACCACGCGATCGACGCGCTGCTGCGGCAACGCGAAGCCGAGGCCGCCGCAGCCGCCGCGATGCTGCGGCAGACGGAGCTCGACGTGACGGCAGAGCTGGCGGCCGAAGAACGCGCGCTCACCGCGAGCGCGGACGAACACGACGTGCTCTCGCGCGAAGTGGCGCCGCGGCTGCTTGCAATCGCGGACCTCGCGCGCAGCGAATGGGCCGCGGGCACCGGCTCGCTCGACGAATGGCTCGGCGCCGAAGCCGCGCAGATCGAACTGCAGCGCGAACTCGCGCGCCTGCGCGCCGAGGCCGCCGTCGCGCGCGCGCACGTGCAGCACGCGCTCGGCAAAGCACAGACAGCGACGTTACGCCCGGGTGACGCGACGCCGCGTTGACGCGCGGCGCGACGGACAGGACAACGCGCGACCGCGCCGCATCCACGGCGCGCTCCCTTCCATGAACTCGATCCGTCGCCTCACCACGACTGCGTTGCTCGCCCTCATGGCCCCGTTCGCGCTTTCCGCGCAGGAAGGGCCGCCCAAGCCTTCGCCCGAACAAGAGGCGCTCGCGCGCTCCGTCGGCGAATGGGACTGCACCGCGTCGTTCTTCGACGGCGGCAAGAAGCTCGGTTCGCTGCGCCTCCGCGAACAGACGGAGCGCGTGTGCGGCGGCCTGTTCGTGCTCGTGCGCCAGACGGGCATCGACATGCCGCTGGAACGCGTGTCGCTGCAGGGCTGGGACGCGACGAAGAGCCGCCTGGTCGGAGTCGACGCGGACTCCGTGAGCGCCACGCCGACGAACTCGGTCGGCACGATCGACCTGAAGACCGGAGCGATCGCGTGGACGATGACGAGCACGACCGAGCAGGGCACGGGCATGATGGAGTCGACGATCACGTTCGAAGGCGACGACGTGCGCATCGAACGCCAGCACGCAAAGGGCCCCGAAGGCGAACCCATCCTCGTCAACGAGATCCGCAGCGTCCGCGTGAAGGCGGACGGCGAGACGGAGAAGAACAAGGCGTCGAACCTGCGCAAGGCAGAGGAACTCAAGCGCGCGCTCGAGGCCGGCGCGAAGCTCGCCGCCAACAGCAAGCCGCACGCACGCCTTCGCGCGTTCGTCGGCGAATGGGACGTCACGGCGACGATGGGCGCAGCAGACGGCACGCCGCAGGGCACAGGCACGATGCAGTCGCGCGAGTCGATCGTGTGCGGCGGCCGCTGGCTGCTCACGCGCGTCGACGGCACGTTCTCGGACATGCCGTTCCACGCAGTGGGCCTCATGGGCTTCGACCCCGTGTCGAAGCGCTACGTGAACTACTGGGCAGACTCGTTCGGCGCCTACCTCGCGAAGTCGCAGGGCAACGCCAACGACGACGGCACGAAGTTCGAGATGAGCGGCCCGTCGATCGGCATGGACGGCAGCGAGACGACGATGGACGAGACGCTGACGTTCGAAGGCGCGGACGCGCGCACGTCGCGCATGCTCACGAAGAACAAGGACGGAGCCGTCGTCGGCACGATGACGATCCGTTGCGTCCGCGCGAAGTGACGGGGCGCCGCATCGCGGCCACGGTCGAGGCGCAACGACGTTGCGCGAAGTGTCCGAGCCTCGCGCGCCGCGCCGCAATGCGCGCACGGCGCGCCCGATGCCGAGGGGGTTTGCGGGCCGCTGGGCAGCACTACCGTTTGTGCATGGTCTCCTTCCGCACCCAGGTCCGACGCTCCACGAAGGGCACGGGCACCGACGCGTGGCATCTGCTGCGCGAACACGGCGAGGAGCTCGCCACCGCAGCTCGCGAGGTCCTCGCGCAATGCCCGGACGCGCGCATCGCCGGCATCATCGTGCAGCCGAACGCGCAATGCGGCTCCGCCCTGCGCGCGCTGCTGTGGCGCAACCGCGGAGCGCGCAGCGAGGAACGCACGTGCGTCGGCATCGTCGAACGCAGCGCGCTCGCGCAGCAGTTCGCGCACGACCTCGACAACCTCGTCGTCGTGTCGGCGATGAGTTCGACGGCGGACCACGCGTTGCCCGTGCTCGTGGCGACATCGGAGGCGCTGCGGTGCTGCTCGATCGGCGCGGTGCGCAACGCGCCGCGCGTCGCTCGACGCTGAACGCGCAGTGGTTCGAACCGCAGTCGGAACAAACCCGTTCGAAGGCAAAGACCTCGCCGAAGACGCGAACGTCCGTCGCCGCTAGGATGCGCGCCTTCGGACCGCGCCGGCTGCGCGCAGGTCCGCAACGCTCCCCGATGCGAACGCACCACCTGCTCCAAGGCCTCGCTGTGCTTGCGCTCGTCGCATGCGCGGCGTGGTTCGCGTTCGCAGGCGAAGCAGACCAGCCGCCACCACCTTCGGACCCGGGGACTGCCACCGAAGCGGCGTTCGACCCCGGCGAAGCCGCCGTCGCCGACTCGACCGCGCGCGACCTCGACGCCGAGGACCCGATGGCGCAGGAGTCGGCGCGCGAAGAGATCGAACGCGCGCCCGACGAGATCGCGGTCGAAGGCGAAGCAGACGAAGGCCCGACCGTCACCGTGCTGCGCATCGACGAGTCCGGCAAGCCGGTTCCGGTCGCCGGCATCGAGGTCGCGTGGATCGGCGTGCGCGAAGGCGAGCAGCGCGCGAACGAGCTGCCTTCCTACGAGATGCGGCCGCGCGGCAGCGAGCAGCCGCACCGCTTCGGGCGCAAGTCGAAGACCGGCGAAGACGGCACGATCCGCCTGCCGCCGCTCACGGAATCGACGTGGGTCGCAGCCGCGCAGGACAACCTGTTCGCGATCGTGCAACTCAACCCGGGGAAGCAGTCCGCGCATCTGCTGCTCGGCAAGGACGAGACGTTGGTCGTGCGCGTCGTCGACGACCAGGACCGCGGCGTCGCGGCAGCACCGCTCGTGATCCAACGATGGATCCCGGACCAGGGCTTCGAAGAGAAGTGGTCGGGCTTCACCGACCGCCGCGGCGACTGCGTGATCCGCCACTTCCAGTTCGTGCGTTCGCCGCAGACGAAGGGCGACCGCTACGCGATCGCCGTCACCGCGCCGCAGCAGAAGCCGTCCTGGCTCGAGTTCCGGGCCCACCCCACGCCGCAGGAGCCGCTGAAGCTCACGCTGTCCGGCACGCGCCAACTCGCGGTGCGCGTCGTCCACAAGAGCGGCGCGCCGATCCTGGCGTCGATGCACGTGTCCCTGTGGTCGCAGCGCGCGCCCGCCGACGCAGAGGCCTGGCGCGGCCTGTTGCCCGACACCTTCGAGAGGCTCGCGCAACGCAAGCCGCGCGGCAGCGACCCGATCGCGTTCCCGCATGCGGGCTACGGCACGCGGCTGCAGCCGTTCCTGCACATCACGGGCGAACGCGCGCCTCGTCGCCTGCCAGAGATCACGCTGCCGCAGAAGGACGCGGCCCCGGCCGACGGATCCGCGTTCGTCGTCACGCTGACGCTGCCCGAGGACCTCGTCGTGCTCGCGATGCAGCCGCACGGGCCGGACGGGGCGCCGCTGCAGTCCGCCGACATCCCGTGGCAGTTGCGCAAGCAGCTCGCGCCGGGCCTGTCGGGCAACCTCGAGACGACCGCAGACGGCCGCGGCGACTTCGTCGTGCCGATGCGACAGCGCGGCCCCGAGTCGTCGAACGCGCCGGAACGGCTCGACCCGTCGCCGCTCGTGCTGATGCTGCGCGAGACCCTCGCGCCCGATCTCGTGCTCGGCGCGGAGAAGGCGCTCGGCGCGTTGCAGCCCGGCGAACGCCGCGACCTCGGCCCGATCGTCATGGCGCCGCTGCCGCTGTTGTGCAAAGGCCGCGTCACCGACGACCGCGGCCGGCCGCGCCAGGGCGCGCAGGTGTTCCTCGCGCTGGCGCTCTCCGGACAGCAAGGCGACGCCTGGATCGACGCGCCCCATCTGACCAAG